>QIKV01000061.1 GCA_003233115.1 Oceanospirillales bacterium
CACGTTCTCAGAACTGGACTTGTTTTTAGGAGGTAATCAAGACATGTTAAAACAGAAAAGGAGTTCTGAATTTTAATGAAAAAGACCATTTTGATAGCACTTGCTATCCTTCCGCTTGCCACGGTTTCTGCCGGTGCAATTGCTAATACTCGTGCAGTTACCTGTCCCGGTTGTTCAGCCAGCCAGATGTCGCAGGCAGCGACAAATGCAACGGACGATGGGACGGTCTATGTGTTCAATCAAACGACAAAGGATGTTAAAAAATATACGGTTTTAACTGAGTTTGTAGACACCATTCCTTATACAGTTCTTAAAGAAGCGTATGAGGTCACTGTCGAACCAGACATAAAAAATAGTTTTGCTGCAGTTGTAGGCGACCAAATTCAAGGTGAGGGTAGTGTAATTGTACTGCCACCGGATTTTCCGGTCCGGTCTTCTGCCGGTTCATTGTTGGACCCAAATTTTGCCAGCGGCAGCATAGTGAATCACTTGCGCAGTTTGAGTTTTTGGCAGTTAACCGAGATAAATGTTAACGCGCTGATAGCAGCGGCAATAACAAAGAATATTCCATTCGCAGATTTTTCAGGTGTTATAAAGGGCATAGTCATAACAATCAGGTTTCCCGATGGGTCCACCCAAGATTTTGAAGTTACATATCAGATAAATGCACTCACGAACAAAGCCACAATTGATTTGGGGCCAACAGGAACAGCTACTACACCAGAGGGAACCCCTGTCCCTACAAATCCTATTTATTTTGCCGGAACAAGCTATTCAGATACTGGTGGTTCAATTGGTGAGTGGATTGCCTGGGCACGTTTAAACGGTGTTCAAATAACAGGTCCTGGTGGTGGAAATCCAGCATCTATGACTTGCTATGTAGAGGGCAGCGTGGTTTATTGCAAGGTTATTCAAAAACCGTAAGCGGCTTGAAGGAGGCGGGAACTGAGTCGCCGTTTAACAGTTCTTATACATTAGAAACAGGCCCTGAAGATGTCAGGGCCTGTTTATTTTTAGCGGTAGTAGTTACATGATTTTCGCCGCAATTTGTCACCAAACAGCGGCAAACCGCTACCTTTTCTGACTTAACCCAACTCGTGTTTAACGGCGTCCAGCCAGTGTTTCTGGCTTTTGCGGAAATGGGGGGGTGCCAGTTTCGCGTCGTTGAGGATGGATTCCAATTCATCATTTGCTGCCCGCTCTTTGCCGCCAGCCTTTAGACACATGGCCAGGCGGTAACGGGCTTCCACACCAGGAAAATAACCGGAGACGGCCGAATATTCGCGCACTGCCTTGTCTGTTTGCCCATCGGTTTCCAGGCACCGTGCATAAAGCAAGTGGCCTTCGGCGTTGCGGAAATCAGGGTTGTTTTCCCGCAGGGTCTCCAGGGACTTGATGGCTTCAGCCGGGTTATCCTGTTCAAACTGGATACGGGCTTTGGTCAGCAGCAGTGTGGGTTCTGTCGCAAACAGTCCTTTGAGGGCCCCGTTGACTATCTCTTTGGCCTCAACAGTTTTACCGGCATCCAGCAGGGCCTCGGCGTAACGGCGGCCATTGTCGACGTTGGGGGATTGCTCCCAGGCTGCCTCGTGGTGTCTTAAATCAGCGCCTGGATTGAGTGTCTTTTTAACATTCCTGACTGCGCGCTGGCCGGTGATGCTGCTGGAAAACTCCGGCAGCACCTCAATCACCAGGTAAGCAAGGCCGCCGATCATTGGCAAAAACAATAGCAATAAAATCCAGTAACGGCTGCGGTCGGTTTTGAGCACGTGAATGATAAGGGCCAGTTGAACCAGCCAGATAAGAATAGAGTATTTGGACACGTCCCTGGTTATTCCGGCAATCCCAGGTCGTCAATCATTGCTCTCAGGAAGCGTGCTGCTTCGCCGCCGGTACAGGCACGGTGATCGAAGGTCAGTGAAAGCGGGATGATGCGATGGACTTCGAAGCCACCCAGTACCGGTACGACTTCATTGCGGGCTTTGCCGGCGGCGATAATTGACACACACGGGGGTGTGATCACCGGGGTGGCATAGCGGCCAGCGAACATGCCAAAATTTGACAGCATGATGGTGTAGTTTTTCAGGTCAGCCGGGGGAATGGAGCGGTTTTCAACGTTGTGCTTCAAGCGCGTCAGGGCAGTGCGGATATCTGCGGCAGAACCTGCGTGAATGTTGCGTAGTGCCGCAGCGAACAGGCCGTCAGGTGTATCTACAGCCATGCCCACATCCATACCTTTGTGAATCATGCGCATGTTTTGTGCTGCATCGTACCAGGCGTTCAAGCCGGGTTCAGCCAGGGCACCGGCCCAGATGGAACGCAGCAGGCGCACGGTCATATCCTGGCCGAAGGACCAAAGGTGTATATCGGCGTCGTCCATCAGGGACGTCGGCACAACCTGGGCATGTGATTCCGCCATCACCCTGGCCATGGTGCGGCGTGTGCCGCGGATGGGTTCCCACGCGCCGCTGGGTGGCTTTGCCCGTACCGGTACAGGTGCAGCACCAGCACCAGCACCAGGAACTGTGGCCGGGGGTTTGCGGGCAGATGGCGTAAGCTGCGCCGGAGGATGACTGGCCGCATTTTCAACATCGGCCCGGGTGACGACATTGCCCGTGCCTGAAGGAGCGACAGTGGCGAGGTCCACCCTGAGCTTGCGTGCCAGGGCGCGCACGGCCGGTGTGACCTTTACACCACCCACGCTCGCCAGGGCATCACTGACAAGCGTGTCAGATGCCTCCATCTTGCCAACCACGGTACCCGCATCCGCAGTCGTTGGGGTGTGTTTGGTCGCACCTTCCCTGTCGGCCTCAGCCGTTGCCGCACTGGTATCTTCGGGTGTCGCTGGTTCGTCGCCGGTGCCGTCTTCAACGTTACCGGCCCCGCCTTTAACTTCAAAACCCGCCAGCGGTTTGCCGGTTTCTATGATATCTCCAGCCTGTCCATAGAGCTTGCCTACTGTGCCAGTATAAGGGCTGGGCACCTCCACCACGGCCTTGGCTGTTTCCATCGAAACCAGTGCATCGTCGAGTTGTATATCATCACCTTCGGCCACGTGCCATTCAATGATCTCCGCGTCGGGGAGGCCTTCGCCGAGATCGGGCAGGTTGAATATTTTCATGAGACCTCCATGACCTCAGCAACAGCGTTCAAAATACGTTCGACACCGGGCATATACTTCATTTCCATTTTATACAGGGGCATGATGGAGTCATAGCCGGTAACCCGCTTGACGGGTGCGTGCAAGGCATAAATGGCTGTATCCGCAAGCCCTGCGGCGATCTCGGCACCTACGCCGCACATGCGTGCAGCCTCGTGGATGATGACGCAGCGGCCGGTTTTTTCCACCGATTCAACAATGGTCTCCATATCCAGTGGGCTGACGGTTGCCACATCGATCACTTCGGCACTGATACCCTGTGCAGCCAGCTTGTCAGCAGCCTCCAGAGTTTCCTTGACCATTGAGCCCCAGGTTACCAGCGTAATGTCAGTACCGTCGCGCAGTACATAACAGACATCCAGCGGTAAATCCTCACCGTTGTCCTCTACTTCTTCTTTGTTGAGTCGATATATCCGTTTTGGTTCCAGAAATATAACCGGGTCCGGGTCACGAATGGCAGCCAGCAACAGGCCGTAGGCCCGCGCCGGTGAAGACGGAATAACCACCCTGACGCCTGGTATATGCGCAAATATTGCCTCGGTGCTTTCAGAGTGCAGTTCAGGGGCGTGGATACCGCCGCCAAAAGGTGCCCGTAAAACCAAAGGACATGAAAGCCTGCCCCGCGTACGGTGCCGCATCCTGGAGGCGTGGCAGATGATCTGTTCCACCATGGGGTAAATGAACCCCATGAACTGTGCTTCGATAACCGGTCTCATGCCTTGTGCCGACATACCTACTGCCAGCCCGGCGATCATACCCTCGGCCAGGGGTGTGTCGATGACGCGCTGGTCACCAAATCTCTCTTCGAGGCCGCTGGTGGCTCTGAACACGCCGCCGTTGATGCCGACGTCCTCGCCCATGACGACCACCGAATTATCGTTTGCCATTTCCCACGACAGTGCCAGGGATATGGCTTCCACCATCGCAACACCGGTCATCAACTCAACTCCTGCAGTGCCCGGGCACGCTGCGCTGCAAGCTCTGCCGGCATGTTTTCGAACAGGTAGTCAAACATGCTCGCAATACCGGGGTCATCCGTAGCAAGATATTCTTTAACTGCTGCTGCCACTTCGTTGCCGGCTTGCTGCAGCAGTTCCTGTTCTTTCTTATCGTTCCATACACCCTGATCTTTAAGGTACCTGCGCAGACGCTTGATGGGTTCCATTTGCCAGGCATGCTCCACTTCCTCTTCGCTCCGATAGCGGCGGGCATCGTCTGCTGTCGTATGGTCGGTCAGCCGGTAAGTGATCATTTCAATGACCGTTGGCCCACCCCCTTCGCGTGCCTGTTCGATGGCCTTTTCCATTGCCCAGCGGCAGGCAATGATGTCATTACCGTCGACCTGTATGGACACCAAGCCACCGGCGATACCTTTTTGTGCCAGTGTCTTGGCTGAATTCTGCTTGCTGCGCGGCACGGAAATCGCCCACTGGTTGTTGATGATGGCCAGCACCAGTGGTAATTGAAAAGCACTGGCCGCGTTGATGGCCTCGAGAAAGTCCCCCTTGGAACTGCCGCCATCGCCAACCTGCGAAACAGCGACACGTTTTTCACCCCGAAGCTTGAATGCCAGTGCCGCGCCTGCTGCGTGCATACATTGCGTGGCAATCGGTACGCACCAGGCGAAGTCATGTCTGGGGCCGGAAAAATCACTGCCGCGTTCATCCCCACCCCAGTATTTAAGCACCTCTGCCATTTTGACGCCCCGGCAAAATTGCGCACCGTACTCCCGGTATGAAGGCGCATAACAATCTTCCGGGCGCATCGCACTCCCCATGGAAATGTGGGCTGCTTCATGGCCGAGGCAGGAGGCATAGGTCCCCATTTTTCCGGTACGCTGCAGGGCCACCGCTTTTTTGTCAAAAATTCGTGTAGTAACCATCAATCGGTATAAAGACTGAAGCTCATCCCAATCAGTAGCCAAGGGCGGTGCGTCTTCAGATACCAGCCGGCCATCCGGTGACAGGAACTGATAAAAATCAATTTTGAATGAGGCAATGGTTGCCGGCATGGAAAAATCCTCAACGGAAAACTGTCTGGAAAAGCCCCTTATTATACTTCGATACGGGCTTTTGAAGAACCCACTCACTCCGGCAGGCAAAAACCCAGCCGGAGTACCAGTTTTCGCGGTACCACCCGGCGCTTGAAATACACGGCAACGGCCTGCATAAAAACCTTTACAATTAGCCCGAACGTTTCACCTAAGACGGAACACAACATGAAATATCTACCGTTCAATCAAAAAATCAAGTGAGTGCTGGCTTGTTTGTGTCGATTACAGTTAGGTCCTATCCGGTGAAAAGTTCGGGTTAGAATTCCTATGGAGTATTCCAAGTCATGAAACTCGCATCTCTGAAAACTGGCGGCCGCGATGGCAGCCTGATCGTTGTCAGTCGTGATCTTGCGCGCTACGTGTCAGCGGCTGATATTGCACCCACTTTACAATTTTCACTGGATAATTGGCAGCAAACGGCGCCCAGGCTGAATGCCCTTTATGCCGAACTGAACCAGGGTCTGTGCGGCGATATTCGGGCGCTTGAAGTTACAGCGCTGGCCGCTCCGTTGCCGAGGGCCTATGAGTTTCTTGACGGCAGTGCGTATCTGCCGCATGTAGAACGGGTTCGCCGCGCTCGCGGTGCCGAGGTACCGGAGTCTTTTTACGTCGACCCCCTGATGTACCAGGCCACCTCAGCCGGTTTCCTGGGTCCGCGTGATGCGGTGCCTGTGACCAGCGAAGAATATGGGATCGATTTTGAATCCGAGATAATTGTTATTACCGATGACGTACCGATGGCGGTTACGCCGGAACAGGCAGAACGACATATCCAGTTGATCGGCCTGATCAATGATGTGAGCTTGCGCAACCTGATTCCCGGTGAACTGGCCAAGGGTTTTGGTTTCCTGCAATCCAAACCCCGTTCAGCACTTTCACCGGTGCTGGTCAGCCCGGATGAGCTTGGTGGAGCCTGGCGGGACAACAAGTTGTCACTGCCGTTGCACAGCACGCTTAATGGTGCATTCTTCGGCAGACCGGAAGCGGGTGTGGACATGCAGTTCAATTTTGCCCAATTGGTGGCGCATGCAGCTTATACCCGGCCACTGACTGCCGGCACCATTATGGGTTCAGGGACGATCGCCAATGAAGATACCAGCCTCGGTGCATCCTGCCTGGCTGAAATCCGCATGTTAGAAATTATTGCAGACGGCAAACCCTCCACACCGTTCATGAAGTTTGGTGACACAATTCGCGTCGAGATGTTTGACCAGCAGGGGGATTCAATTTTCGGTGCGATTGAGCAGACAATCGTGCGCTATGCCAGTTAGTGAGAATACCGGGAGGCAGGCTGAGTTGGGAAACCAACTGACACTCTACAGCTATTGGCGCAGTTCGGCTGCCTACCGGGTGCGTATTGCTTTAAACCTGAAAGGTTTGTCCTGCCACATGAAACCGGTACACCTGGTCAGGCTGGGTGGTGAACAGCACAGCGAGGCATTCCGGGCCATCAACCCGCAAGGCCTGGTGCCGGTACTGGAGCATAAGGGCCATGTGGTAACCCAGTCGCTGGCTATTTGCGAATACCTGGACGAGTGTTTTGAGCACTACCCGCTCCTGCCTCCAGCGTCGCTCAAGCGTGCCCGCATCCGGTCCATGGCTTTGCAGGTTGCCTGTGATATCCATCCGTTGAATAACCTCAGGGTAACGCAGTATTTGCAGGATAAGTTTGGTGCCGGCATGAATATTCCTGAGTGGATGTCGCACTGGATAGTGGAAGGATTCAATGCAATTGAACGGCAGCTCAATGGTCATGGCGACCGTGCCCGGGTTTACCCGGCTGGTAAGGCGGGTCTGTTCGAATGTTTTTTAGTGCCACAGGTGTACAATGCGGAACGCTTTGGCACAGACTTATCGGCTTTCCCGGGGATTCGGCATTTAACTGCGGAGTGTAGAAAGTTGCCGGCTTTTATCGATGCTGCTCCAGAGAGGCAGGCGGATGCGGAGGAGGCTTGACTCAAACAATGGTTCAACCTTGGCCACTGTTCAGTCATAATCACCCAGCTTAAGAATCCAGGTAATCGTTTCATGAAACTCATTTTAGCAACAGTAATTTTATTGGCGTTAGTTGCATGCACGTCGGTTCGCCCTGGTCCGGACGCATTCGCGTCGGCTGAAACATCCATAGCGGCAGCGGTGAAGGCGGGCGGCGATGAATTCGCCCCGGTTGAAATGCGCTTTGCCCGTGAGAAGCTTGAAAGTGCGCAGGAAGGCATGGATAAGCAGCAATATGAAGTCGCCCTGTACCTGGTGGAACAATCAGAAATTAATTCAGAACTGGCTATCGAGAAAACCCGCGCAGCCAAGTCGCGCAGGCGTGTAAATGAACTGCGCAAAAGTAATGAAGAGCTTGAAAATAAATTACGCGAAACATTTGGAGGTGAATTCAAATGAACCTGTCGCTGAAACAGTCGCTGAAACAATTTTCACTGGTAATTTTGCTGGCCATTCTTGGTGCCTGTGCAGCCACGCCTAAAAAGGATCTGGCGCTGGAACGTGTGCGCGACGACCTGAACAAGCTGAAGTCCAACCCTGAACTGGCCGGTTATGCCCCACTGGCGCTCGGGGAGGCAGAACGCGCGTTGCGGATTGCTGAACAGGCTGCTGGCAATGAGACCTATCGATTTCACCTGGTTTACATGGCTGATCGGCGCATCCAGATTGCCAGGGCGATGGCGGAGCGGGCACAAAATGAAAAAATCCGCAATAAACTGGAAGACCAGCGCAGTGCTATGTTAATCAAGGCCAGCCAACTGGAAGCAGCCCGCGCCCGGGAGGAAGCGGAGCGCGCCCGGTTGCTGGTGGCCACAACGGCTGAAGAGATGCAACGCGCACGCGCGGAAAAAGAGAGCGCCCTGGCGAAAGAAGCTAAATCAGCCCGTGCTGCCAAGCTGGCAACAGAAGAAGCTCAGCAGGCGCGGCGGTTGGCCGAGTCCCGTGCTTCAGAAGCAGATTTTGCACGCCGGGAAGCAGACCTCGCCGGCGAGCAGATCACCTCACTGACACGCCAACTTGAGAACCTGCAATTGAGGAAAACCGAAAGTGGGGTGGTGGTGACGCTGGGCGATGTACTGTTTGCTTCCGGCCAGACCTCATTGGTCGAAGGTGCACGCTCCAGCCTGGAGGAGGTTGTTGACCTGTTGCAGACCGAACCCGAAAAGAAGATAAGGGTTGAGGGCCATACCGATTCGAGCGGTGATGCTGAAACCAATAAAGAGCTGTCACAGAAGCGTGCTGATGCCGTTCGTCATGCCTTGATTGACCTGGGTGTTGCAGCGGATCGTATTACGGCAATCGGGATGGGTGAAGACTTTCCCATTGCCAGCAATGAGGACGAAACGGGGCGGGCACGCAATCGCCGGGTGGATGTTGTCTTGCTGGATAATTAGAATAAATATACACGAAATAATATTCATGTATATATGTTCTAACAAAACTAACTGTGACTTGCCAGCGCACATACTTTGCGCTAATGTAAGCTTATCGCTATGGCTATATTCAGATTTTCAATAGGAATTTGCGACTAGTGGCAGTGAGGGCCTCATGCCTGTCGCTGTACATTTCTGATATTTGTTGTTACCTATCCCTTGTTTCTCAAACCCGTTATTCCGCATTGATTAAGTCTTCAACAGTGCCTCGCGCGCAGGCTGAATTTTTGATTGTCCCCGTTTTGCGTGAGACCCAACCCGTACAGGAGTAAAGTTATGTTCGAACACCGTCAGGATAAAATGGATTCTATGATGAAAGAAAGCGAAGATTTTCGCCGGATTTACAATCGCCACCAGGAGTTGGATAAGCGTGTCACCGCAGCTGAGCTTGGCACCGCTCCAATGGACGATCTTGCATTGAATCAGCTAAAAAAAGAAAAGCTGTGGGCAAAAGACAGACTGGCCAACCTGATGGACGCCACTCCAGCCTGAGAACCAACCTGAAATATTTGGCAAAATGAAATAAAGTACGGCCGGGAACCCACCCGGCCGTTTTTTTTACCTGGAGTTTTTCTTCATGCAAGTTTATGACTCAGTTCTCGACCTGATCGGGAATACACCCATCATACGTATCAACCACCTTGACGTAGGCCTCTGTACGCTTTACATCAAACTGGAAAGCCAGAATCCAGGCGGCTCTGTCAAGGACAGGATTGGTTTGAAAATGATAGACGATGCTGAGAAGGCCGGCTTGATCAGCCCGGGGACGACACTGGTCGAAGGCACTGCGGGTAATACCGGCCTTGGGCTGGCCCTGGTCGCGGCACAAAAAGGTTATCACCTTGTGCTGGTTATTCCGGATAAAATGAGCAGGGAAAAAATCTCCAACCTGAAAGCCATGGGGGCTGAGGTTGTTCTGACACGCTCCGATGTAGCCAAGGGGCATCCCGAGTACTACCAGGACCTGGCACAGTCCATGGCCAATGAGATTGAGGGTGCATTCTTCATTAATCAGTTTGGCAACCCCTCAAACCCCCAGGCACATGAAGAAATTACCGGCCCGGAAATCTGGGAGCAGATGGAACATGACCTGGATGCTATCGTACTGGGTGTAGGTTCCAGCGGTACCGTCACCGGTTTATCACATTATTTCGAACAGGCTGCACCCGAACTGGAGCTGATTCTGGCCGACCCGGTGGGATCAATACTGGCCGAATATATCAACGATGGCGTGTTATCCGACAAGAGCTCAAGCTGGCTGGTTGAGGGCATCGGTGAAGATTTTCTGCCCACCATCAGTGATTTCACGCGCATTACAAAGGCCTATGCCATCAGCGATAAAGAAAGCATGCTGGTGGGCAGGGAATTGCTGAAAAAAGAGGGCATACTGGCCGGCTCATCCAGCGGAACTTTGCTCGCTGCAGCACTAAAATATTGTCGCCAGCAGACGCAGCCGAAAAAGGTGCTCACCCTGGCTGCTGACACGGGAAATCGTTACCTTTCCAAGATGTACAACGATTTCTGGATGCGTGATCAGGGCTTTATCGAAACCGAGCAACATGGCGACCTGCGCGATCTGATCGCGCGGCCATTTGAATCCAACGACACCATTACGGTCGGTCCGGATGAACCGTTGGCCAACGCGTACAGCCGCATGAAACTATACGATGTTTCGCAGCTACCGGTCATTCAGGAACGAAAAATCGTCGGGTTTGTAGACGAATCAGATTTGTTGCTGGCCGTTGCCCATTCAAATGATGCCTTTAACCAGCCGGTCAGCACGGCCATGGTGACCGAGCTTGCCTCGGTGGATGTGAATGACTCCGTGACGGAACTGATGCCTATTTTTCACAAAGACTATATTGCCATAGTGAAAGACGGCGAACAGTTTCTGGGTCTGATTACGCGGGTGGATTTACTCAATTATCTGCGCCGTAAAGCGGATTGCTAAGCAGGGAAATGTTGCTATGAAAGACCAATCAAAACTTCAGTTAGCGACCCGCGCTATCCACGCCGGCCAGCGGCCGGATCCTGTCACCGGTGCCATCATGACACCGATTTATGCGACCTCGACCTACGTACAGAGCAGCCCGGGTGTCCACCTGGGATGGGAGTACTCACGCAGCCACAACCCGACCCGTGATGCTTATGAACAGTGTATTGCAGACCTTGAAGGGGGCAGCCGGGGTTTTGCATTTGCATCCGGAATGGCGGCGACTGCGACGGTTCTGGAGTTACTCAATTCGGGTGACCATGTGGTCGCCATGGATGACCTGTACGGTGGCAGTTTCAGGCTCTTTCACAGTGTGCGTCAGCGCTCCGCAGGCCTGGATTTCAGCTTTGCTGCCATTGAAGACCCGCAGGTACTGAAGGCGGCCATCCGTGCTGAAACACGCATGATATGGGTGGAGACCCCGACCAACCCGATGCTCAGGATTGTGGATATTGCGGCGGTGGCCGAGGTTGCCCGTCAACAGGGTGCATTGCTGGTGGTCGACAATACCTTTGCTTCACCCATGCTGCAACGTCCACTTGAATTGGGGGCCGATATCGTTGTGCATTCAGCAACCAAATTCCTCAATGGCCATTCCGATATGGTCGGTGGTGTGGCCGTGGTCGGCGATGATGTTGAGCTGGCAGAAAGGCTTTGGTACCTGCTTAACTCCATCGGCGGTATCCAGGGTCCGTTTGACAGCTTCCTGGCCATGCGCGGATTGAAGACACTGGCATTGCGCATGCAGGCGCATTGTGAGAATGCGTTGCAAATTGCCCAATGGCTGGAACAACATCCGGCAGTTTCAACAACGCTGTACCCGGGGCTGGCATCACACCCGCAGCACGAACTTGCCATGCGCCAGATGGGCGGGCAGGGCGGTGGCATTATCAGTATCGACCTTAAAGGCGGCCTTGATGCTGCCAGGCGAATGCTGGAAGGCTGCCAGTTATTTGCACTGGCTGAGAGTCTCGGCGGCGTGGAAAGCCTGATCAATCACCCTGCCATCATGACCCATGCATCCATGCCGATAGAAAAACGGGCGGCTCTTGGCATCAGTGATTCACTGGTACGTCTGTCGGTCGGTGTTGAAGACGTTGGTGACCTGATCGCCGAACTGGACTCAGTTTTGTAGCAACATTGTGCTGCTGGCAAGACCGAAACCATTTGATCGAATCACAACTACATCCCCGTCAAAATCTTCCAGCGATTCACGATGACACAGAACAATTCAGCAGTTTTGACCGTATCGTATGCTGCCGAGTGCGCCGCCGACTCATCCCAGTCAATGGCTGCTGCCTGTACCGCACGCGCCAGTACGGTCTGGCCGAAAGCCAGCCCGCCCAGGGTTGCCGTATCAAATGAACTGAAGGGATGGAACGGATTGCGTTTGTAGTCAATGCGTTCAATGGCTGCGTTCAAAAAGGACAGGTCGAATGACGCATTGTGGCCTACCAGTATGGCGCGCTGGCAGTCGGTGGCGCGCAATTCCTTCCGGACCGGCAGGAAAATGTTGCTCAGGGCCTCCTTCTCGCTGATGGGATTGCGCTGCGGATCATCAAGGTCTATACCAGTGAACTCCAGCGAGCGCGCTTCGATACGGGCACCCTGGAAAGGCTCAATATTCGCTGCGATGGTTTCGGCGATCTTGAGGCGGCCGAAATCATCCATGCATAATATGCATGCTGCAATTTCCAGCATCGCATCGGTTTTAGGATTGAATCCACCGGTTTCGACGTCGATAACCACCGGCAAGAAACCCCTGAAACGGTCAGAAATACGTGGCATATTGGATTCCGGCAACAAAGGCAGCGAGAATAAGGGAATGCGTATCAAATTACCATGCAAAAAATACTACTTAGTCAGGATTTCTTACTCGGCCTGCATGCTGACCCTGGCTTTGTTGTTAACTGCATTTGCTCCACTTGCCCTGGCCGATGCCGACCGGGCGGTGTTCTGGGCCATCGAGAAGGATAGCCAACCCGCTGGCTATTTGCTCGGCACCATTCACAGCGAAGATCCGCGGGTGCTGGAATTCTCAGAAGATTTTCTGCGCAAACTAAGAAGCAACAAAGTGTTTGCCATGGAAATGGTGCCTGATCTGCCGACGCTGGCGCGCCTGACCGACTATATGCACTACCCGCCGGGCAAAACGCTCGAGTCGGTGATCGGGCCTGAACGGTTTGGGGCGCTGGTAACGGCACTGTCTGTCTACAAGGTGCCGACAGAGTTCATCGAAAAAATGAAGCCCTGGGCAGCCATGATGACGTTGAGTACGCCACCACCGGAAACCGGTTTTTTCATGGATCTGTCCCTGTCCCTGCGGGCCACCGGGAATGGACTCAGGGTAGTCGGTCTGGAAACGCTCGAGCAGCAACTATCGTTTCTGGAAAACATGCCCCTGCCGATGCAGTTGCGTCTGCTGGATCAGGCTATTGCAGAATCCGGACGGGCCACCGAAGTACAAGACCGGATGGTCGATGCCTACCTTAAAAATGACCTGGTATTACTACAGACGCTGTCTGATGCTGAATTGATGGCGGTGGGAATTGATGAACGTAATTACTTTTTAGAGTCAGGTATCATCGCCCGCAACCACCGTATGTTGGAATCATTGCTGCCCCTGCTTGAAAACAACAGCGTATTTGTCGCCGTGGGCGCGCTACACCTGCCGGGTGACGAAGGCCTGCTTGGTCTGCTACGCCACAACGGCTATGAATTGAAACCCCTGGAAATGCCGTTTATTGGCGAATAGATCAGAGGTTCCCCTAGGGAAGGCTCAACCTCTGCCAGTAAATTCCGGCACCACCAGCGCCACAGCACCGGCACCGAGCAGGCTTAAGCCCCACAAAGGTTCAACCCAGACCGTTGCCAGGCTCAGGACTATCAAAGCCAGTCCTGCGGACTGCAGCCCTCCTGTGCGGTCATTCTCCAGGTGGCCGCGACCGGTCATGCTGACCAGCAAATGATCCAGTGAGAACTTGCCTCCGCCAGCAAACACCAACGGCAACAGCATCACTACGAACAGCAAAGGCAGCTTAAAGTTGCCGTAGCCTTTGGGGGTGATGACATAGCCATTCCAAAGCTCTGCCAGGCTGCTCCATTCTGCAGGCCAGTGCACGGCGGCTGTTGCCACTACTGTAATAACGATGAGTGAAATTGCGGCGAAGCGCGTAAACAGCCCCAGTAATAGCATCACGGCAAATACCAACTCACCCCAGGTGGCCATAAACCAGTTCAGGTTGACGGGAATCTGGTCGAATGGAAATGGGAAGCCTTTTTGCCAGTCTGCCCAGGGAATATCAGCGAACCAGTTTTCCCCGTGCAGTTTTGTGACGCCGGAATCCCAGAACTCCCATGCCATGATCAGCCTGAGCACAAGTGGCCAGACGTAGTCGCCAGAGGCACGCAAGCGGGAGGTAATATTATCGTAGAAATTACTCATTTTGGTGTCCGCTTCGGTTAAATATTCCACTTGAATGCATCCTCTGGATGCGGTGTTTTGCTTATCAGGGCCTGGTTCCCAGTACGATCTCTTTATGCCTCAGGTTTTGTAGCAGGTCAGCGCCACCTTCAACGACGACTTCCGGGTTGGGATGATGGATTTCCTCAGCCACTGCGTGCAGCAACTCCAGACCTGTAGACTGCGGTTCTGCATTCATTTTTTGGAGTAAGAGCCGCGCAATATTATTTATTTGCATGAATTTCACAACGAAGTCGCGCTGCCGCCAGACCAGCAGATGGGTTGGCTTTTCCGGTGCTTCCCTGGGTTGGAACCCGGTGCAGATGCGGTGGACCGGGTAGGTGTAGCTCAGCGGCCAGGCAAGGGGCGACAATAGCGGGATACCGTTTAGCAGATCGCCGTGTTTGTCTGCTGCAATATCATCATGATCTGCTTCATCGAGCGACAAGGCCAGCTCCACCCATTCGTAATGGGCCAACTCCAGCATAAACGGCGGGTCACCCTCACGGTTCTGGCGCTGATCCTGCAGGTATTTCATAAACTCGCGTGGTATTTCCGGGAATAACGGCGTGTGGCAGCGGTATTCCTTGTAAAAATCACGGCACAGACTGGTCCAGTCATCGTCACTGAACAAGGTTTTAAGTACGGGGAAATTACCCGACATAAAGCTCTTGATGTTATTGAAAAACAGGTCCCGGTAGATTCCCATGCGACGGTCTTCAATACCGGCGGGTGCAGCCGCAGATTGTGGATCCCGGATATGGGCAGTAAAACTGGCCTGTAACCTGGCGAGGGCTTCAGGCGCGGCGTCGCTTTTCATCTGTAGGCTCTTCTGCTGCATGTTCTGTAGTTTTGGGTTCTGTTAACGTGGATCCATCCCGGCTCCATTTGTCCTGGATGTCTCTGATTTTCTGTACTTCGGCCAACAACTCAATGATCGGGGGAATATTGAAATCCCGCTCCAGCAGCGTGGGAAACACGCCAAAGAATTCGTAGGCCTTGTCCAGCAGATCCCACACATTACCAATAACATCGGCACCATGTGTATCCACTATCAGGTCTTCAGCTACGTTGTAGTGGCCGGCAATATGGCCGTAGGCGATCCGTTCAGCAGGCAAGGCCGCTAAAAACTCAACCGGATCATAGCTGTGGTTCACGCTGTTAACGTAAATGTTGTTTATATCCAGCAGCAGATCGCAGTCAGCTTCATCAATGATCGAAGTAATAAAATCTATTTCACTTAGTTCAGCACCGGGTGCTGCGTAATAAGATGCGTTTTCAATGGCCATGCGCTGGCCGAGCATATCCTGAACCTGGCGGATACGCCCCGCAACGTATTTAACGGCTTCTTCGGTAAACGGAATAGGCATCAGGTTGTAAAGGTGACCATCGTCCGTGCAGTAACTCAGATGTTCACTGTATGCACGGATCTGGTACTGATCCATAAATTTCCGCAGCTTGTGGATAAAGGTCTGATCCAGTGGGGATGGTCCGCCGATCGACAGCGACAGGCCATGGCAGATAAATGGCAGGCGCTGTGTCAGCGTGCGGAAAGATTGCCTTCTCTGGCCGCCAACGTTGATCCAGTTTTCAGGCGAAATCTCCATGAAATCAACAATTCCATCAGTGATTTCAGGGGAGGCCTGAAGCGGGCCCAAATGAACCCGCCGCAAACCAAGTCCTGCACCCGTTACCGGGTGTTGAGGGTGACTCATTGCATCAAGTCTCAGACGTTACCGCCACACGAGCCGTCCTGGGCCTTCATATGCTTTTCACCGCAAGAGCCTTCTTTGCCTTTCTCGCCCATTTCTTTCATCTTGCTCATGTCGCCTTTCTCGCCACAGGAACCTTCTGTACCCTTCTCACCCATGGTGCTTTTCTCGCCACAGGAACCTTCTTTACCCTTGCCCATGTTGCCATTCATGCTGCAAGAACCTTCACCGCCCTTGCCCATCTTGTCCATCTTGCCTTTCTCGCCACAGGAGCCTTCTTTACCCTTGCCCATCTTGTCCATCTTGTCCATCTTGCCTTTCTCGCCACAGGAGCCTTCTTTGCCCTTGCCCATTTTGCCGTCCATGCTGCAAGAGCCTTCCCCGCCTTTGCCCATCTTGCCCATCTTGCCCTTGTCACCACCACATTTGCCTTCCCCGCATTTGCCTTCCTGACCCTTGTCGCCTGCCAGTTGGTAGCCGGCATCCAGGTCAGAAGTCACAAAAGGATTGCCACCGGCCAAAGCCGTTGAAGAGACCGCAAGGGATGAAACAAATGCGACGCCGACAGCGGCTGCAACAGGGTTTAACTTTAATTTACTAGCCATTTGGTAGAACCTCCACAGTTTAAAAAAAACCCGCTAACATTCAGTGCGGGAATATTATTTCGGCGCCAATGCACCTCTATTTACAACCCGTCAAGAGTCAATAAAGACCTCTTTCAGTAAGCCAAAAGAAGCAATCTATGCCCGGATTGATTCCGGAGACTAGCAATTCTTCAGACGTTTTCCAAGGAATAATCCGTATTCGATGCTATAGACCGGCGCTCGGAGAGGATTATTACAAATGATTTCCGGAGTGCCCCCTTTTGCAGCTTTAGCGCCTGCTTGGAGTGCTGGAATGGCCGCAGCAGACCATTCATCCATAGCCTTTTTGTTTTCCGGTTCTGCACAAGTCGCGGACGATGCATTCCGGGCAATTTGGTTTGCGTGCCTTGCACACATAACGCCCGTGCAGGATTAACCAATGGTGGGCATTGAGCAGGTATTGCGAAGGCACACTTTTCAGAAGTTTACGCTCAATGATCAGGGGGGTTTTGCCAACTGCCAGGCCGGTGCGATTGGCCAGTCGGAATATATGCGTGTCTACTGCAATTGCAGGTTCGCCAAATGCGGTATTCAATACAACATTGGCTGTTTTGCGACCTACACCGGGCAGGGCTTCCAGGGCTTCACGGCTTGAAGGTACTTCGCTGGCATGACTGGCAAGCAGAATCCTGCAGGTGGCGATGA
The DNA here is from genome assembly GCA_003233115.1 of Oceanospirillales bacterium. GTDB lineage: Bacteria > Pseudomonadota > Gammaproteobacteria > Xanthomonadales > SZUA-36 > SZUA-36. The sequence continues at coordinate 17,099 of QIKV01000061.1, forward strand.
TATTTTTTGCCTTGGCGTTAAACAAACCGATGTGCTTGATATAGGCTTTCAAGCCTGCTTCGCCCACAGCAACCATGGCGGTTGGCGTATTGGCGACTTTATACAGCCTGCGGGTGGCAAGATTGACGCTGACGTCCGTGGCCTGAGCTGAGAGTATGACTGAAATCAGCAATTCAAAATTGGATTGGTATTCGAGTTCGGTGGTCGGTTGCGGATCGATGGCCTGCAAACGCCGGAAAAACTCAGCTCGGTCGTCAGGCTTCATGCGCACTCTGAACCTGCTCTGCGGGCCAGCGGCCAGCCCTTGCTTCCCACGCATTGCGGGCTGCAATCAGCAATGCCAGGCCGATAAAAGCACCCGGGGGCAACATGGCCAGCAGAAAGCCGGGGTGTTCCGGGAAAATAGTCAGTGTGAGGCTTTTGGCCCAATCCCCCAGCAGCATGTCCGACCTGAAGAATAAGGTGCCGCGCCCCGTCAACTCTCTTAGTGCCCCAAGTAGAACCAGTGTAATGCTAAACCCGAGACCGGTGGCAAAACCGTCCAGTACTGATGGCAGCAGCTTGTTTTTTGAGGCAAATGTCTCGGCTCGCCCGATGATGACGCAATTGGTCACAATCAACGGCACATAGATGCCCAGCACCACGTAAAGATCATAGAAAAAGGCATGCATCAGTAACTCAATCATTGACACTACCGAGGCGATGATCAATACGAATGCAAGGATACGTATTTCGGGCCTTAACAGCCCGCGCAGCAGCGACACGGTAAGACTGGACAGTATCAGGGTCAGTAGGGTTGCCAGTCCCAGTGCCAGGCCGTTGACCACGGTGTTGGTGACCGCTAACAGCGGACACAGGCCGAGTAAAACAGCCAGTCCGGTGTTCCGCCGCCAGGCGCCGTCTGTGAGTATCTTCTTTAAGCTGGTGTCGGTCATTGTGGGCCAGTTGATTTAGGGTCACTCATTGCGAATCACCGCCTGTGAGGGTGTATCAAACAGTTCCTGCTGATGTGCCTGAAAGTACAATAACGCAGTGTGTACCGCCCTGACCACAGCCCGCGGCGAAATCGTGGCGCCGGTAAATTGATCAAACTCGCCACCATCCCTTTTTACTGCCCAGCCACTTCCATCCGGATTGTGTAAAGACCTTTGTGCAAATCCGAATACCCAGTCGCTCTTTTCAGCCTCAATCGGATCGCCAAGGCCGGGGGTTTCCCGATGAGATATCACCCGCACGCCGAGTATCGTCCCGGCGGTGTTGATGGCGACCAAAAGCCGTATGTCACCATTGTAACCACCCGGCGCGGTGATGATCATCAGGACGGACACAGGCTTGCCATCCAGGCGGGCCCGATACACAGTGACCGCTGCCGGATGTCTGAAAAACTCGGGGTCGCTGATTTCGATCACGTCCTCAAACAGATCATTGTTGTAGGAGCCAACCGGAACGATTTCGTTAAGCTGCTGCAGCACACGGCGTTTTTCCTGTGCGACGATGCGGTCATGTGTCAGGTAATTCACACCTGCCAGCAAAGCTGTTCCCAGCAGGGCGATGACGCCCAGTAGCAGGCCGCCGCGTACCACCGGTTGCAAAGCTTTACTCATTTATCTGGCTCTTTCACCGTATATCCTCGGACGGGTATAGCGGTCAATCAACGGTGCTGCCATGTTCATCAGCAACACCGCAAATGCAACCCCATCCGGGTAACCGCCCCAACGCCGGATTACCAGTGTAATGATACCGACTCCGGCGCCAAAAATAAGCTGGCCCTTTTTGCTGACACAACCGCTGACCGGGTCGGTGGCGATGAAAAAGGCTGCCAGTATCAATGCGCCGGAAAAAACGTGTTGGATCGGGGACGGACTGCTATCCGGGTCGGCCAGCCAGAAAGGCAGGCTGAGCAGGATTACGCTGCCGATCACTGCGACCGGCACCTGCCAGCTAATAACACGTTTATACAACAGGAAGAAACCGCCCAATACAAACCAGTTCGCAACCCATTCCCAACCCACTCCGCCGAAGTCGCCAAATAAGGTGGACTGACGGATTTCAGAGACCATACGGCCTGAATCTATACCGGTTTTTAAGGTATCCAGCGGGGTTGCCTGGGTGATGGCATCCCAACCGCCGGTCAGCGGAACGTGGCCTGTGAAAATAATCAGCAGACTGTCGAACAGTCCCGGACTCTGGTCAGCGAGAGCCAGTGGGGGCAACCAGGCAGTCATGGCTTGCGGGAAGCTGATCAGAACCACTGCGTAACCCACCATGGCCGGGTTGAATACATTCCTTCCCAGGCCGCCGTACAGGTGCTTGGCAAAACTGATGGCGAATAACATGGCGATCAAGCTAATCCACCATGGCGCGAGCGGTGGTATGCTCAGTGCAAAAAGGACTGCCGTTACCACTGCGCTGTAGTCGTTGATGAACGGCTGAAGTGGCTGCCTCCGCATGCGTAACATCAGAAATTCGAAGAGAAGTGCAAATCCTGTTGCCAGCAGAATTTGTATCAGGATGCCGGGGCCGAAAAACCACGTGTAAGCCAGTACACCGGGTAGCAGGGCAAAGAGCACCAGTAGCATCACTTTGGCCACAGTTGTTCGCGGTGGCACATGCGGTGCGTCGCTGGTTGGGAAGCTACGCATCAGCAGAATTCCCGTTGGCTCGATTCACACGGTCTTTTGATTTGGCTTTGTCTTTGAGCATTTGTTTGCGCCGGGCCATTTTTTCGGCACGCTCGTGCTCTTTCTGCAGCAGGCGGCCTTCGCGGGCTTCAAATCGCTTGCGGGCCAGGTCCGCTGCCTGTTTTGCAATCGCCCGCTGCCGAAGTTCGTCTTTACCATAGCGGAACCAACTCACCAGCGGGATGTGGCTGGGGCAGACAAAATCGCAACAGCCACATTCAATGCAGGCCGCAAGTCCGTATTCCTCAACTGTGTCCCACCAGCCGTTTTTAATTTGTTTGTACAATTGTTGTGGCAGCAAGATCGCCGGGCAGGTGCGCGAACACTCACCACAGCGGATGCAGGGCATCTCCGCCTGTGGCGTGGTGATATCACGTTGCGTCAGTGCGAGAATGCAATTGACAGCTTTAACGACCGGTGTGGCATCAGTAGAGACGGCATACCCCATCATGGGCCCGCCGACAACCAGGCGGGCAACGTTGTCGCTATACCCACCACAAACTTTGACCAGATGAGAAAAGGGCGTGCCAATCAGGGCCAGCAGGTTGCGGGGTTGTGCGATGCCGTTGCCGGTGACCGTGACATAGCGTTCAATCAATGGTTTGCCAGCGGTGACGGCTTCAGCGACAGCGGCGGCCGTTGCGACATTCTGGCACAGCAGGCCGAGGTCGGAAGGCCGGCCACCGTAAGGCACTTCCAACCCGGTCAACACCTGGACCAGTTGCCGTTCACCACCTTCAGGATAGATCTTGGTGATTTTAACGACTGTGATACGCTTGCATTCAGCACATTCTGCGGCGTAGGTGAGTGCTTCCTGAACCGCACCCATCCGATCTTCGATGGCGATAATCACCCGTTCGGCGCCGAGTGCATGTCTCAAAATGCGCGCACCGAGGATAATTTTATCCGGCTGTTCGCGCATCAGCATTTCATCACAACTAATATAGGGCTCACATTCTGCGCCGTTCAGGATCAAGGTGTGGATTTGCCTTTCACGTCCGTCCCGGGCCTTGATATGGGTGGGAAACACCGCGCCGCCGAGGCCGACGAGGCCGCTTTCCTGCAGCTTCTTGATCAGTACATCGGGATGTGTATTTTGTACATCGTTGATGGGCTCAAGCTCCACCCACTGTTCTTTTCCATCGGGCCGGATGACCACACACGGACCGGTCATGCCCGAAGCGTGTGTCATCAACCTGTCTTCCACCGTCTCAACAGTTCCTGAGGTCGGGGCGTGCACCGCCACGCCTGCTTTACACCGGCCAATTTGCTGGCCTTTGCGCACCCGGTCACCGGTTTCTACCAGCGGCCTGGCAGCCTCACCGGCGTGCTGGAGCAGTGGTACTACCAGGATATCCGGCAACGGTGGTCGCTCTACCGGTACCCTGCAGGAGATACGCTTGTTATGCCTGAGCCGCAGGCCGCCATGAAAATGGTGCGTGTGTTTGCCAGCATCGCGCGCGATTTCTACCGGGTCAGCATACGTCATTGGGTAACCGCCAGGTATGGTGGTACCAATGGCCGCGGGCTGTGCCACTGTCGGATGCCCGCTGCGAGTTCAACCACGTCAATGCAATCCACCGGGCAGGGTGGCAGGCACAGGTTGCAACCGGTACATTCAGACGCGATGACGGTGTGCATTAGTTTTTTTGCGCCGACAATGGCATCGACCGGGCAAGCTTGCATGCATAGGGTGCAACCGATACAGTAATGTTCATCAATTACCACCACGGTTTTTGGCTTTTCCTCGCCATTTTCCGGGTTCAGGGGCTTGATTTCGCGACCCAGCAAGGCAGCCAGCGCGCGTATACCTGCCGCACCGCCGGGCGGACACTGGTTGATATCAGCCTCGCCGTTGGCCATCGCCCTTGCGTAGGGCCGGCAACCGGAGTAGCCACACTGTCCACACTGGGTTTGTGGCAGCAGGGCGTCGATCTGGCCGACCACGGAATCCGACCTGCCCCGCAGGCGCATACCCATCCAGCCAAGTCCCAGCCCGAATACCAGTCCCATGATGGTAATTGTCGTGATAGCGGTCAACATGTCACAGGTTCGCCAGGCCGCTGAATCCCATAAACGCCAGTGCCATTAAACCGGCGGTGATCAGGCTGATCGGCGCGCCTTTGAACGGCAGTGGAATAGCGGCGGTCACAATGCGCTCGCGCATGGCAGTAAACATGACCAGTACCACGCCGAAGCCGGTGGCTGCCCCGAAACCATACAAGGCGGACTGCAACAGGTTGTGTTGTTGCTGGACATTCAGCAATGCCACACCCAGTATGATGCAGTTACTGGTAATGAGCGGCAGGAAAACCCCAAGCAGGCGATAAAGGATCGGGTTACTTCTGCGTACGACCATCTCGGTCAGTTGTACACTGACCGCGATGATCAGGATAAAACCCAGGGTTGAAAGGTATTCCAAAGACAGCGGCTTGAGCAAATACTGGAATAGCAGGTAGCTGGCGGTTGATGACAGGGTCAGTACGAAAGTAGTTGCTATCGCCATGCCCATTGCGCCTTCCAGCTTGTTCGACACGCCCATCAGCGGGCACACGCCCAGCAAGCGCACCAGCACAAAGTTGTTTACCAGCACAGTGCTGACAAGTATCAGTAGATATTCAGTCATGGCTGGCGGGGGTTTCGCATCCGGTGGTCAGGTAACCCTCGTGCCTGCTGTGGCGCCTGCGTCCGGGCTGAGCAGGAACAGGCCGCCTGCGCCTGAACCGGCCGCAAGAACCATTCCTTCTGACAGGCCGAACCGCATCTTACGGGGTTTAAGATTTGCCACCATGACAATATGGCGGCCGACCAGGTCTGCCGGGTCATAGGCTGATTTGATTCCAGCAAACACGTTGCGGATTTCGCCACCGATGTCCAGTGTCAACTGGAGTAACTTATCTGCTTCGGGTACTGTTTCAGCATTGATGATTTTTGCAACCCGCAAATCGACCTTCAGGAACTCATCGATGGTAATTTCATCCGCCAGGTCGAGCACCGGGGTGGCGGGTACGTTGGAAATTTCCAGGTCTTGCTTTGACGCCTCAACCATGGCCCTGATTTTTACCGGGTCTACACGTGTCATCAGCGGTTTGAAGGTATTGATACAAACACCCAGCACGGGTTGGTCGAGATCGGACCATTGGTCCACCGCCACGCCGAGGAATTCCGCGGCTTTAACGGCCGTGAATGGAACCACCGGTGCCAGGTATGTGATCAAGACACGGAACAGGTTGATGCCCTGGGAGCAGATGGCCTGCACCTTGGCCTGTTGGTCGTCCTGTTTGTTCAGTTGCCAGGGCTTGTGGTGGTCAATATAGCGGTTACCCTCGTCAGCCAGTCCCATGATGCGACGGATAGCCGCTTGGTAATTACGCTGTTCAAAATCGTTTGCGATGGCCTCGCCCTGATCGATGAATCGCTGATAGAGTTCCGGCTCGGGTAGTTCGGCGGCCAGGCGGCCATTCGAACCACGCTGGATGAAACCGGCACAACGGCTGGCGATATTGATGACTTTTCCGACCATGTCTGAATTCACACGTGCGACAAAATCATCCAGGCTCAGGTCAATATCTGCCAGTCCGGGACCCAGCCTGGCACAATAATAATAGCGCAGGTAATCCGGATTCAGGTGGTCAAGATAGGTCCGTGCCATGATAAACGTACCACGTGATTTCGACATTTTTGCGCCATCAACCGTCAGAAACCCGTGTGCGTACACTGCCGTGGGTGTGCGATAGCCCGCCCCCATCAGCATTGCCGGCCAGAACAGGGTATGGAAATACACGATATCCTTACCGATGAAATTGTACATTTCAGTATCAGTATCCGGTTTCCACCAGGCATCAAAATCGAGGTTATTCCGTTCGCACAGTTCCTTGAAAGAAGACATATAGCCGATAGGTGCGTCCACCCATACGTAAAAAAACTTGTCGTCGGTACCCGGTATTTTGAAGCCAAAATATGGCTCGTCGCGGGAAATATCCCAATCCCGCAGACCATCTTCGAACCATTCCTGCATCTTGTTCACTACACCTGGTTGCTGTTTGCCGGAGGACATCCAGTTTTGCAAACGCGCTTCGAACCCGGCCAAACGAACAAAAAAGTGCTCAGAATCCCGCATCACAGGTGCTGTGCCGCTAACTGCTGAACGCGGGTCAATCAGATCGGTCGGGCTGTAAGTACCCCCACAAGCCTCACAGCTATCGCCATACTGGTCCTCGGTTTTGCATCTGGGGCAGGTCCCTCTGATAAAGCGGTCGGGTAGAAACATGCCCTTTTCTTCATCATAGAATTGCGAAATCGTGCGTCGGTCAATGTAGCCACCCTCGTTGAGGCGCTGGTATATGGTTTCCACACACTCGCGGTTGGTTTCGTCATGGGTGTTGGAGTAGTTGTCGTAACTGAGCCCAAAATCGATAAAGTCCTGCTGGTGTTCCGCATTCATTCGGGCTATCAGCGTTTCTGGCGTTACGCCTTCAGCCTCGGCGCGCAGCATGATGGGGGTGCCGTGTGCGTCGTCTGCCCAGGCGAAATAGCACTCGTGCCCCTGTGAGCGCTGAAACCGTGCCCAGATGTCAGTCTGGATGTACTCCAGCATGTGCCCCAGGTGGATCGCTCCGTTGGCGTAGGGCAGTCCGCTGGTCACCAGGATTTTTCTTTTCTGTTTGCTCATGGTCGCTTTTTTTCGCTCGCCGTCAGGGCAGTCTGATGAATGCGCAATTATGCCACGGCGGTCAGCCAAGCTGTAGCGCCGGACGTGCAAATCAGTTTCCTTTAGGCTAAGAGGGGCCTAACCCGGACATTTCAGCAGGCAGGTGTGTGAGCTTGAATGAACCTGCCGATCTCCGTCCAGGCTTCAGTCGCTTGCGGCAGTTCCGGTTCGAAAATTTGCCAAATGTGCACCATATCAGTCCAGGTCTGCAATTTAACCGGCGATCCCGAGGCACTGGCCTTGTAGGCATAGCGACGGGCATCATCCAGCAGCATTTCGGCCTCAGAGGCCTGCACCAGTATTGGAGGCAGGCCTGAAAGATCCCCGAACAGTGGTGACAGGATGGGGTTGGCGGGTCGTACCCGGTAGGTCCAGAGGACCGACCAACTCTTGGCGAATTGTGGGAGCCTGTTGAGCACCCGCATCAAAGGCGCCAGCATGAAGTCGGTGGCTTCGTTGTTGCGGATACTGTTACCGGAGAAAGTGCTGTCGGTCAAAGGTGACAGTGCCACCACCGCGTCGGGGGCACGCAAGCCTTTATCCCGCACCCAGGCGACCAGCGACAGGGCGAGGTTGCCACCGGCAGAATCACCTGCGAAGAACAGTTGCCGGGGTGCTCCAGGCCCGTCTGGCCCATTTTCGAGCAACCACTGATAGCTGATCCTGCAATCCGCAACACAATCCATAAGCTTGTGTTCCGGCAACAGCCGGTAGTCGATTGCCAACACAGCACAGCCTGAGATTTCGGAGAATTTGCTGGTCATGGTGCGGTGGCTTTTCGGGCTGCCCATGATGAATCCACCGCCGTGGATATACAGTACCCGCCTTGAATTGTCGGCCCCCGGGGCGATGACCCACTCGGCAGGTACACCACCGGCATCAACCGGCAGGAACTGACTCACATAATCACGACCAGCGCTCATACTGTCCATGGTCGCGCGCGCTGCCTGCATGTGATGCCTGGCCACCGCATGCGAGACTTGCCCGGCGATATCTTTAACCATCTCAACCACCGCCGCATGCTCCGGACCCGGGCCTTTAGGATTGGTAAACTGGCTTACCACGTCCGCGGCACGGGGGGCAGGGTATTCACCGGGGAGTTTGCCGCGCAGGTAAAATCTCTCAAAGGCCCAGAATATCAATAAGATAACTACAAGGTAGGTTAGCAAGGTCATCTCTTATTTCCCCACGTTAGCTCTGTTTGGTCGCTCAGCCACAGCCGGGAATCCAATAGGCTAATCGCGATGATCAGTAGTGAATTAAGTTACAATTGCAATTATACAGCGTCGACTTAACGGGTGCTCAGAAATTGACCGTAAAACCCATCAAAGAACCGATCTCCAAGGTTGATACCGCCTGGCTGCGCATGGAGCAGCCGACCAACTTGATGATGATCAACGGGGTACTGATCCTGGACGAGAAGCTGGACCATGCGAAGCTGCTTGAGACCATTGAACAGCGCTTTCTGGCGTTCAGACGTTTCCGCCAAAAAGCCGTGGATAGCCCCGGTGGTGCCCACTGGGTGCTGGATGACGATTTCAATATAAATGACCATGTTCTGCGTACTGCCCTGCCGGGTGCTGCAGACCAGGCGGAGCTTGAGCTGCTGGTATCTCATCTGGCCAGCACCCCGCTGGACCCATCGCGGCCCCTGTGGCAGTTTCATGTGGTCGAAAACTACGTGGAAGGGCCGGCGTTAATTATTCGGATCCACCACTGTATTGCCGATGGTATAGCATTGGTACAGGTATTCCTTTCTCTTACCGACCCTACACGGGGCGGGCGGTCTTCTGCGCGCAAGCCGGAAACATGGAAAGAGCGACGGGCCAATGAGTCGATGGTATTCAGGCGCTTACTGGATCCAGCCCGTGAGGGACTGGATTTCGCCATGCACGTGGGCAGGCGGCTGCTCCAGGAGGGAATGAAAGTGTTGCAAAATCCGGCTGTTGCAGGCGACTATGCCACGGAAGCAAGTGCAATTGTTCGCGAGTTGGCCAATTCGTTAACCCTCAGAGACGACCCCCTGACCCGCTTCAAAGGTCGCCTTGGCGTGCGCAAACAGGTGGCCTGGGCCGAACCATTGTCGCTTGCTGAAGTGAAAGGTGTGAGTAAAGCATTTGGCTGCACAGTCAATGACGTGCTTATCGCAGCGGTAACAGGTGCATTGAGGCAGTTCATGATAGCAGAGGGTGACAGTTCCGGCTCCCTGCAGGACATCCGCGTCACCGTGCCGGTCAATCTGCGCCCGCTTGAGCACGCGCAGGAGCTCGGTAACCACTTCGGACTGGTGTTTCTGTCCTTGCCGCTGAGCATCGACAACCCACTGGAGCGGTTGTACACCGTTAATGCCCGCATGAATGAATTGAAGTCCTCGAAACAGGCTACTGTTACGCTGGGATTCCTCGCCGCGCTCGGCATGGGGCCTGCTGCGTTACAGAAGCCGGTTCTGGACATACTCAGCAAAAAGGCTACGGCCGTGCTGACCAATGTTCCAGGCCCGCAGCAACCGGTTTACCTGGCCGGGTCAAAAATGAAAGAAATGATGTTTTGGGTGCCGCAGAACGGCGGCGTCGGGCTGGGGATCAGCATACTCAGTTATAACGCCAGGGTATATTTTGGATTAATCGCTGACCGTCGCCTGGTAGCAAAGCCAGCTGCAATTATTTCCCGCTTCAACAGGGAGTTTGAAAAACTCCTGTACATGGGCCTGATGTTGCCGCTGGATGGCCGGCCCACCCCGCAAAGTGCTGAGGATTTGGTGCGAATAACTGAATAGCAGCGCGGCGGCGCGCCTCACTCCAGTTCAGCCAGCGCCGCTTCAATGTCCAGCTTTTCCATGGCATCTGTTGCTTGCAGCTCAGATGCCTCAACGTACAGATCAGTTACCTTGTCAAGTCTGTCATCCCCAAATAGCAGGTAAAGCCCGTTGCCGTATTCAATGTGTGCAATGGGCGAATTTGGGGTTAGTTCCAGCGCCTTTCGGAAGTGCATCAACGCTGTGTCTGTGCTTGCGCCATAAGTCAGTTTCCCCAGCATTTTGCCGACTTTACCAATGACTTCAGCATGGTACATGCCTAGCGCGATATGTGCGTCTGCATGATCGGGCTCCAGTTTCAGGGCGTGCTCAAGGCTGGACTGGATTTTGCCCCCCAGTCCCTGGCGCAAGGCCTTGATGATGGAAATGCTCTGGCTGTAGCGGCCCAGGTTGAAGGCATGGAAATAATAGCTGTTCGGATCATCCGGCAAGGTCTGGATAGCGGCTTCGGCACGTTTTACCGCGGCCAGGAAGCAGGTTCGCGCTGTGCTCTCATCAGGTTCCAGATAGGTTGCATATATTGCTGCTGCCTTGTTGGCCGGGGCGTGTGCCAATTGACCACATTGCCCTGACAAGCTGGTTGCCTGCTGGAAGTCACCCGCGTGAAAACAACGCCACGCGGCTTGCATGATGTCCGCCAATGCTGACGCGTCACCAGCGTATGACGGCGGTGCTGCAGCCGGTGCCTGTTCGAGCGCTCGCTGAACCCACCCGGCATCCGGGAATTCCACACGATCACCGCCGTGCAACTCAGGCCACGACTCAAGCAGTTTACTGCCTTCGTATATGAAGGCTGCGTTGTTATGTGGAAAACTTTTCCATTTCGACATTCGTCTGATTTCCGTGATTCGGGTGAATTAAAAAAGAGTCCTGCTTTTAGTGTGTTTACTCTAATTCTTTTGCCTACTATGGGGCCATCAACAGTTAACCCTCACTGAAAATAAAGGAGATTGAGATGACCACAAAGACATTAAAAAAGAAGGTACAGGCGAAGCCCGCAATAAGCAAGTTCACCACCCCTGTGGTTGATTCTGCACGGGACGTCTGGCGGGCCGGACTGGGTGCAGTTTCTATGGCGCAGACTGAAAGTAGCAAGCTGATTGAACAGGGCAACCAATTGTTTGACAGGTTGGTATCTGAAGGTTCGAAGCTGGAGAAAAAAACCCGCCACGAGGCAGAAACTGCTATCGGTGATATCAGAAATGGTGTGGAATCGAAGCTTGATACCGTGCGCCAGCAGGCGACTACAAACTGGGATAGCCTTTTGGGCCTGTTCGATGAGCGTGTTTCAGATGCCCTGGACCGCTTGGGAGTTCCCACAACAAAGGACTTGAACAAGCTTTCTGGACATGTACAAAAAATGTCCCGGCAAGCTACCAGGAACTGGAAGGAACTGGAAAATGTGTTTGATGAGCGTGTGTCGGGTATTTTGAATAGCCTGCACGTTCCCGGCGCTGAAGATCTCGACAAGTTGACTGGTAATGTACAAAAGGTATCCAGAGAGGTAGCAGACAATCTGCAAAAGCTGGAAAGTACCCTCGAAGCACGGGTAGCGGAGATCCTGGACGGTCTCGGAATCCCGACCACTGATGATACCGGTAAGCTGTCCGCTGAACTGGCGAAACTCTCCAGGCAGGTAGCTGCCATGGAAAAGGAGATAAAGGCGAGCACCAGGACTGCGCCGCGCAAGGCCGCGGCTACCAGTTAGCGTGGGGTGGACATTTATGTCCACCGTACTGGTTTATTTGAATGCGACCGGGTGGGCCTGAATGTCCACCCTACTGTTGGTCAGACGTTCCCGTTTTAGGGTGTATGCTCTAAATTTTAGAGCTAACATGCAAACAACATTCACAAATGCTCAAGTGAGCAAGGAGTTTGAAATGGCTAAGAAGACATTAAAAAAGAAGGTAATGAAAAAGAAGGTTCAGGCAAAATCTTCAGCAAGTTATCTTGCCGCACCTGTGGTTGAATCTGCACGTGAAATCTGGCTGGCGGGCCTCGGTGCATATTCTGTTGCACAGGCTGAAAGTGGCAAGCTGATCGAACAGGGTAACAAGCTGTTTGAGAAACTGGTTTCCGAGGGCAACAAGCTGGAGAAAAAGACCCGTAGTCTGGCTGAAACTGCTGTTGGCGATATCAAAGGCGGCATGGAATCGAAGGTTGAAACCGTTCGTAAGCAAGCCGTTGATAACTGGGATAAACTGGAAAATATCTTTGAAGACCGCGTTGCGCGGGTGCTGGGCCGGCTAGGTGTGCCGACGGCAGAGGATGTCAACAGGTTGTCTGAGCGGGTGCAGAAGTTGTCACGTCAGGTTACCGCGCTGTCCACGGCCAACTCCAGCAAGGCGGCAAAACCACGCAAAGCTGCGGTAAAAAAGAAGGCGGCAAAGAAGCCGGCCGCTAAATAAGCAGAATATTCGGGGCCGGCATGATTGCCGGCCCTTTTCTTTCAGGCCTGACGGTAAGTTTGCGCCAGGGTTTTGAGCTGGCTTGCTTCAGGTTCACGCAGGTAAGGCAGGAGCAGGTACAGAACTCGCGCCACCGATCTGGAAAGCACTGTGCCATCTGCAAGACCGGGGTCACCACGCACTTCGGCGTATGGAATCCAGTAAGTCATCAACAACAACGTGTTGTCGGCCAATGCCTCGCTCTCGCGTTCACAAATTTTCATAATGCCGCTATTCTGCAGGCCTGCGATCAGGCCCAGCAACGAAGTTCGCTGCCGCTCGAGCAGGCCATGAAAGGCCCGCTGGAGGTCTCTGATGCGGGTATAAAGATCATTCAGGTCACGAAAAAGGAAACGAAATCGTCCCATGGCCTCAAAAATGAGATGCAGGCGCAGCCATAAGTCCTCTATATCGGGTACAGTATTTTCCTCGATTTCCAGCAATGGCTGGATGTGCAATAAATACCGCTTAAACAGTTCCAGGGCGATATCATCCCTGCTGCGGAAATGGTAATACAGGTTGCCTGGGCTGATGTCCGCCTCGTCAGCGATATGGTTGGTGCTGACGTTGGGTTCACCAAACTCATTGAAAAGAAACAAGCTGGTCGAAAGCACAAGCTCCCTTGTATTGCGGCGTGTCATACCCCGTCAATCCGGTTTTTCATCTGATGTCTCCTTCGCCGTTCGCGCCCGGCGGCAACTGTTGATTGTAGCAGGGTGGGATATGTTTGCCGTTCTGATAAGATTGCACAGGTTACCCATACGCTTTAGGAACGGGATCGGAGGACTGACATGAATTATTTTATTACCGGCGGGACCGGCTTTATTGGACACAACCTGATTGGTGAATTACTGAAAAAAAAGAAGAAAGCGACCATCTATGTCCTGGTTCGCAGGGAATCAAAGAAGAAATTTGAGGCACAGAAAAAAAACTGGGAAGACAATGCCAATCGCATTATTCCGGTAACCGGTGATCTGACCCGGTCCATGCTGGGTATACCCGCAAAGAAAAGACGGGAACTGGAAGGGAAGATAGACCACGTTTTCCACCTTGGTGCCATTTATGACCTGATGGCTGATGCTGAAAGCCAGACCAAGGTGAACGTGGATGGAACACACAACGCTGTCAGGTTTGCGCAAGATATTCAAGCCAGGCGTTTTCACCACATGAGCTCAATTGCCGCCGCTGGGCTGTATCCGGGCGTCTTCCAGGAGGATATGTTCGAGGAGGCCCACGGACTGGACAATGCCTATTTCCGTACCAAGCATAATTCTGAAGGGGTGGTCCGGAACGAGTGTCAGGTACCGTGGCGCATTTACCGGCCGGGCATCGTCGTCGGACATTCGCAAACCGGGGTCATTGACAAGATTGACGGGCCTTATTATTTCTTCAAGCTGATACAGAAGATGCGCAGGATGATGCCGGCCTGGATGCCGATGCTGGGTATCGAGGGTGGCCGGATCAACATCGTGCCAGTGGACTACGTGGTCAAAGCCACGCTGCACATTGCCCACAAACCCAAACTGGATGGCCAGTGCTTCCATCTGACCGACCCCAAGCCTAAACGTATTGGCGAAGTGCTGAACCTGTTTGCCTATGCAGCCCATGCTCCGCGAATGACCATGCGAATTGATGCCAGGCTATTCAACTATATCCCTGCAGTCGTCAAACAGGGCCTAAGGATGTTGCCACCTGTGCGGCGGATTTCAAACCAGGTCATGAAAGACCTGGGTCTGCCGCCCGATATGATGAAATTCGTGAATTATCCCACCAAATTTGACAACCATGAGGCTGAGAGGGCGCTCAAAGGCAGTGGAATCAAAGTACCCAGACTGGAAGATTACGCCTGGCGGCTGTGGGACTATTGGGAACGACACCTCGATCCGGATCTGTTCATCGATCGCAGCCTGCGCGGTCATATACGCGGTAAGGTGGTGGTTATTACCGGCGCCTCGTCAGGCATCGGGCGCGCAGCCGCGGTTATGATGGCCAAAGCCGGAGCGAAAGTCATACTGGTTGCCCGCGGTAAGAGCAGGCTGACGGACTCTCTCGATAAAATCAAGGCTGCCGGTGGAGAGGCCTGGAGTTATCCCTGCGATATTACGGATCTTGATGCCTGCGACCAGTTGGTCGACCAGATTATTGAGGACCATGGTGTGATCGACATACTGGTCAATAATGCCGGGCGTTCCATTCGTCGGTCTATATCGCTTTCATTTGACCGCTTCCATGATTATGAGCGCACCATGCAATTGAACTATTTTGGCAGCCTGCGCCTGATCTTACGGGTGTTGCCGGGTATGTCGGCGCGCAATGAGGGTCAGGTGATCAATATATCCTCCATTGGTGTGCTGAGTAACTCGCCACGATTTTCCGCCTATGTTGCATCCAAAGCCGCGCTGGACGCTTTTTCGCGCTGTGCTTCGGCAGAGTTTAATGACACCGGCATCTCGTTTACGACCATCAATATGCCGCTGGTGCGCACACCCATGATCGCGCCGACAAGAATGTACGACAACGTGCCGACCATCTCACCGGAAGAGGCCGCCCAATTCATCAAGCAGGCGGTCATTTACAGGCCGCAAAGAATTGCCACCCGGCTGGGGATTTTTGCACAGATGCTACATGCAGTGGCGCCCAATATTGCGGAAATCATCATGAACAGCGCATTCCGGATGTTCCCGGATTCATCGGCGGCCAAGGGTCTTGCAGAGCACCAGAAACAGGCCTCGCAGGAACAGATTGCTTTCGCCAGTCTGATGCGCGGTATTCACTGGTAGACACTGCACCAGCGTATCCGCGCCGGCTGTCGTGTTTCAGCCCACCTTGCGGTCGTCCAGTGTTTCTTCCAGGTCGTCCAGTACGCCGGACAGGTCGCGTGCCAGCGGTGCATGGCTGGAACGCCCGGCATCGATACTGTCCTGGAGGCTGCGTTCATGTTCCATCAGTAAGCTCATGTTCAGTGACATGCCAAGCTTTTCCAGGATCGGGTTGAATTCGTCATAGCGTTGCAAAAGATCCCTGCGGGTGGCCTGGTAGGCATGCTCACACAGTGCCTGACGGCTGGCATAGCTGAAAATATTGGTGAAGAAAATATCCTTGTCGCCACGGTCCGGTTCCAGCAGCACCAGATCGGCGAACGCATGGCTGTTGCGGTATTTCTTGAAGCCGACCTCCATACGTGACTGGATCATCGCCCGGAACGTCTGTGACAAGATCAACGGTAAACCGCCGCTGACCAGCTTGTGGGTTGGCGGGTCAGCATCCAGGATACTATCACCGGCATCGAACGGAACCAGGGGATTGATGCCGATCAGCATATCGATACCCTCGTTCAGTGCGGCTGACGCATGCAGTGTGCGACGCAATGCACCATCTACGTAAAAATGCCCATTAATTTCAACGGGCGGATAGAGGCCCGGCAAGGCCGCGCTGGCCTGAACAGCACGTGAAATGGAGACGTCGCGGTACGATTGATCACCAAAACGAACGGCGACGCCGCTATCCAGGTCAACGGCTACGATGTACAACTTAGCCTCGAGGTCATCGAAACTGTCGCCGTGGCCGGTGGCTGTGAATACCTGCTGCATAAAACTTTGCATGGCTTCATTGTTAAAGATACCGCTGGGTATCGCCTTGCCCAGCTCACCAATCAGTTGTGAGATGCTGAACTCGGCGGGGCTCCCGATCATGTTCAGCAGTGTGTCGGTCAAAATCGATGGTAGTAGGGCGGCACGCTGGAAGTACTCGCGGTAAGCCGGGCGCAGGAAGCGCTCGGGTTCAAATTTCAGGCTGGCATATTCCTGACCCGTAAAAATCCTGCACAATTCTGCCGTCGTAATCCGGCTGGCGAGACCCGCAGCAATAAGGGCCCCCGCACTGATACCGACGTATACATCCAGTGTATGCAGCCTTAAGCCGTCAATGCTTTCATCCAGTGCGCGCAGAGCACCCAGTTCATAAATCGCGCCAACCGGTCCGCCGCCAGCGATAGCGAGACCGATTTTGGGCCGGGATGTTTTCTGGTTAGGAGCCAGGGCCTGGTGTATTGTAAGCATGTTTGGGGAACCCGTGTGTAAAACGGTAATTTTAACGGCTGTAGCTGCAACTGACCAGCATCTCAGGCACAGTGGATTTGCATATTCATGTCAGAGGAGGATGGTAATGGTGGGAGTGAGTGACAAGGCCCCTGGCTTTTGCCTGCAAGCCGACAGCGGTGACGAATACCGTCTGTCAGACCACGCAGGCCAAAGGGTGCTGCTGGTTTTCTATCCCGGCGACAATACCCCCGTATGTACACGCCAGTTGTGCGAATACCGTGACGGTATTGAGTCGTTCGCCGGTCTGGGTGTAGCCGTGATTGGCATCAGTTCTGATGGTCTCCAATCCCACAGGGCGTTCAGAAAAAAATATGAACTGCCGTTCGTGCTGCTGTCTGACCCGGATTATAAAGTGGCGAAACTGTATGGTTGCAAAGGTGCTTTTGGGATGCGAAGGGCAGTTTTCCTGATCGATGAAAAGGGCGTAGTGCGTTACGCGCATGTTGAGGCGCTGGCCGTATTCCGGCGCAGGGTTGACGAACTGCTTGGGGCCATCAAGGCGCTTGAAGGGGGTGGGAAAGATTGAATCGCACCGCCAGCCAGCTCAGGCAGGCATTGGTCGCAAGCCATAGCCTCGCCGCCAGCCTGGATGCTGCCGATTTCCCGCTGCCGGAATTCGAGATTGTCCAGGGCTGGCAGCGCCGGCGCCTGGCGCGCAGCTATCAGGATCTGTTCAGCCAGGAACGCTATGCCGCTGCCGGCAACTTTTTTCTGACCGAACTTTACGGCGGTCTGAATTTCCGTGGACGCGACCAGGAAATAGAGCGTGTTTTGCCAGTGATGGTGCGGATGCTACCCGATAACACGCTGTTGACGCTGGCCGGCGCCTTCAAGCTCCAGACCCTGAGCCTGGAGCTGGATATGGATATGGCACGGGCACTGCAACGGCTCGGCTGGGGTGAATTGACCCTGGAGCGCTACGGTGTCGTTTATCGCACTTGCGCCCGGGCATCCGACCGTAAAGAGCAGATTGAGCTCATCCACAGCCTGGGTTTGCAACTCTCCAAATTGGTTCATCGCCGGCTGGTGTTGGTGCTGATCAGGACGCTCAGGGGCCCGGCGCGCGCAGCCGGTTTCGGCTTGTTACAGTCGTTTCTGGAACAGGGCTTGTTCGCATTCCGGGCAATAGGTGATGGCACTGAATTCGTCGAGACGATCTGGCGCAGAGAAAGCAAAGCGATGCACCGGTTGCTGGCGGGCGATGAAAATCCATTTGGCTAAAGATCTATTTGGCTAGTGTCGTTCGGCCAGGTCATGCCCCAGCATTGCGCCAGTTTGGTTCCCAGCATCAAGTCCAGATCTTCCACATCGGCGAGAAATATATCGTGCAAGGTTTGCAACCCGTCCGCGGAAATGACCTGCCGCCAATACTGGCCGGCATCATCCCGGTGCCCACCGTCTTCCCTACCGGCCAGCGATTCGTCAGCAGCGACAAACACGCCATTTTCATTGATCAATCGTGGCGTGCCTGCAAAGACAGGCTGCTGGACAGTGTCTTCAGTAAAGTCGTGGTCTGATACACACAGGAATCGGCACACGCCCGCCAGCGTCTCGACCGGTCGTGCCTGTATGTCCGTTTCAAGTATCAAAACCCTGATCTGGTGACGCGGATAGTATGCAAGCCAATTGCGCAAATGACGGGCATAAAATCCCATGTCAACCACACCACCGTAGGTCATTGCCTGTACGAAATCCGTATGCGGGGCGATTTCGCCCACGGCAAGATAATGCAGGTATGCAGAAACGGCGCGTGTCACAGGATTGCGCAATGTCACCAACAGCTTAAGTTCTTCACCCAGGTGCCGGTATACTGTTTTCGGTATATCGGTTTGAAAGTCGTCTGGTAAGGCACTCCAGCGGGAATGGGTCCTGGTCCAGAAATAGCTCGCCGTGGCTTCTCCAACGGCTACTGTTCCACCGGCACCAGGAAAGTGTTTCAGGTATTGGCTAAAACCCGAATTATCCAGGTGACTCCGGTACGAAAAAAACTCCAGGTCTTTTTCTGCTGGCATGAAAACTTCCGGATGTTTCTGAAGGTGCTGGTGAAGCCATGAAGTACCGCATTTCTGGGCTCCTATGATCAGGAAATCAGGCTTTGCTGTGGACATCCTGCTAGTGATCGGCGGCGTCAGGTAAATGTCCAGTGGGAGCGTCGACCCAATGGTGCGGCAAGCGGCAAAACCCAAGTTCACGGCTTTCACCTGAAACCAGGAAATCCAGGCTCAAGGTATCAAATAAGCGCACTCCCTCCGGGTCCATCGCATGCGAACGTACCGAATAGCCGCCGGGCAGGATGGGAATGCACTCCAGCACCAGTTCGAAAGCATAATGGTGCGAATCGACCCTGCCAAGGCGTGCGCCATCGATTTCACTGCTGGTGCCGTACACCGGCGTGCCATCGGCGCGGACAACGCCGATCACCACCACCGGCGTGCGTTCATCCGGTGAATATACCACCCCTTTGATATGCAGGTCTGTGCCCATGGGGTTGCTGGATTGGGCTGTATCACTGCCGTTGATCGATAAGGAATCTATGCGGAACCGTGCGCCGTTGGCGGCGGCGCGGTCAGTGACGGTTACCGCTGCCGTCTTGCGCTCATGATAAGCCAGGTAAGCCTGCGTTACTTCAAATACATCGCCACTTTTCTGTATTGCTCCATCCTTCAGCCAGATTGCCTGTTGGCAAAGCTTTTGTACGTGGTACATGCTGTGCGAAACGATTAACAGCGTACCGCCGTTGGTGACGAAATTTTGCAGCCACTTTACGCATTTCTTCTGAAATGACTCATCGCCTACTGCCAATACTTCATCGGTAATAAGCAGCTCCGGTGTGGTAGCCGCGATAATGGCAAACCCCAGTCTCACCACCATGCCTGAGGAATAGTGCTTGATCGGCTCATCGATGTACTCACCAATGTCAGCGAAGGCGATGATCTCCGGCGTTTTGGCCAGAATCTCCGCTTGCGTCAAACCTACCAGCGTCGCATTGAGGCTGATGTTCTCACGACCGGTATAGTCAGGGTGAAATCCGGCACCCAATTCCAGCAGCGCGCCGATGCGCCCGCGGGTGCTCACTTTTCCTCGCGAGGCTTGCAGCACGCCGGTAACCAGTTTAAGCAATGTCGATTTCCCAGCACCGTTTTCGCCGATGATGCCCACGGAGCAACCGGGCAGCACACGCATATCAATACCCTGCAAGACCGTTCTGGTACGTCGTATCGGCCGGCCCAGCAGCAAATCCCACAGCGCAGCGAGGCGGTCTGATGAGTTGTTGGCCAACGGGTAATTCTTGCTCACACCGCTTAGCTCAATCAGTGGCTGTTGCTTCACAGAAAGTCCTCAAAGCGTGGGCTGCATCGATTGAAAAACCAGCGTCCGACAATCAGCACCGCTACGCTGGCAAGCAGCGCCACGGCATCGATCCAGGTGGGTGTCCACTGCCCCTCCAGCATGGCATGGCGGATATTGATTACCACATAGGCCATCGGATTCCAATTCAGGTAAGGCACGAAGCCGGCTGGAAGTAAACTCGGGCTATACAGAATGGGTGTCGCAAAAAACCACATCGTCAGAAACAAGGGTACGCCGTGCTCAACGTCGTTCAGAAACACATCCAGTGCCGCGACTATCATTCCCAGGCCAACTGCTAACAGCAGCACCAGCAACATGTAGTACAAGACCACCGGCAGCATGAACCAGAAAAGCGGTTTCCCCATCAATGCCAATACCAACAAGACTGCGGCATATCCTGCCAGGTGCGTCAAAAAGGTTGCGAGTACTGTGGAATAGATATATATCTCATGCGGAAGCGCGGTTTTATTGACCAACGCCACGTTACCCTTGACCGCCTTGATGGCACGGCTGACAGATTCTGAGAAAGCAATCCAGGGCCACATCCCCAGCGCCAGGTAGCCCAAAAAACCCACCGCGTCGGCTTCCGGAAAACGAACCTTGAAAATTTCTTCAAACACAAAGCCGTAGATCGCCAGCAATGCTAACGGTGCTATCAAAGCCCAGCCGATGCTGGTGACCGATCCCATGTACTGGCCGGTGAATTCTCGTCGTAAAAAGATGACAAACAGCGACCAGTTTTGGCGCATCGGTGCGGTTATGGCTAGATTCACGGTTTTTTTCAGCTTAAAAGATTGGGGATTAACCTAATATTGGCGATTTGGCTGTGGAAAGGCAAGCCCTAACACCTC
Source organism: Oceanospirillales bacterium (assembly GCA_003233115.1). Lineage (GTDB taxonomy): Bacteria > Pseudomonadota > Gammaproteobacteria > Xanthomonadales > SZUA-36 > SZUA-36. Next base: position 38,055 of record QIKV01000061.1, read on the forward strand.
CATGCTATCGGACCGGGATTTTATCAACAATCAGCCGCAAGTTTTGGCACAATGATCAATCCGTTTCAAGCAGGCCCTAAAGTGAAGATTCCTGTCCTTACCTATCACGCCATTAACGTGCTCCAAAATAATTATGCGGGAAATGACCATCTGGCGCTGGCGTCCGATCTCGAAACCATCTGTGAACTGGGGCTCAGAATCATTCCGCTAAACCGGGTTGTGGATTGGCATCAGGGGTTACTGGAAGATGGGGAAGTATCCCGCTCTGTAGCCATTAGCTTTGATGATGGTTCCTGGTTTGATTTTTACGATTTGGAGCACCCCACCTGCGGTATGCAACGCAGCATGTTCAATATCCTGAAAGACTTCAATACACGAAGCGCAACAAGCCGGCAGGCGCACGCGACCAGCTTTGTGATCAGTTCGCCACAAGCGAGGTTTTCACTGGACCAAAGTGGCTTGATCGGGAAAGACTGGTGGGGTGACCAATGGTGGCTGGAGGCAGTATCCGCCGGGCTGCTGGATGTTGAGTGCCATAGTTGGGATCATGTACATCCGGACCTGGATCACGTCGCCCAGCAGGAGCAGGTCAAAGGTGATTTCAGCCAGATTAAGAGTTTCAAGGATGCTGAGATTCAGTTTAACCGGGCTGGAGAATATATTGGTGAAGTGCTGGCCGGCCGAAGGCCCTCACTTTTTGCCTATCCGTGGGGCTCCGCCAGCGACTACGTGGTCACTGAATACCTGCCGGAAAACCGCTCCAGGCACCAGTACAGAGCCGCCTTCACGGTTGATCCCAGGGCCGTTGCAAAAACGGACAACAGGTGGCTGTTGCCACGCTTTGTTTGCGGCAGGGACTGGATCGCTCCGCAAGGGCTGAGAAACTTGCTCAATGGCATCTGCAACGCCCGGGTTTTGTGAATTGCCCTGGTTATTAGCCGTTGAAGCTACAGCCGAAATGATCTTCAAGGTAGCGCATGATTTCCTGTTCGATGGGCGACTTCAGGAACATCAGCATGATGCCCAGATCAGCCTGCACCCTGAGTTCACTCTCCTGTACAAGGATTTGGCCATGCACGCCGGGGCGTTCAAAGAGGATCACCTCGTCCTCCCAACGGTAATCAATACCGAACTTTTCCGCCAGGTCGAAGGATAACTCGTCAGCGGCTGTCAGCGCTTCTTCATGGCTTAGCTGATGCAGCGCGTGAATGTCGATGGTTGACACTTTCAGTTTCTGTCCTTTCCGGGCCTGATGCCTGTTCTGTAACCGGCCTGTTCAGGGCCAACAGGCTGTCAGGACTGGGACACCTTAATCCAGTGGCAATGGCTCAAGTGTCAGTGGATCCTTCAGCGGGATCTGTTGCATCTTCAAGCCGGTGACAGTTTCGATACTGCCGTGCTCACCATCACCCTTGCTGGCTTCTGCCAGCTTTCCGGTAAGCAGGATGCGAAGCTTATCAGGATGCAAGTGATCTATTGCGGCCTGCTGCACTGCGGCAATGGTAACCGCTGAAGTATTCTTCTCATAATCACTCCAGTAATCAGCCGGCGTGCCCAGCAAGTCGTCCGTTGAGAATGCAGTCGCTTTTCTTGAAGCATTGGAGTAGCGCTCATTCAGTACCGAAATAACGGCTTGCCTGGCCGTGTTCAGTTCCTGTTCGGAAACTGGCTCGGCCTGCATCCTGGCGATTTCTTCAAGCGCGATACCGCTGGCTTGTGGTACGGAGGGGTTCTTCGACTGGAAGTAAACCAGGAATACGCCCGGATAATAAATGCCCAGCGAATAGGCGCTGCCGGCGGAATAAGCCAGGCCTTCATCACTGCGGATCCGTTTGGTAATGCGGGAGGTAAAACCGCCGCCGCCAAGAATATCATTCATGACCTTGATAGCAAACTCCTGTGGATCACCGCGCCGCGGACCGGGGTGGAACATACGCACACGGGTTTGGGTCACATCATCCTTATTGACGCCGTACAGGCCGGGCGCAACAGGGCTGGCCGTGGTTGGAATTGCCGGCAGATCCACCGCCTTCCCGAGGCGGGCAATTTCACGGTTCAGACGCGTTACAACAGCCGCCGGTTCGACATCGCCATTGACACTGATCACCAGGTTGGGAGAGGCAAACACCTTGGCGGCAAAGGCCCGCATGCGCGCGGCGTCAATCGCTCTGATCTGCGCCTCGGTTGCCTGGTAGCTGCGGTAGCTGCCAGGTCCGTAACGCATTTCCGTGTACACCCGCTGCTCAATCGTACGGGTGTCATCATTGCGGCGTTTCATTCCTTCAATAAACTGGTTCTTCTTGATCTCCAGACGCTGGCTGTCAAAGCGGGGTTCAGCAATGACATCAAACAGCAGGCCCAGGCTCTCATCGAGCTTACTGCTGAGCGAATCCATTCTGGCTGAGGCGGATGTATTGCCAATAGAAACATTCACTGTGGTGGCCAGGAATTCCAGCTTTTCATCCAGGTCTTCCGGACTCAAAGTACGGGTGCCGCCATCGCGCATCATGCTGGCGGTAAGATTTGCCAGTCCGGCATCCGCAGGGTTCAGCAGATACTTGCCAGCACGGGACTGGACATTAATGACCACCAGCGGCAGTGAGTGGTCGGGGACAATGTAGGCCACGTTGCCGTTATCCAGGGTATAACGATACTTGGCAGCATCCGGAATCTCGATCTGACGGTCAGCGAACTTCAGGTCAGTCGGGAACGCGACCAGACCTTTGCGGGGCTGGTTAGCATCTGCCCGGGTTTCGGTATTTGTTGCAGTGCCGGCACACGCTGTCAGCAGGAACACAGCGAGTAAAATCGTGATGTGCTTTATCTGTTTCATTCTGTTGCTCCTCACTGTCCAATCTTGCCGATGACGTAATCAATAACAGCCTGCATCTCGGCAGGTGCCTGCGAGCGCATCGATTCCAACCGGCCGAGTATTTCTTTTTGCTTCTCTGCAGGCTGGGATTTGAGCTGGCTCAACATCTGCCTGGCCGTCTGTTTTTGCTGGTCGCTGAAATCCGCCATGGCCGGGTCTTCGGCTTCTGCGCCGGCTTTACGGGTATACAGCCTGGCCCCCATGTTATCTGTAACCAGGTATTTCTTTGCGACCCGCTGTACGTCTTCCCGGCTAACGGATTTGACCCGCTCAAACAGGGTCTGCATGCTGCTCCAGTCGCGTAATCCATCGTAATACAGCAACTGGATAGCCAGAAAGAAGTTGTCCTCCAGGCGGCGGAAGTTATCTGCGGAGAGGTTGTTGCGCACCTTTTCCAGTTCATACTCGGAGATGCCGTCATGCTGGATTTTTTCTATCTCCTCGAGCAACACTTGCTTCAGCACCCGGGGATCTACATCGGATTTGCCGCTGGCACTCAGCTCAAAGACACCGTCATATTTCCGTGAATCTTCACTGGCCGAAGCTGAGGTCGCGATCTGGTCCTTGAGCACCAGTCGTTTGTGCAGGCGGCCAGTTTTTCCGTTGAGCGCATCGGCCAGTACCATCAGTGCCGGGTCATCCACTCCGCCAAAGGCCGTGGTATGGAATGACAGGGTAACACTGGGTGGCGCGTCCACCTCGGCGTGGTATTCAAAGTCTCCCTTGAGCGGCATGAATAAGGTCACGACATCCGGTGGGACCTGTTTGCCGCGTGGAATTTGTCCAAAATACTGATTGGCCCACCGCAACGCCTGGTCTTCATCAAAGTCTCCGACCAGGACTGCTGTCAGGTTATTCGGTGCGTAATAAATATCAAAATAGTTTTCTGCCTGTTCACGGGTGATTGCCGACACATCGCTGGGCCAGCCGACCACCGGCCAGCCATAGGGGTGGCCGCGCCAGAACATCGAGTTGAAAACTTCATTTTGAACCCCGGTGGGGGTGGATTCCGTACGCATGCGGCGTTCTTCGTAAACCACATCACGTTCGGAGTAGAATTCACGAAACACCGGGTCAGAAAGGCGATCGCTTTCCATCCAGAACCAGAGTTCCAGCTTGTTTTTTGGCACCCGCAGGAAATATACCGTCATGTCTTCATTGGTGAAAGCATTCATACCGGTTGAACCCTGTTCGGTATAAATCTGGTCGAACTGATCTTTGATAATGTTTGCGCGTTGCTGTTTGATGACAGTTTCAAACTGGGCGCGCAAAGCCTTCATTTCATCACTATCCAGGGAAGGGTCCGACATGGATTCTGCCTGTCCGGTACGAACCTTCAGGCGATTAATCCGCTCCAGCGCAAACATTTGCTGGCGCAAGCTATCCAATTCTGCCCTGAGCCGGTCATCCAGGGCGGCGTCTTTTACACCAATGGTATGGGTGCCCTTGAACATCATGTGCTCAAACAGATGGGATATTCCAGTGATGCCGGGACGCTCGTTGGCGGAACCTACATGGGCGACCCAGCCGGCCGAAATCATCGGTGCACCGGGTCGCTGCACCATCAAAAACCGCATGCCGTTGTCCAGGCGGTATTCGCTGACGATGTCATTCAGGTTATTTTCCTGTGCCGCCCCGGTCAGGCTGGTGGCGAGCAGTGCGGTCAATAGCAGAAACTTTTTCATTGTTAACCTCGTCTAAAGTGAAGGTGCTTTGAAGTTAAGGAATTTTTCAGCCCGGAGACCGGGACTCAAACCAAAATCGTATCAGAATTGCGCAGTTTACCGCACTCCGGGAGCAAGTGTAGTGTCAACCCTGTAACGCAGGTTCAGGGTTGACACTACACTGGTGGCGAGCATGGCTGCTGGCGATTGACTTTGTGCCGTCATTTTTACCCATCGGGCGGGCTTAACGGGTACAATGCACGCCTTGCGCAAACACCACGGAAACATGAGTGTATTTAGACGATGAATAAAGAATCTGTAATGGCCCTGTTGGGTGAAATCAATGATGAAAACACCGGTTGTGACCTGGTTACTGCAGGTGCAGTCCGCGAAGTAGGTGTCCATGAAGACCGCATTAGTGTGGACATCCGGTTAGGCTATCCGCTGGCTGACCAGGGGATGGCACTGGCCGCAGCTATCAAGGCCCGTCTCGAAAATGATCCAGGAATCGATGCGGCGGCCGTGAATGTCAGTTACAAAATTCAGCCGCACAAAGTACAGGATGAACTCAAACCACTGGGCTCAATCGCAAATATTATTGCTGTTGGTTCGGGCAAGGGTGGCGTGGGTAAATCAACTGCGGCCGTCAACCTGGCGATCTCCTTACAACGTGAAGGAGCCCGTGTCGGGCTGCTGGATGCAGATATTTACGGCCCGAGTATTCCGGCCATGCTGGGTGTGAAGGGACAGCCGGCTACCGATGGGGAAAACATCATTCCTAAAGAGGCCCATGGCCTTAAAGTGATGTCGATCGGCTTCCTGGTAGAAGAAGATACTCCGATGATCTGGCGCGGCCCGATGGTCACTTCGGCCTTGCAGCAGTTATTGAATGATACGTTATGGGGTCCGTTGGACTACCTGATTATTGACCTGCCGCCGGGTACCGGTGATATCCAGTTGACCCTCGCGCAGCGGATACCCACTGCAGGTGCGGTTATTGTAACAACGCCACAGGACATCGCTTTGCTGGATGCGCGTAAGGCCCTGCACATGTTCCGCAAAGTGGATGTGCCGGTTCTGGGTGTGGTTGAAAACATGAGTACGCATATTTGCACTTCCTGTGGTCACGAAGAAGCCATTTTCGGTAGTGGCGGCGGCGAGCAGATGGCGCAAGATTTTGAAATTCCGCTGCTGGGCCAACTGCCCCTGGCGATTGAAATCCGCGCGTCGCTGGACGAAGGCAAGCCGACGGTTGCACACAACCCTGATTCAGCAGCAGCCAGAAGCTTCCGCAGCCTGGCTCTGCGCACGGCAGGCGCATTGGCAGTTATGCCGCGCAGCATGGCGTTCAAGATGCCGGAAATCGTCATCTCCAATTAGTTCGATACACTAGCACTGGCAACTGAGTGAGCATCAAGTCAGACAAATGGATCCGCCGCATGGCGCGGGAATACGCCATGATCGAGCCGTTCGAGCCCGGTCAGGTAAGGGTCGGCGCAGGCGGTGAGCAACAAATTTCCTATGGCACTTCAAGCTATGGCTATGACGTTCGCTGTGCCAACCATTTCAAGATTTTTACCAATATCAATTCTGCCGTGGTCGACCCGAAGAATTTTGATGAAAGCAGTTTTGTAGATGTGCGCGGTGACGTCTGCATTATTCCGCCCAACTCCTTCGCATTGGCACGCACGGTGGAGTACCTGCGCATCCCGCGCAACGTGCTGACCATCTGCCTGGGTAAATCCACGTATGCGCGCTGCGGCATCATTGTCAATGTCACGCCGCTGGAGCCCGAGTGGGAAGGGCACGTAACGCTGGAATTTTCCAACACGACACCACTGCCGGCCCGCATTTATGCCAATGAGGGGGTCGCGCAATTCCTGTTTTTTGAATCGGATGAGGTGTGTGAAGTTTCCTACCGGGACCGCGCGGGAAAATACCAGGGGCAGCGCGGGGTCACGCTACCGAAAGCGTGAGATCAGGATGTGACTGAACGCTAGCGCAAGGGCGGTTGCTGGATCAGGGTTGCGTAAGTTTCAAAAACGCCCGTACTACGCCGTACCTTGAGCGCCACCCGCGTACCAGGTTTGCGCTGAGCGATGGCCAGTAAAAGCGCCCTGGCATCGTCCACTTCGCCACCATCGATACTCAACAGGACGTCCCCGGCCCTGATGCCGGCGGTCCAGGCTGGGCCGCCGGAGGTGACATCGCGAACCTGGATGCCGCGGCGCATAGCGCTTCCATCTGTTTGCAATGACAGGGGCAAATCACTGAACAGTGCACCAAGCCAGCCTCTCCTGACGCTGCCATAGTCAATTATTTGCTGCATGACATCCCTGGCCATCTTAATGGGTATGGCGAAACCGATATTTTGCGCACCCTGTGCCTGGCCCAGGTTACGCGTGTTGATACCAATGACCTCGCCGCGGTAGTTGATCAGCGCACCGCCACTGTTGCCGGCATTGATGGCTGCATCGGTCTGGATAAAGTCTTCATAAAGCACGGACCTGAGGTCATTTCGGCCGGTTGCACTGACGATGCCCATGGTGACGGTATGGCTCAGCCCAAAAGCGTTGCCGATGGCCAGTACAACGTCACCCACGCGCACCTTGGCGTCTGTTGCCAGGGGTGCTGCAGGCAAGCCGTCCAGGTCGATCTTAAGCACTGCCAAATCTGTTTCCGGGTCACTGCCGACCACCTGTGCCGCGGCGAAGCGCCCGTCCCACAATCCCACACTGATATTCTGTACCTGGCTGATCACGTGATTATTGGTCAATATGTAGCCATCTTCACTCACCAGCACACCCGAACCCATGTCCGCCCGGGAACGGGCAATATAGGGACTGCCAAGAATTTTTTGGAGCCGCGGGCTGACCGGTTGAAGCTCCACTGTTTTTGTATATATGCTGACCACCGAGGGGGCAGCGCGGTCAACTGCATCTGCGTATGAAACAGGTGCTGAAGGCGTAACGGCTACGGTTGATCGGTGTGTGGAAACGCGCTCAGCGACGCTCGGCCACAGGTACAAGATGATAAATGCCAGTGCCAGGCCCGCAATCACAGAGCGCAATAGAAATCCGGTCAACGATCCTGCTGATGTTTTTCTGCCTGAAGTTCGGGGGTCCAGTTGATTCATTCCGTCAGTCTTCCGTGGTACAGGGGTTGCCATGAAAATACATGTCCGGGCCTGCTTGCCGACCCTATCATGTAATTCTATCGGCAAATCGATTGTTTCGCATGGTGCGTTTCGGATAAACTAAGAGATTGGTACAGGTCAGGGGTGTATTGATGGGTTTGAGTATCACCATCAAGCGCTCTTTTACTCCCCAGGTCTGAGTGCAAAAATAGGAATTTCCCGAACTGGAACAGGGCACTGGTCCCTGATGGGATACTATCCTGCTGGAGAATTGAATGTCATCTCATGACGCGAACCAAGGGAGGCGCCGGCCTCCCGTTGCCCCTGCTTCTTATCATTTTCTTACTAACGACACCCCGCTGGCGGGTGTTGGCCCACGAGGAGCGTTTTAATGGCCAAATCTGCAAGTGGTCTTGCCAAACGCGCAAATAACCTGATGAATTGGCTGGATGACCGTCTACCGATAACCAGTTTCTGGAACGCGGTGATGGTCGGCTATCAGGCTCCGAAAAATTTTAATTTCTGGTATTACATGGGCTCGCTGGCTCTGTTGGTACTGGTCATGCAAATCTTTACCGGGATTTTCCTGACCATGTTCTATAAACCTTCTGCTGCGGAAGCCTTTGCATCGGTTGAGTTCATCATGCGCGATGTGGATTGGGGTTGGTTGATTCGCTATATGCATTCGACCGGCGCTTCATTCTTCTTTATCCTGATATACCTGCATATGTTCCGCAGCCTGTTGTACGGTTCGCACCGTAAGCCGCGTGAGTTGCTGTGGGTTTTCGGCATGTTTATCTATCTGGCGCTGATGGCCGAGGCGTTTATGGGTTATGTGCTGCCATGGGGTCAGATGTCTTACTGGGGAGCGCAGGTCATCATTAACCTGTTTGGTGCGATCCCCAAGATTGGCGAACCGCTGACACAATGGATACGCGGTGACTACTTTCTATCTGACGCAACGCTGAACAAGTTTTTTGCCCTGCATGTTATCGCTGTCCCACTGGCTCTACTGGGCCTGGTTTTATTGCATCTGGTGGCGCTGCGTGAGAATGGTTCCAACAACCCCGATGGGATAGAAATCAAGGCCAACAAAGGTCCTGATGGCACACCCATTGATGGCATTCCGTTCCATCCCTACTACACAGTCAAAGATATCTTCGGCGTGGGCATGTTTCTGATATTATTCTCATTTATCCTGTTCATGTGGCCGCAGGTTGGCGGCATGTTCCTCGAGGCCGACAACTTTGTACCGGCCAACCCGTTGGTGACGCCTGAACATATCAAGCCGGTTTGGTACTTCACCCCGTACTACGCAATCCTGAAGGCAGTCCCGGACAAACTGATGGGTGTGATCATGATGGGTGCATCGGTAACCATCCTTTTCTTTCTGCCCTGGCTGGACCGCTCACCGGTTAAGTCCATTCGCTATAAAGGCATGTGGTACAAGGTCTTACTGGGTGTGTTTACGATAGCTTTTCTCCGTCTTGGCATGCTCGGCATGGCTGAAGGAACACCAGCGCAGACCTGGGAAATGCGTATCTGGACGCTGGTTTACTTCATGTTCTTCGTGCTGCTTTATTTTATGAGTCCGGGCGGCAAAACCAAACCGGTACCCGATCGGGTGACGCACTGATGAAAACCTTACAAATTAAAGCCAGGGCCACCTGTCTGTTTACTGCGGCCGTGCTGTTGCTGGCCGCCAGTTTTTCAGTTGCACTGGCCGGTGAGGCTGGTTTTGAACGATCTGGAGCCAACATTGAGGACACAGCTTCATTGCAGCGTGGTGCCAAGTGGTACGTTAACTACTGTCTTGGTTGCCACAGCCTGAACTATATGCGCTATAACCGCCTCGCTACAGACCTGCAGCTTAGTGATGATGAGGTTATGCAGAATCTGGTTTTTTCCAATGCAAAAATTGGCGATACGATGACAATTGCCATGGATGAGGAGCAGGCGGAAGATTGGTTTGGCAAGGCCCCTCCTGACCTTTCGCTCATCGGGCGATCGCGGGGGGCAGACTGGCTGTATGCTTATCTGCGTGGTTTCTACAAGGATGAAGATGGTAGCTGGAATAACTCGGCTCTGGACAATGTGGCCATGCCGAATGTTTTATGGCGATTACAGGGGATCCAGATCCCGGTGTACCGCGAGGAAACAACAGAAGAGGGGTATACGCACGAAGTCCTTGATCACTATGAACTGACCACGCAGGGTACCCAGTCAGCACAAGAATATGAAGAAACTGCCCGCGATCTCGCCGCATTTCTTGAGTATGTTGGTGAGCCTGCCGCGCTCCAGCGCAAAAGTATTGGCGTGTGGGTGATTTTGTTCCTCGTGCTGTTTACCTTCCTTGCCTATCTGTTGAAAGTAGAGTATTGGCGAGACGTTCATTAATCAATAGCAGGCTGCCTTAATCAGTGGCAAAGCACGGCCCGTGAACGGGCCAACAGGAGATAAGTGGTGACAGCAGCAGTTAAAGGCCGTTCGACAATGGCGTTGTATTCTCATGATCGTAATATTCACTGCCATCGGGTTCGATTTGTGTTGGCAGAAAAGTGTATTAACGTAGAAATCATTGATGTAACTAACAATGAGTCTGCCACCGCCGATCTGGCTGAATTGAATCCGTATAATGAAACACCAACACTGGTTGATCGCGATTTGCTGTTGCATGATGCCGGCGTAATCAATGAATACCTGGATGAGCGTTACCCGCACCCCCCGTTAATGCCGGTAGATCCCGTTTCCCGGGCCCGCTTACGACTTGTTCATCACCGGGTTTTACGCGACTGGTTCCCGCTGGCAAAGGAAATTGAGGATTCTACCGGAAGCAAAGCTGACAAGGCAAAACAGCAACTTAAGGAAAGCATTGTCGCCGCCAATGACCTGTTCAAGCAGGCTGACTACCTGATCAGCGATGAACTGAGCCTGGTCGACTGCACGCTGGGCCCCCTGTTCTGGCGGTTACCGGTCTATGGTATAGATCTTGGGAAGCCGGGCTCTTCAGTGCAGGCGTATGTGCAACGGCTGTTCTCACGCCCGTCATTCAAATCCAGCCTGACCCGTGCTGAACGTGAAATGGTGCTTGACCTGATATGAGCCCTTCGCCGGATGGTATGACTTCCAACCGGCCCTACCTGTTACGCGCGTTGTATGAGTGGATTGCCGATAACGGCCTGACGCCTCACATCCTCGTTGATGCTGAAGCCGATGGTGTGAATGTCCCGGATCATGCGATACAAAAAGGTAAGGTCGTTCTCAATATTTCCGCTGGCGCTACCGAGCAGTTGCTGCTTGATAACGAGGTCATTGATTTCAAGGCACGTTTTTCCGGCAACCCTTACCATATAGCCGTACCGATGAGTGCCGTGATTGCCATATATGCGCGTGAAAATGGTCAGGGTATGATGTTTGCCAAAGATGATTCCGATCCCCCTCCGGTCGATGGATCAGATCAGTCTCCACCCCGAAGCCACTTGAAAGTTGTTAAATAAGACCTGCCGGGGGCACTCAGTTGCGCGCGTTCACAAATCCCCTAAGTCCTCGATCAAACGACCTTCTTCCAGGTCAAGCGTAACGGTCAGAGATGCACGAAATCCCAGCGTAACCGCTCCACGTCTGCGTACGGCACCGCTGGTGGCAAATTCAAAGCCATAGCTGATCAGGATACGTGAATCGGCAGTTTTGTGATTCCATGTAATCGAGCTTAGTGACACCGTATCATCCAGCAATTGCAAACCATGGTTATCGCACACCTTACCCGCTGCCTTGCGGGCCTTCTGCCGGCCCTGCATCAGTTGCCACCATGCGACGATGGCGCCACTGACCAGCAGGAAAACTATCAGCCCGAACATTTTTTAATCAGCCTCAGCAACACATCGGTCGCACCATCACCACCATCGGCCGGTTTGCACGCAGTGAATGCCAGCACTTGAGGATGGTCCCGCAAAAGCTGCCGGGTCATGATTTTTAACCTGGGTCCTTGCACGGAGCGCAGGCCTTTACCATGAATGACGCGTATACATTGCAACGCGCCAGCTTGTGAGTCCGCGATAAATTCCAACAGTACTGTGGTGGCTGTTGCAATGTTCATCTGGTGCAGATCCAGTTGGTCACCAATCTGAAAACGGCCTCTTCTCAGCTTCTGCATGATTCTTTTCTGTACGCCATTTTTCCGGTGTGAAGCGCCATCGCCGGCATCAATACCCGGTTGACTTCCAGTCACAAGGCTGAAAGTCCGGGCGGCAGAGGCAGGAATGGTTGCGTGGCCGCGTTTTCGACGTTCCCGGGCGGATGGTTTTGGTGGCTCCGAGTCTGTCCTGGCCCCTGACTTGAGCGGCTCTACACCAGCCATTGCCTGCCGGAACAGGTGCCCGTCCGATGCCGACCCTTTTTTCTTCTTATCCATGAAATTACCAATTCTGCATATCGGAGACCATACTAAATACGTACAATATCACCTCTTATTTTGGTGTGTAGGATTTTCAGCGGGGCGTGGAAGAATATCTATATGAAACTTCTGATCAGCAATGATGATGGCATTGAAGCCAAGGGCATTCGCGTGCTGGCACAGAGCATGATGGGCCTGGGTGAGGTCACCATCGTGGCTCCGGATAAAAATCGCAGCGGGGCAAGCAATTCGTTGACACTTGATGCGCCGATCCGGATCAAGGAAATAGATGACAATGTTTACCGTGTGTCAGGCACGCCAAGCGATTGCGTACATATCGCCTTGACAGGCTTACTCGAAGGCGATCCTGACATCGTTGTTTCCGGTATCAATGCCGGCGCGAACCTGGGTGACGACGTGATCTATTCCGGTACGGTTGCAGCAGCCATGGAGGGCCGGTTTCTCGGCTTTCCGGCAGTGGCACTTTCGCTGGTATTTGACGAGCACCCCAGATACTTCGAGACTGCAAGTGAGGCGGCCATACGGATTGTGAAGCAATTGCAGCGGGATCCTTTGCCTGCAGACACCATACTTAACGTCAATGTGCCTGACTATCCCTGGTCCGAAATCCAGGGTTTTGAAGTCACCCGGCTCGGCCACCGCCACCGTGCAGAATCGGTGATCAAGACCACTGACCCGCGTGGCCGGGATATGTATTGGATCGGCCCGGCCGGCGCAGAGCAGGATGCCGGCCCGGGTACGGATTTCGATGCTGTCAGGCGCAAATTCATCTCTATTACGCCTATCCATGTGGATCTGACCCGATACCAGGCATTGGACCAGGTGGCAGGCTGGGTGACATCAATCGGCATTGGCGCAGATGCTGAGGAGGATGCTGCATGATTCATAAGCGCAAGCTTGGTACTGAAAACCGCGGGATCGGTATGACATCCCAGGGTACGCGTGACCGTCTCGTGCGGCGATTACGCCAGGAGGGTATCAAAGATGAGCGGGTATTGAAGGCTATCACCCAGGTGCCCCGGCATGAATTTGTCGATGAAGCCCTGTCCAGTCGTGCCTACGAAGATACGGCATTGCCGATCGGGCAAAGCCAGACCATTTCCCAGCCATGGATCGTGGCCCGCATGACCGAAGCATTGCTGCATGGCGGTAACCCCCAAAAGGTATTGGAAGTGGGGACAGGCTCAGGCTATCAGGCGGCGATCCTTGCACACCTGGTACCCTCGGTCTTTACGGTAGAGCGTATTGATGAACTACTCAAACTTGCACGCCGACGCTTTCATGGCATGCGTTTGAACAATATATATATGCGCTATGCAGATGGCCACCTTGGCTGGCCCAGCCAGGCACCATTCGACGGAATTATGGTCACCGCAGCAGCACAGTCGATCCCGGAGGAACTGTTGCAACAGTTGGGCGTTGGAGGTGTGCTGGTCATTCCGATTGAGAAACATGGCTACCAGCGTCTGATGGCCGTCCGGCGTAGTGAAAACGGCTTTGAAGAGTCGGATCTGGGCGGGGTCATTTTTGTGCCAATGCTCAGCGGCCTGGCCTGAAGTGGCAAGTACCAACATAAAATCAACGGAGCACTGATGTTTCTTCGTTTATATGATCGCGTCATCGCTCTGGCAGCCCACCGCGGGGCACCGGCTTACCTGGCGGCTTTGAGTTTCACTGAATCCAGTTTTTTTCCCATACCACCAGATGTGATGCTGATTCCGATGTGCCTGGCCAAACCAGCCCGGGGATGGCGCTACGCTACATTATGTACCTTGTTTTCCGTTCTTGGGGGCATGGCGGGATACCTGATCGGAAAGCTCGCTTTTGGTTGGCTGGAACCATGGTTGATGGCGTCCAGTTACGCCGGCGCTTTTACTCATGTGGTGGCGGCGTTTGAGAAGTGGGGGTTCTGGTATATCCTGCTGGCAGGATTCACGCCCATTCCCTATAAAGTCTTTACCATCGGTGCCGGTGTTGTCGGCATGCCTTTTTTGGCCTTTGTGGCGGGTTCAGCCGTTGGCAGGGGAGGCCGTTTTTTTCTTGTTGCCGGATTGATCCGCCTGGGTGGTGAAAACCTCGCCATGCGCATGCGCAGGTACATTGATGTAATCGGTTGGGGTACGCTTGCCGTTGGTGCGGTGCTATTTCTTGTTGTCAAGTTGAACGGTGGTTCACCATGAAGGTAATTGCGAAGGGTTTGCTGGCTGTGCCCCTGCTGATTACCCTCGTGGCTTGCGGTCATCATCGGCCAGCGCCGATAGAAGAATATTCTGCAACCCGGATGAAAAGCCCGTTAAGTGCAGATGGCACCTATCACGTCAGGCCGGGTGATACCTTGTATGCCATCGCATTCAGCTACGGCCTGGATCATCGTGAAGTCGCTGCATGGAATGGAATTCCCAGTCCTTATGTCATTTATCCCGGACAGAACATACGCCTGTCTCCGCCGGCCGGGGAGGATGCGCGCCACACGGGCAAGTCATCGGCTGTGCAGATCACAGGAATTAAGGCACCAGGTGAGGTAACCACCAGGGCGCATACAGCCAGCACCCCGCCACCGGCAACTGCGACGAAGCCAACGGTGCAAACGTCACCTGCCAGGAAAACTTCCAACCAAAGTTCAACAGATCCTAAAAGCTGGAGGTGGCCCACAAGTGGTCGTGTGCTCCGGGGGTATGTCGCTGGCGACCCGGCAAGGAATGGCCTGGATATTGCAGGTAAGGAAGGACAGCCTGTCAAAGCATCATCTGCTGGCAAGGTCGTCTACAGCGGTAATGGACTGATCGGTTATGGTGAGCTGATTATCATCAAGCACAGTGAAAGAATGCTTAGTGCCTATGCCCACAACAGGGTCCGGCTGGTACAGGAGGGTGAGCAGGTTTCAGCAGGCCAAAAAATCGCTGAAATGGGTAGAAATGATCAAAATGAGCAATTACTGCACTTTGAGATCCGAATCCGTGGCAAGCCGGTAAACCCGCTCCGATACCTTCCTGCAAAGTAGCCATCAACTTTTCCTGGACTGGTTTGTAGTTGATATAACAATGATCCTGGGATTGTGACAATCGCTTCGGACTGTGATAGCTTTATGAGTCCACCTGCCGGATACACAATTGTAGTTTTTCGGTCGGGGGAGTTCGCATGATGGGTCTGACCTTGTTGCGTATTGACTGACACAGGGATTGGGGGAATGAAAATAGATAATGGTACAAAGCGCAAGTCTGCGTGGAATAGCAGGGCTGCAAAACCCGGCCTGAAGTTCGTTCAGGCTGAAGTTCCCAGAGAAAAATGTCAAGCGGTGCATCATGGTGATGTCACCCGCATTTATTTAAGTGAGATCGGGCGTGCTCAGCTTCTCACGGCAGACGAAGAAAAGACCCTTGCACGGGCCGCTCGAAATGGCTGCCAGGGCAGCCGTCAGCGGATGATCGAATGCAATTTGCGCCTGGTGGTCAGAATTGCCCGTGCTTATATCAATCGTGGATTGCCCCTGCTGGATTTGATCGAGGAAGGCAACCTCGGATTAATTCGGGCCGTTGAAAAATTTGACCCGGAAAGGGGTTTCCGGTTCTCAACCTATGCAACCTGGTGGATTCGGCAATCGGTAGAACGATCCATTATGAATCAATGCCGCACTGTGCGCTTACCGATTCATGTGATACGGGAACTCACCATATATTTGCGCACCACCCGCATTATGGAGCAAGCGTATGGCCGTCGCCCGGCCGTTGAGGAAGTTGCCTGGAAGCTGGGCAAATCCAGCGAAGCAGTTCACACGTTATTCTGCCTCAACGAGCCCACAGCTTCGACAGACAGTCCAGCCAGCAACGGCAATAGAACCGTTATCGAAACCATCGCTGACGACCAGTGCAGGGATCCGGAATTAGAATATGCAGAACAGGCAGCGGGAGAATTATTAGGCCACTGGCTTGAATTGCTCCCCCGCCAGCAGCGCATCGTGGTTGAACACCGGTTTGGACTGCATGGCAAGGGCCGCAGCACACTGGAGGAAGTGGGCCAGTTACTCGGCGTTACCAGAGAACGTGTTCGGCAGGTACAACTGGCAGCATTGACTCGGTTGCGGGAAATCTCCCGGCGGGAAGGGGTAACCGAAGCGCCGTTTATGGACTAAGCTGTATGTTACGCTTGGGCACACTGCGGGGTCGGACTCAAATGCGCGGACTATGGTGTGTTTACTGATAGCTGTATGCAGCATTTGAATCCGACCCCTGTGAATCACCCTGGCAATAAAGCTGCAACGACGTTCCGGCCTTCAGCCACCAGCACG
This sequence comes from Oceanospirillales bacterium, assembly GCA_003233115.1. Lineage (GTDB taxonomy): Bacteria > Pseudomonadota > Gammaproteobacteria > Xanthomonadales > SZUA-36 > SZUA-36. Next base: position 54,426 of record QIKV01000061.1, read on the forward strand.
TTAAACGTGCGGCAGGCAGCATCCGTAGTCATTACTTCGAAACCTATATTGCGGCGGAAGAAAAGGGCCTGAATGACGGGGGGTAAAAATGCCTGCAGCTTACCGCAACCAATCAACACAAGCTCTGGCTGCATATCAAATACGCACTGCAGCGTTTCTTCCCTGATATCACCGATCGAATGGACGCCCCATTCGGACACTATTTGCCGACCGGACAATATCAACGGGCTGGCGTAGTATTCTTCGCTGACCTGAATCCCTTTTGTACTTATTGAGCGGATGAAAAGGTAGTCCCTGGGTATTTCAAGATTGAGTTCCAATTGTTCAGCCCTGGTTTTTCCGGTAATAACAGGCAACCTGGCCAATGACCTGGATCAGTTCTGCCCCGCATTGCCGGGCGATGTCCGCCGCCCATGCCTGGCGTGCCTCACGGTCACCCCGCAGCTTGACCTTGATAAGCTCATGGTCGTTTAGTGCGCGCTCAATTTCGGCGACAACCGATTCACTGAGACCCTTGCCGGCAACGATAACCAGTGGCTTGAGGTGATGGGCAAGGGCGCGAAGATGCTTTTTCTGTCCGCTGATCATGTTTTACGAGGTTGAAGGTACACTGGCGACATCTGACAGTTCCCAATATATGGCAAACTGTTATTTTAGCATTAGGATATGGTATCAGACGGGAAAATTCACTGATGGCAAAAAGTAAAAGCAGTCGACGCTGGCTGGCCGAGCATTTTGATGACCAGTACGTCAAGATGGCACAACAGCAAGGCCTGCGTTCAAGGGCAGCCTTTAAGCTAATGGAACTGGATGACAAGTACAACTTGTTGCACAAGGGAATGCGCGTAGTTGACCTGGGATCGGCGCCCGGTAGCTGGACCCAGGTGGTGCAACGGGTTCTGGGCGGCAATGGCCTGGTAGTTGCGCTGGATATTCTGCCAATGGATCCGCTCGAGAGCATCACGTTTATCCAGGGTGATTTCACCGAAGATGAACCGCTGGCGGCGCTTGAAACTGCCCTGGGTGGTGTACAGGTTGATCTTGTGTTGTCCGATATGGCACCCAATATGAGTGGTATGGGTGCAGTCGATCAACCGCGCATCATGTATCTTGCGGAGTTGGCGCTCGAATTCGTGCAACAGTGGTTGGCTCCGGGGGGCGATTTTGTTGTAAAGGTCTTCCATGGGGAAGGTTTTGACAACTATGTGAAGCAAACCCGGTCTATATTTGAGAAGGTTCAGGTGCGCAAACCATCGGCTTCCCGCCCGCGTAGCCGGGAAGTTTATGTACTCGGACATCGGCGCAAGTTACAATCAGGCATGTGACCCGTTGTCGGTCAGGCGTGATCACTTTAATAAGGTTGTGAGGATAATTGATTGAATGATATGTTAAAAAATGTGATTACATGGGGCATCATCCTGGTGGTGTTGCTGTCTGTATTCAATCACTACGGCAGTGTTAGCAGCACGCCGAATAAGCTCGCTTATTCCGATTTCCTTGATAGCGTACGCAACGGCACGATTGCTGAAGTTACCATCAGCAGCACCCCGGAAGGCAATACGATCAGCGGACGGGATTTAAACGGCAAGGAGTTTCGCAGCTTTGGTATGCCTGATCCCCGCCTTGTTGATGACCTGATAGAAAATAAAGTCAAGATTACTGCTGAACCGCCTGAACAGCGTTCGGTTATCCTCGACCTGATTATCAATATTATTCCCGTATTGTTGTTGGTTGGCTTGTGGGTGTATTTCATGCGTCAGATGCAAGGTGGTGGTGGTGGACGTGGTGCCATGTCATTTGGCAAGAGCAAGGCGAAATTGCAGGGCGAAGACCAGATCAAGGTGACGTTTGCCGATGTTGCAGGTATAGAAGAGGCCAAGGAGGAAGTCGGGGAATTGGTTGAATTCCTGCGTAATCCGGGCAAATTTCAGAAACTGGGTGGGCACATTCCACGCGGTGTACTGATGTTGGGCTCACCGGGTACCGGAAAAACCCTGCTGGCACGCGCCATTGCCGGCGAAGCCAAAGTGCCGTTCTTTTCAATTTCCGGCTCCGATTTTGTGGAAATGTTTGTTGGTGTGGGCGCATCCCGTGTGCGCGATATGTTCGATCAGGCCAAGAAGCACGCACCTTGCATCATCTTTATTGATGAAATTGATGCGGTAGGTCGACATCGCGGTGCCGGCCTCGGCGGCGGGCATGATGAACGTGAGCAGACTTTGAACCAGTTGCTGGTTGAAATGGACGGGTTTGAAGGTGGCGAAGGCGTTATTGTTATTGCCGCCACCAACCGTCCGGATGTACTGGACCCCGCTTTGTTGCGCCCCGGTCGTTTTGACCGGCAGGTGGTTGTGCCATTGCCGGACATACGTGGTCGCGAAGGCATCTTGAAAGTCCATATGCGCAAAGTACCGCTGGCTGATGATGTTGTTCCACGCACCATTGCACGCGGTACACCGGGGTTTTCAGGCGCAGATCTTGCGAACCTGGTGAATGAAGCCGCGCTGTTTGCTGCCAGGGAAACTGCCAAGGCAGTTTCCATGGAGCACTTTGAACGCGCCAAGGACAAGATCATGATGGGTTCGGAGCGACGCTCAATGGTCATGTCCGAGAAAGAAAAGAACCTGACCGCCTATCACGAAGCCGGCCACGCCATTGTCGGTCGCCTGGTGCCGGAGCACGACCCGGTATACAAGGTGAGCATCATTCCCCGTGGGCGGGCGCTGGGTGTAACCATGTTCCTGCCGGAGCAGGATAAATACAGCGTTTCGCGTAAGCAACTGGAAAGCCAGATGGCCAGTTTGTTTGGCGGCCGGGTAGCCGAGGAACTCATTTTTGGTATTGAAAATGTCACCACCGGTGCCTCGAACGACATTGAGCGTGCGACATCTATCGCCAGAAACATGGTAACCCGCTGGGGCTTGACCGATGCACTGGGGCCTTTGACCTATTCCGAAGATGAGGAGGAGGTTTTCCTTGGTCGCTCGGTAACCCAGCACAAGCATGTTTCCGATGAAACTGCCCGCAAGATAGACGAAGAGGTTCGCGTGATTGTGGAATCAGCACACAAGACAGCAACCGATCTGATTGCAGTTAACCGGAAAAAACTCCAAATCATGAGTGAAGCATTGATGAAATATGAAACCATTGATGCCGGCCAGATTGACCAGATTATGGGGGGCAAAGTACCGGATCCACCCGCTGACTGGGACGATTCCAACTCTGATGGTGGCAAAAAAGCCCGTAGTGAATCCACCGACAATGCTGCGGAGAGTTCGGGTGACAGCCCTTCTATTGGCGGACCGGCCGAGCAGCACTAAAAATCACCTGTCCTTAACAATGGATCCAGGTATTCGTGAACTTGCCTGTGCCGGACGGATTGTTAATCTGGATCGGCCGCGCATTATGGGAATTCTCAATGTGACGCCGGATTCGTTTTCTGACGGCGGGCAGTGGCTGGGCCGGGAAGAGGCGATCCGGCGCGCTCTGACAATGCAGCAAGAGGGTGCCGACATGATCGATGTCGGCGGTGAATCAACACGCCCTGGTGCGCGCTCAGTGTCCCTGCAGCAGGAGCTTGACCGGGTTATCCCCGTGATTGAGGCCATCGCACCACAACTGGCTGTGCCAGTTTCCATCGATACCAGCAAGCCTGGGGTCATGCGTGAGGCTGTGGTCGCAGGGGCGGGTATGATCAATGACGTTTTTGCATTGCGACGAGATGGTGCCGTGCAGGCTGCTGCGGATCTGGCCGTTCCAGTGTGCCTGATGCATATGCAGGGCGAACCGCGGGTGATGCAGGACGAGCCTGACTATGCGGATGTGGTGGTTGCAGTCAAGCGGTTTTTATTGAACCGGGCGAAGCAATGCGAAGAAGGCGGCGTACTGGCAAAGAATATTGTTCTCGACCCGGGTTTTGGCTTTGGCAAGACCCTGCAACACAATATCAAGTTGTTCCACGCGCTGCCGACACTGGTTGAAACAGGCTACCCAATATTGGCTGGCGTGTCCCGCAAGGCCATGATCGGGCAGTTGACGGAGCGGGATACAGCAAGCCGGATGCCGGGTTCCATCGCTGCTGCGGCGCTCGCTGTTGTACAGGGAGTGGCAATCGTTCGCACTCATGACGTGGCGGAAACCCGCGATGCTCTCAATGTTGCAATCGCATTGCGAACTGCAGCGGGGTCCGCAGAGTTGTAATATGGCTCACATGAACAACAAATATTTTGGTACAGACGGAATACGTGGCCGGGTGGGTGATGCACCCGTCACTGCAGATTTTATGCTGCGCTTGGGCTGTGCCGCCGGAAAAGTGCTGGCTTGCGGGGGTTCACGCTCGGTCGTTATCGGCAAAGACACACGCATTTCAGGTTACATGTTCGAGTCGGCACTGGAGGCCGGCCTGGCAGCAGCAGGCGCCAATGTTGCCCTGCTCGGGCCAATGCCTACACCCGCCATAGCGTATCTGACCAGAACGCTGAACGCCTGTGCGGGCATTGTTATCAGCGCTTCACATAATCCCTTCTACGACAATGGCATCAAGTTTTTTTCTGCTGATGGCGAAAAATTACCCGATGAAGTTGAGCATGCCATTGAAGCGGTACTCGACCGGCCGTTTTCTACTGTAGATTCTGAAAGAATGGGCAAAGCCGTTCGTGTTGAAGATGCTGCCGGTCGTTATATTGAATTTTGCAAAGGCACGATACCCTTCAGTGTCTTGTTCAGCGGCATCAAGATTGCTATCGATTGTGCCAATGGCGCAACCTACCGTGTCGGGCCGGCCGTGCTGAAAGAACTGGGTGCAGAAGTTATTACGGTTGGTAGCAAGCCCGACGGGTTGAATATCAATAATGGTTGCGGATCAACTCATCCTGAATTTGTCAGACAGGCGGTGCTGGCGCACGGGGCCGACGTTGGTATTTCCCTGGATGGTGACGGTGACCGGGTCATTATGGTGGATGCCAATGGCGAGACCGTCAATGGTGATGAGCTGCTTTATATCATGGCGGCCGCCCGCCAAGAAAGTGGCCAGTTGCAAGGCGGTGTAGTAGGGACGGTCATGAGCAATATCGGCCTGGAACTTGCGCTCCAGAAACGTAATATCCCGTTTTTACGTACACCGGTCGGCGATCGTCACGTGCACAGGGCGCTGGTCAGCAATGGCTGGACACTGGGCGGCGAGGCCTCCGGCCACCTGTTGTGCCTGGACAGAACCAGCACGGGTGACGGTATTGTCAGCGCATTGCAGGTTCTCGAAGTCATGGTCAGCACCGGCAAGAGCCTCGCTGAACTGGCGGCGGATGTGCAAAAGTTGCCGCAGGTCATGATTAACGTGCCGGTCAATGGCCGGGTTGCTGACCTGCAGGACTCCGACACCATTAACGACGCGGTCAGATCTGTGCAGGCCCGGCTGGGTGATGCCGGCAGAGTGATATTGCGTCCATCCGGTACCGAACCATTGATTCGCGTTACCCTGGAAGGTGCGGATGAAACCCAGGTCAATCAACTGGCCGAAGAACTGGCCAGCGTGGTGCGTACCGAGCTGGCCCTGTAGGAGGGAGAAGGTGAGATTGGAACCAATCGAGAAACTGGCCTGGGCCAGCACCTCCGCGGGTTGCAAATAAACGGCAAGCCAATGGAAGCAGTCAAAACAGCAGAAACGCTACCACAGGCCGGTCAATCCAATCTGAGCCTGCTCAGTTTTAATATTCAGACGGGTGTTGAGACGCGCGATTTTCATGAGTATGTCACCAAGAGCTGGAAGCATCTGCTGCCGCTTCGGGAACGTATCTCGAATCTGAACCACATTGCCAAGCTGATTCACTCCTATGACCTGGTCGGGTTGCAGGAAGTGGATTCCGGCAGCTTGCGCACCGGCTTTCTGGACCAGACAGAATATCTCGCCCAGCGGGCAGAATTCCCTTACTGGTACAGGCAAGTCAACCGTAGTCTGGGCAAGATCGCCCAGCACAGCAACGGCGTACTAAGCCGCATTCAACCACGTTGTGTTGATGAGCACAAATTGCCTGGATTGCGGGGGCGGGGTGCCATGTTGGTGGAATTGCAGACCAACCGGGAGCCATTGCTTGTATGTATCATGCATTTGGCGTTGGGCAAGCGTGCCCGCAGGCTCCAACTGGCTTATATCAGCGAGCTGGTTAGCGAATATTCGCAGTTGGTGGTGATGGGTGACTTCAATTGTGGAGCACAATCGAGGGAGTTGCGGGAGTTGGTGTACAGCACGCACTTGCAGCTACCCATCGAGGAAATGAATACCTTCCCCAGTTGGCGTCCGAGCCATAAATTTGACCATATCCTGATTTCCGATTCTTTACTTTTAAAGAAAACTGATGTGCTGGCACATACCCACTCAGACCATTTGCCGATCTCAGTGGAGATCGAGCTACCGGCTGGCGTATTCCTGATAAAGTGACCGGGGTGGCCGGTTTTACACTACACGTAGTGCTTTGCCGACTTTAATGAAAGCCGCAACTGCACGATCCAGGTGATGTTTCTGGTGGGCGGCTGATACCTGTACGCGGATACGTGCTGCACCCCTGGGTACCACCGGAAAGAAGAAACCAATCACATAGATTCCCTCATCCAGCAAACGGGCGGCAAATTCCTGCGCCAGCGGTGCGTCGTACAGCATTACCGGCACGATAGGGTGTGTGCCTGCTTTAATGTCGAAACCGGCCGCGTCCATTTGTGCGCGGAAATAGCGTGTGTTGTGTTCCAGTTTGTCCCGCAACTGTGTAGAGCCGGATATCATTTCGAATACTTTGATCGATGCAGCAACCAGTGGTGGTGGCAGGGTGTTGGAAAACAGGTAGGGTCGTGATCGCTGCCGCAGCAGGTCGATGATTTCACGGCGCCCGGTGGTAAAGCCACCGGAACCACCGCCCAGCGCCTTGCCCAGAGTAGAAGTGAAAATGTCGATCTTGTCCATTACCCCATGAAATTCGGCGGAGCCACGCCCGGTTTTACCCATGCAGCCGCTGGCATGGCTGTCATCGACCATGACCAGCGCGTCGTAACGTTCGGCAAGTGCTGTAATTTCGTCGAGCCTGGCAATACAGCCATCCATGCTGAATACGCCGTCGGTGGCGATCAGGCGGGTACGGCAGTCCCGGGTAGCTTGCAAAGCATTCTCCAGCGCAGCCATATCGCTGTTTGGATAGCGCTGCCGTTGTGCTTTACACAAGCGAATGCCGTCGATAATAGAGGCGTGATTCAGTGCGTCCGATATGACCGCATCTTCAGGTCCAAGCAGGGTTTCAAACAAACCACCATTGGCATCAAAGCACGATGTGTACAGGATGGTGTCAGCGGTTGAGAAGAAATCTGAAATGGTTTTTTCAAGCTGCTTGTGCAGATCCTGCGTGCCACAGATAAAGCGCACCGAGGCGAGTCCAAAGCCATGCCCGTCCAGGGCCTTGTGCGCCGCGGCAATAACTTCCGGGTTGTCAGCGAGACCGAGGTAGTTGTTGGCGCAGAAATTCAATACTTCTGCGCCTTTCTGGACCTTGATTTCCACGCTTTGCGGCGTGGTAATTATGCGTTCTGTTTTATATAACCCGGCAGTCCGGATTTCATCCAGTGTTGTTTTCAAGTAATCCAATGAAACCATACCAATACTTTCCTTCCTAAATTTTACCGGTCCAGTCACAGACCACCTTGCCGCTTTGTCCGGTACGCATTAACTGGAAGCCCGTCTGGTATTCATCAATTGGAATATGATGCGTCATGGCTTTGTGCAGCGGGAAGCCGGTCAGCACCATCTGCGTCATTTTGTACCAGGTTTCGTACATGCGACGGCCATAAATGCCGTGCAGTTCAAGGCCCTTGAAGATGATCTGGTCCCAGTCAACGCTCGTTCCGGCCGGGAGTAATCCCAGCAGCGCAACTTGCCCGCCATTGAACATATTATGCAGCAGGTCATTGAATGCAGTGGGTTGTCCGGACATTTCCATGCCGATATCAAAGCCTTCGATATCCAGTTCTTTAACAATATCTGCGATGGATTCGCGCGCCACATTGACGGTACGTGTGGCACCCATTTCTGCCGCCAGGTGCAGGCGGTAATCATTCACATCGGTAATGACCACATGGCGCGCACCGACATGTTTGCAAATTCCAGCCGCGATGATGCCGATCGGGCCGGCACCGGTGATCAGGATGTCCTCGCCGACGAGATCAAACTGCAGTGCGCAGTGGGCGGCGTTTCCGAAAGGGTCAAAATAGGCGGCCAGTTCAGGGGCAATTTCATCTGGAATCGGCCACAGGTTGGTGGCGGGAACAGCGATGTATTCGGCAAAAGCACCATTGCGGTCAACACCGATCCCGACCGTGTTAGGGCACAAATGCCGTTTGCCTGCACGGCAGTTACGGCAGTAACCACAAACGATATGGCCTTCGGCGGACACGCGGTCGCCGATCCTGTAGTTGGTGACACCGAGCCCCAGTTCAACGATCCGGCCGACAAATTCATGGCCAATGACAAGACCCGGCCTGATGGTTCTCTGCGCCCATTCATCCCAGTTATAAATATGTACATCCGTACCGCAGATAGCAGTTTTTTCTACCTTGATCAGCACTTCGTTCGTACCTGCCTCGGGGACGGCAACTTCGTCCATCCAGATACCCTGGGCTGCTTCGCGTTTAACCAGTGCCCGCATGGTCTGGGACATGATTGCTCCTGTAAAATTCATGGCAGGCGCTTGCCCGCGTTAACCAACAGATTATACCGGACCGTGCCCCGCTATGCTCTTCCCAGGCCGCCGCCGCGATTGCCAGCAGGCTAAAATGTGCTGTGGGCGCCCATTTCCAGGATAGCCAAGTGCTGATGCTGAGTGTATTCTATCGGGCTCTCTAAAAAGAGTATCAATAAAAGGTTTTTTAAATGAAAGGCAAGCTTTTTATTAAGACACATGGTTGTCAAATGAACGAGTACGATTCCGACAAAATGGCAGATGTGCTGGCGGCATCGCATGGGTTGGAATTAACCGCTACCGAAGCTGAAGCGGACGTGATCCTGGTCAATACCTGTTCTATTCGCGAGAAAGCGCAGGAGAAAGTCTTTTCACAGTTGGGCCGTTGGAAAAAATTGAAGTCCGGTGGCCGTAAAGTCGTCATTGGCGTAGGCGGTTGTGTGGCCAGCCAGGAGGGTGATGCCATCATAAAACGGGCACCGTTTGTGGATCTCGTTTTTGGTCCGCAAACGCTTCACCGTCTGCCGGAAATGATCGATTATGTGCGTAGCACCGGTAAGCCGAAGATAGATATTTCCTTTCCCGAGATTGAGAAATTTGACCGCTTGCCGGTTGCTGGTGCGAAGGGGCCAAGCGCCTTTGTCACCATTATGGAAGGTTGCTCCAAGTATTGTACTTTCTGCGTTGTACCCTACACGCGTGGTGAAGAAGTCAGCCGTCCGCTGGAAGACGTTGTCGCAGAGTGTACCGGCCTGGCCAGTCAGGGTGTCAGGGAGATCAACCTGTTAGGGCAGAATGTCAATTCATTTGACGGTATTCTGGATGATGGCGGCAGGGCGGACCTGGCACTGCTGATCCACTATGTCGCCGCCGTTGAGGGAATTGAACGAATTCGTTTCACCACCTCGCATCCGGTAGATTTCTGCAGCAGCCTGACCGACGCATTCGGTGAGGTACCCGAACTGGCGAATTATGTCCACCTGCCGGTGCAGAGTGGTTCCGACCGCGTGCTGGCGATGATGAAACGCGGTCACACCGTACTCGAGTACAAACAGAAGATCCGTCGATTGCGAGAACACCGACCGGATATCAGCCTATCTTCTGATTTTATTGTCGGCTTCCCGGGTGAGACCGAAAAAGATTTTGAAGACACGCTGAAACTGATCGACGAAATGAATTTTGACCAGAGTTTCAGCTTTATCTACAGTGCCCGACCCGGCACGCCGGCGGCTTCTTTACCGGATGACACGCCGATGGAGGTTAAAAAGGATCGTCTGGCACGTTTGCAGGCATTGATCAATAAGCAGGCTGGTGAGATCAGCAGGCGCATGGTCGGCGGCCGGCAACGCATCCTGGTGGACGGGTACAGTAAGAAGGATACGCAACAACTGGCGGGCCGTACCGAGAATAATCGGGTAGTCAACTTTGACGGTAATCCGCGTTTGATAGGACAGTTTGTCGATGTGATCATCAGTGAGGCGCTCAGTCATTCATTACGCGCCCGGGTCGCCGCGGCAGCTAAGCAAGCCGCCGCTGTTGGCTGAGATCCTGACTCCCATGAGCCAACGCATAAATCTGGAACTGGAACCGGCAGATACCGAGCGCCTCGCCAACCTCTGCGGGCCGTTCGATCAGCACCTGAAGCAGATAGAAGGCCGCCTGCAGGTGGATATCTTTTGCCGTGGAAACCTGTTCACGGTGCAGGGCGAAGCACGCCAGGCCCGTGCCGCCAGTCGGTTGATAAAGCAGTTGTATAAACTATCTGAAACAGAAATGTTAACACCGAAGGCCATCAATCTATATCTGCAGGACTCAGGTATTGCCGAGATTGCTGCTGCTGATTCTGATGGGACGGCGGCACAGCCCGACGATATCACGATCATCACAAAGCGCGGGGCCGTTCGCGGACAGGGACCGAACCAGAAACAGTATTTACGTAATATCAACAACTTCGCAGTGAATTTCGGAATCGGCCCGGCCGGCACCGGCAAGACCTACCTGGCGGTTGCCAGTGCCGTTGATGCGTTACAGTCAGACAATGTGCTGCGGATCGTGCTGGTACGCCCGGCGGTGGAAGCGGGCGAACGACTGGGCTTTCTACCCGGTGACCTGATGCAGAAAGTCGATCCCTATTTACGTCCACTCTACGATGCACTCTATGAAATGCTGGGTTTTGACCATGTATCCAGGCTGATAGACCGCAATGTTATTGAGGTCGCACCGCTGGCGTTTATGCGTGGCCGCACATTGAATGATGCCTTTGTAATCCTTGACGAGGCCCAGAACACCACCACTGAGCAGATGAAAATGTTCCTGACGCGTATCGGCTTTGGTTCAACTGCGGTCATAACCGGGGATGTCACACAAATAGACCTGCCACGGCATCAGCTATCGGGACTGAAGCATGCCGCGAAGATCCTCGCGCAAGTGGATGGCATCAGCTTCACTTTCTTCAGCGCCTGTGATGTAGTCAGGCACCCCATGGTGCAACAGATCGTACGGGCCTATGACCAGGCTGATGCGGACGACAGTCTGGACGCCGGCTGAACCTGTGGGGGTTGATCTGGAAGTCCAGTGCGCTACAACATCTGCATCGGTACCGGGTGACGAACAATTCCGGCGTTGGGTGGAGCTAACGGTTGCCATTCAAGCAACAGGACCGGGCAGGAAGGAATACCTGCTGGCCATTCGCGTCGTTGATGAGGAAGAAGGCCTGCGCTTCAACCGGGAGTACCGGGGTAAAGACTGCGCGACCAACGTCTTGTCATTTCCGGTGGCGTTACCCGCAGGGCTACCTACCGGGATCAAAGAATCCCAACTGGGCGACTTGCTGATTTGTGCGCCCGTGGTTGCGTGTGAAGCCATTGAGCAGGGCAAGCCTGAAATCAATCATTGGGCGCACCTGACTATTCATGGCGTCCTGCATTTGCTGGGCTACGATCATGAGCAGCGAGCAGATGCTGTCGCGATGGAAGCATTGGAAGTGGATATTCTGGCCAGGCTGGATATTCCTGATCCGTATTAAACCCGTTATTGATCGTTCCCCCGCGTGCTAAAATACGCACATGAGCGAAGATCAATCGGGTAACGGTTCCGGGCCCAAAAGCTGGATGGATCGCATCGGTAGAATGCTGTCATCCGAACCCCGGGATCGAGAAGAACTGAAAAAACTGATAAATGAGTCGTGCAATAAAGGCATAGTCGACGCCGAAGTGGGTGCCATGATTGAAGGGGCGTTGGCGGTATCCGAAATGCAGGTGCGCGACGCGATGGTGCCGCGTTCCCACATGGTTGTTATTCCGCTGGATACTCCGCTGGATGAATTTCTGCCGTTGATCCTTGAGTCCGGCCACTCGCGTTTCCCGGTGATTGGTGAAGACCGGGACGAGGTTGAGGGTATTCTGCTGGCCAAAGACCTGTTGCGCCACTATGGGGAAAGCAGCGGGCCATTGAATATCAGGGAACTGCTGAGGTCGGCAGTTGTTATCCCCGAAAGCAAGCGCCTGAACATGTTGCTGAGAGATTTCCGCGCCAGCCGTAATCATATGGCCATCGTGGTTGATGAGTATGGTGGTGTTTCCGGCCTGATCACGATTGAGGATGTGCTTGAAGAGATAGTTGGTGAAATTGACGATGAGCACGACGAGGAGGAAGAAGCAGCGATTAAGCCGTTGGGCAAGAACCGCTTCCAGGTCAATGCCCTGACCGAGATTGAGGAGTTTAACGATGCGTTCGGGTGCGATTTTGGCGATGAAGACTACGGCACTGTCGGCGGTTTGCTGCTGGCAGAGTTTGGCCGCGTGCCGGAGCGGGGCGATGAAGTGGTCCTGGCGGAGCGGTTCCATTTCCAGGTTACCGCAGCCGATAACCGCCGCATCATTACGCTGGAAATGACCGATACCGGGATAGCATGACCTTCCGACCCGCCAAACCCGACAGACCGCACGAGCGGGGTAGTGGTTTGCGTTACTATCTGCTGTCCGTTTGCTTCGTCATGCTGGCCTGGTCTGGCGCCGGCTTGGCAGAGGAACTACAGGAACTCCCGGATATTCCTGCTGATGGTGCCGAGGCCTGGCTGGTTACGTTTGGCCCGGGAGAAAACTACTGGGAACGATTTGGCCACAATGCCATTTGGCTACGGGAACCTGCAGCGGGTATCGACCACTCTTTTAATTTTGGTTATTTTGATTTTGACCAGAAAAATTTTTTCCTGAACTTCCTGCGTGGCCGCATGCTCTATTTTTCTGTCGCACTGCCCATCGCCCGGGAGTTCAGGTTTTACCGTCGGGCAAACCGCAGCATCCGTGTGCAAAAACTGAACCTGAACCCCGCACAATATATTCGTCTGCGTGATTACCTGCTGAATGAGGTCAAACCGGAAAATCGTGACTACCTCTACGATCCCTATCTGAATAACTGCTCAACCCGATTGCGGGATGCATTTAATCTTGCGCTGAACGGCGCCCTCGCGGCGGCAACAGAAAATGTCAGGGCAAAGCTTGATTTCCGCGACCAGACCCGGCGCCTGACACAGGTGCAGTACTGGTATTACCTGGGGCTGGAACTGGTCCTTGGCCACCCGGTGGACCGCCCCATTAGCCGTTGGGACGAAATGTTCATACCCATGGTGTTGGCGGATCAAATCTCGGCAATGACGGTAGCCGGGGGCGAATCATTGGTAGTGCAAGACATCATGTTGTTTAAATCATCACTTCCTGCCCCCCCGGCTGAACCTGGCAATACCTGGTTTCGCTACCTGCTATTGGGCTTACTGGTGACCGGCATTGCCTGGTTGAGCGCCAGGTTCATGCCGCGCGTATGGCTTGCAGGCTTGTGTCATGCCTGGTTGTTGATCGGTGGTACAGGTGGTTTGCTGCTTGCATTTTTGTGGTTATTCACCGACCACGCAGTTGCCAGTGCCAACGCCAATCTGCTGTTGTTCAACCCGCTCACCCTGTTGGCGCTGATGCCGGTGCTGAACAGGTTCGGAGCGTGGCTGTTGGCGGGTGGCGTTGCAGTCAGTTTTATACTGCTACTGTTTCCGCAACATCAATATAACCTGGATGTGCTGGCGCTGCTGGCGCCCATCAATCTGGCAGTGGCAGGGTATTTTATCAGGCAACGAAAAACACCGATTGGGTAAGAAATGTGCGCTTTGATCCGCGCTGGCACGGGTACGTTCCGCTCGGGATTTATGGATTCTTACAGGCCAGCGTCGGCCTGACAGCCCTCATCTGAAACGTCTTATTCAGCTACTCAATTCAGTTAGCAATTGAGCTTGATGTTCCTGTATCAGCGGGTCTATGAGCATGTCGAGACTCCCGGACAACAGTTCTTCAAGCTTGTAAAGAGTCAGGCCAATGCGGTGGTCCGTGACCCTGCCCTGAGGGTAGTTATAGGTGCGAATTCGTTGCGAACGGTCGCCGGAGCCGACCTGCAGCTTGCGGCTTGCGGCCTGTTCCTGCGCTTGTTTGGCTTTCTCCTGCTCGAGTAAACGGGCGCTTAGCAGGGACAAGGCACGTGCTTTGTTTTTATGCTGTGAGCGCTCATCCTGGCATTCAACTACGAGACCCGAGGGTAAATGTGTGACGCGAATGGCCGAGTCGGTAGTATTTACATGCTGGCCGCCTGCCCCGGAGGCACGGAAGGTATCTATTCTGAGGTCGGATGTCTGTATGTCCACTCCCTCAATGGCTTCCCTTTCTGCCAGAATTGCCACCGTGCAGGCCGAGGTATGTATGCGGCCCTGCGATTCGGTTTCGGGAACCCGCTGCACACGGTGTGTTCCGGATTCAAACTTGAGCCTGGAATACGCACCCTGGCCGATGATGCGGGCGACAATCTCCTTGTAACCACCAT
>QIKV01000196.1 GCA_003233115.1 Oceanospirillales bacterium
ACCCCGGGGTCGGACTCAAATGCACGGACTGCGGTGTGTTTACTGATAGCTGTATGCCGCATTTGAATCTGACCCCCGTCTGACCCATGTCTGACCCCCGTGAATCTACTCTGATTCTGCACCATCAACCGCTGGGTCAACAGCATCATCACCAAATTGCCTTCTGATCATCTCTTTGAGTGCCGCTTCGGTCATCAGGGCGTCCAGTGAGGTAAGACTGCTGACATAATCTTTCTTGATCCTGGCCTCGTGACGCTCGCGTTCAACCGCTATTAATTGATCCTTTACCTCGCTGAACTTGCGCTTCACGGCGGGGATATGTGCATCCAGACGGATGATGTGATAGCCATACTGGGTCTTGACCGGCCGAGAAATTTCACCTTCTGATAAGGCAAATGCAGCTTGCTCGAACGGCTTGACCATGTCGCCCTGGCTGACGCCTTTAAACACGCCATGGTTGGATGACGCGCTGGGGTCCTCAGAATATTGGGTAACCAGAGCATCAAATGAAGCCGGATTATCAACAAGTTTCTGCCTGACCCTGGCAGCGAGTTCTTTGGCCTCAGCATCGGAGCGGTCCTTGGTAGAAATCAGGATCTGGCTGACATCAATTTTCGGTTCGGACAACATCTCGTCCTGGTGCAACTGGTAGTACTCACGCGCCAGCGCCTCATAGTCTGCTGCAGGTTGCGAGGTCACATAGTATTGCAGCCAGGCTTGTCCGAGTTCTGCCTGTGCCGCCAGGCGCATCCTTTCCTGAATAATTTCCCGCTGGTCAAAACCGGCAGCACGCGCATCTTCAGCCAGTTGAGCCTGCAGCAACATTGCATTGATCAGATCGCGGAAGCGGTTGCCATCGCGCAAGGTAGCGCGCCTCATGGCAGCAGGTATTTTATCTGCCCGCGCGGCAAATGCCTGTTGCGTCACCACACCCTTGCCGCGCTGCGCCAGTATCTCACCGTCGTCAGGCTGGCCGCCCGCCTGACCACTTGCCTGGCCACTGGCCTGCGTACTGAAAATGAACGTGATAACTAGCAGGGGGATATAAATTGGCTTCATGCTGAACTCCGAAAGACGTACGCATCCAATTGCGCATCAAATTACACATCAAATTACCTGGACTATTAAAAAAGCCGGGCACCCAGACAGGGATGCCCGACTCGAATTCTAACACTACCTACCTTACGGGTTGACAACCTGTATCTTGACAGTGCAGTTGCCTGTACATGTTGCTGATGCAGGATCAAAACCATCCGTAAAAGTAAGGCTGAAATAATAGGTGGTGTTGGGTTGCAACTGGCAGGCGCCGGCCTTACCGTTTGTTGCCCAGTTTATTCCACCGCCAATTCCCCAGGAATAGTCACATGCTGGAGCAACCTTGAAATCGCCCGGGCACTCGCTGATAGCACCTTTCCTGATACCCGATGTTGAGGTGACACCGACCGAGACGAACTGACCGTTGTCGACGATATTACCGGTATTAAACTCGTATGCCTTGTAACCCCTGGAGGGAATGCTGTCAAGACGGTTTTCGTAAATTGGCATTGGGAAATCAACCCCCCAGAATTGCAGCCACGTCTTCGTGGAGCCTGTCAGAGGCGATGCACTACAGGAACCCGGCACCGGCGGTGGAGCTGGGGTGTTGACCGTAACCGTGACGTTGCGTACCGCAGTATCGTTCGCAGCGCCGGTACAGGTCAAAGTAAACGTGTAAGAAGCGGCGGTCGCAATGGTGATGCTCGTTGACCCGTTCGGCACACCAATTGACTGTGCATTCCAACCGCCCACGCCACCCGATGGGGTGCACGATTGCGCATTGGTCGTGGTCCAACTCAGGATTGTGCTTTGGCCTTCATTAATGGTTGCAGGTGAAGCACTGAAACCCGTAATGGCAACAGCCCCCGGTGGTGGTGGCGTCACACTGTTTTTGGTGACGGTGTAACCGGGTATGGTAATGATATTAAGATCCCCGCTGGCCGGCAGGATGGCAATGGAACTGATATCTGTTGCGGGTACCACCTGGCCATCAAAGTTAATATCGGCGCGAGTTTTACCGCTAATGACGGCACCACTGACAGCGGTTAATACAAAAACAAATTTAAGTCCGTTTGAAAATTTAAGTCCATTTAAATTACTCATCATTCCTCTCTCTATATGGTTTCGCCCGAAAAATTGGTATGCTGATATTGGTTTTGTGTGTCTCAGCATAGCTGGATATAGCTTGTTGTATCTTGTTAATTTTACCCGATTAACAAACTGTTAATACTCGGCAAACCCCGATATAAGAGAGGGCCGTTAGCCGGCCCTCTCCCAGTACTGCGCTACATGTAACTACACTACAACATAGCGATTAGCTCACATTAAGGTCCCTAGAAGATAGGCGTACCCGCACTCAGCATACGGGTTCCCCTGTGCTGGAAGATACCGCCGTAACTGGCCAGTAACAGATCACCACTATTCGGATCCACCACCCTGCCGTTGGCAAAGTTCTGCACTGCGAAGCCGGTAACGGGAAGACCTGTGAGGTTACCCAGGGAACGGGTTAACGTTCCGGCGCCAGGACCTACCACAATCTCGCCGCTACTATCAGTTATCGGGTAGTCAGCCAATTGCAGTCTGGCCCAGCCAAAGTCATAGCCCTGGGCGACATTGTCGATATTGTGGAAGTTCTTGGAGCCGAGGATCTCGGTTGCTGAACCCACTGTGTCGACGTCACCAAAGCGAATCACGCTGGTCTCGTAGCAAAGCTTGAACGGAACCACACCGGGAATTTCCTGACCGGGGGGTGCCGGCGAAACGATCGGTGGTACAGGCTTGCCAGCCTCTTTGCCAGGCGTGTCTTCTTCACGATCCCAGAGGCGATCCAGTACGACAATTTCACATGCGGGACCACCTGCACTGGCATCCCAGATGTTGGTAAACGGATTGATCGGGTCCGGGTCACCACTGGCAGGTGGATAAACATAAAACGCCTTGGTCGGGAAAGTAACAACCCACTCGGTACCCGCGTTAATTGCAGATTCGGTAATATATTCATTCATGATCTGGTCATGCATGAAGACGTAGGAAACCGCATCTACACCACGGCTGAAACTTGCGCCCATGGGGGAACCGTCATCCAGGGTTATGCTACCCCATGTGATGTCACCGCTGTTGAGGCTCGGCAGGTTTGAGCCGGGCTCCTGATGCAGAATATTCCCTGCCGCTACAGCGGTCGCGTATCCGTTGATGGCTTTCGCGTCGTAGCTGTACATGGCGCCGCCGGCTATGTTGACGATAGCCGCACCACCGAACAAACCACCGGAAGGTGCTTCGAGATCGACAAATGGATTCACCAGCCAGTAACCTTTAGTGCTCGGATCGGTATTATCCTTCCACGTCCAGGCATCAACCAACTGTTGACAGTCATTCGGGGCGCCACCTGCTGTGTGGGTTGCAGCAACCGCTGAACTTTCAGATGTGTCGGTCAGGGTACCCATTTCGATCATTTCAAAATGACCTTCGGCGGCACGGCTGATATCCGATGAGCCGCCATCCTTTGCCATTTCATACGGCAGGAATGCCTGCATGCCGTTGCGTACACCATCGCTGTCGGTGTTCTCGTACAGGTACGGAACCGTACATGACGTGTCATTGATGACCAGGGACGGCGTGCCAGCATCGTCAACGATGGCTGCGGCCCATACGTCAAATGCAGACATATACAGGTTGAAGTCAAGAACTTCTTGTGAGTTCTGGCCTTCCAGGAAACGGACCTTAACGGCTTTGGCTTTTTCAGATGTATTGACCACGGAAAGAATGGTGGCATTGCCCCCATTCACCGTGTAGTAAGGGTAGATCAACACCTGGCCGAGGCCATCAGGATTAATATTGACTGCCTGAGCAGATCCTACAATACCGGCGGCTCCCGCCAGTCCTGCAAGTACTGCTGCTGTCAGATTCTTTCTGTTCATTACAACACTCCTATTGTGTACACAGGGCTTTATTAAAGGTATAGCACGTGTGCCTTTACCGCAAAAAAAAGCGGTACTTACACTTTGTTTTCGCACAATTGCAGGGTAATCTTACGATAAAACAAGCTGCATAGCAATAAAATATAGCATCATTTTTCCGGTACCACGTACCAATGGCCACCGCTGCGCAACCAGTTTTCTTCTATTTTTTGGGTGGCGTTGAAAGATGACACCCCCGGAACCGCTCCAAAGGCAGTATAATCCAGGGAAATCGTTACCTTGCATATAGTTTCTGTGCAATCACTTTCAATATATCGCGCTTTATCCCACTTTACTTTCATGAGCAACAAAAACCGCTGGTACTGCTTTAATGAAACACTGGAGCGGTAAGCCGGCGACAAATACTCATACGCAGCGGCATAATCATCACTCAACAGCGCATCCCAGCGCGCCATTGCCCGCTCCTTGATGGCATTCTCGGTGGGTATCGTGGTTGCACAGGCTGACAGAAACAAAAGGGTAACGCCCGGCAGCCATAGCAGGGTGCTCCTGCTGATATTAAAAAATCTGGTCATCTATTAGTCCTCTTTGCGCAGGGTTGTGTGTTTGATCGGGGGTACTTTCTTGAACTCGGCCTTGATGTCATCACTGACTGCCTGTAAGTCCGACACGTTCTCGATCACGGTGGGTGTGATCATGACGACTGTTTCGTTGCGGAAGGTGTTGGTGGTGGTGCTGCCAAACAGCCGGCCGATACCCGGAATGCGATTCAGGTAGGGCACACCGGTGCGACCCTTGCTGGATTGCTCGGATATCAAGCCGCCCAGGAATATGGTCTGGCCCGATTGCACCGCCACCTGAGTGGTCACTGTTTTGTTATTGATCGGTGGATTGCCACTGGAGGAGATACTCGGATCGATAGCACCGGGGCGGCTGACGTCCTGCGAGATATCCATGTAAACCAGCCCGCCCGGGTTAATTCTGGGTGTCACCGTCAGGGTCACGCCCGTGGCAACATATTGCGCACTGCTGATGACGTTGCCGCCGCCGATACCGGTTGAAATGCTGGATGACTGCACCGGTACCTGGGTGCCGACCGTAATGGTGGCCGTGGCGTTGTTGCGCACCAGCAATGTAGGCGCCGCGATTGAGCGGACGTCGGTCACGCTGTCCAGTGCCGCGATGGTCGCCTGGACAAAAGCACGGCCGGCCCTGATGGGATTGGAGATGGTACCCAGCAGGTTAAAGCCCGAAGAACCGCCGCCGCCGAACTCGATGGTATCAATATATCGCCCGTTCGGATTGCCTGCACCTGGGGGGACCAGGTCAGGGTTATTGGTCAGGAACCAGTTAACACCGAACGACAGATCCTCGTTCAATTCCACGTCCAGCACCTGCGACTCGATCAGCACCTGTAGCGGTTCCTCGTCAATCCTCTCAATCGCCGCCTCAATGGAAGAATACTGTGCCTGGGTGGCCTGGATCAGTAACGAATTGGTCTCAAGCACCGAGGTTATACGTATGGTGCCTTCCTTCGTAGACAGCAAACCACCCGTGTTGCGGTTGTTTTGCAGGCCGCGACTATTTGCTGCCTGGCGGTTGCTGTTAAAGTTTCCAACCGAACTTCTTTGTACCGCCTGTAAACCGGGTGCAAGCGTGCCCGCGCTGGTATTTCTTCTGGGCGCAGACGACTGTCCGCCGAACAATTGCGTCAGGTAGTTCGCCAATACCTGGGCCTCGAGGTTCTTCACCCGGTACACGTACAATTGCACACCTGCGCCGGCGGCCCCGCGGTCGAGTGTTTCTATCCATTTTTTGGCTTTCTCAAGATAGGCTTCCTGTGGCGTTATCACCATAATGGAGCCCAGTCGTTCCAGCGGCACGAAGCGGAACATGCCGGCGAGCGGAGATTCCGCCTCCATGCCGAATATATTCGTCAATTCTTTGGTAATGGATTCCACATCCACCGTTTTTAACGGGTAAATACCGACCGACATGCCCGCCAGCCAATCTACATCGAAGATATCAACCGTCTGTTGGTAGTTACGCAACTCTTCCTGGGTGCCGGCCAGGAAAAGCATGCTTCTGCCGGGGTCAACGCGCACCATGGCGCCGTCACGCACGTATGGCTCCAGGATCTTGGCCATCTCAATTGCGCCGATATATTTTAATGGCACCACCCGCACTTCATAGCCCATGGCCTGGGCCTGCCTGCTCAGAACCGGAACCAGGTTACCCCGGATTGCCTGTGATATAGGCAATATGTTGTAACGTCCTTCGCTATAAACCATGGCGGCACCGTTCCAGCGCAGCAATAGCTCAAGAATAGGCATCAACTGATCCCGGGACACCGGCCTGGAGGTCGAGAACGTCACCTGCCCGCTGACACCGGGGCCTATAACGAACGTCTTCTGCAGCACTTCGCCAAGGATGGTGTGGATCACCGACTGCAGTGACTCGCCTTCAAAATTCAGGACAATTTCACCATCTTCCGAGACTGCGCTGAGTTTGCGTCTGGCGGCTTTCTCGTTGATAAAAGAACCGCTACCGGGGTCAATCTCTACGTCTTTCACCCCACCCGCCTGTGACTTATTGACCGTTGTAGAGTAAATGGGCTCAGAGCTTTCTTCGCTGGCTACCTTGGTCAAGCGCTGGTGGGGCGCTTCGCGCACGCCCGGGTTCGATGCACAACTGTTGATCAGCAACAGTATCACCACCGCATATATCAACGATTTCATTCTGACAGCACTCCCTGTTTTGTGTGCTCTATCCATCCTTATTACCATTCCCGGGCTTGTCCTTTCGATTGCTTTTCATCAGGGCCTGGATTGCACTTTTGTAGTTCTGGGGTTTGGACGCCCGCCTGTCCTGGCCTGCCTGCCGGCCCGCCTGCTGATGGTTCTGTGCCTGCTGGCTGTCCTGTTCACGCCGCAATTCTTCCCTGCGCTGTGCAATTCGCTGGCGGATTTGTTCAGCCCTGCTCAGCGGCTGCCCATCCCCACCATCAGTTAGTACAGCCACGCCAGAACCGGTCTTTGCTACCGGCGCAGGCTTGGGCGGTTCTTTCAACTTGGTGTCGTTCACCTGCAGTTCCAGTTCCATTTTTCGGCCATCCCGCGATTCCAGCACCACGTTGCGGGGTTGAACTGAACTGACCTGCCAACCCACGAATTGACCTGTCATGGGCTGGCCTTCATGCGCCATCACACTCTTCTGCTCTCCCTTTGCAGGCATCAGTGAAGCAATTCTCAGGCTGGGCGTAATGATGACACCGGTCAATCTGGCCTCCGGCGCATCCTCGATTTCGTTCGCAACCGCTTGCAGCGATGCGTCACCCTCCTGCAGCCCAATTACCGGCAACCGGGACTGGTTGAACACCGGCTTCTCGTTGATCACCTGAAAGTCACTCAGGGGGCCGATCGGGTGGGCAACCAAAGCAACTTCAACGGCACCGCCGCGGGTATCTTTATCCGTGGTCTCTACTGCCACAGGCAAGGTCCAGACCACTGCCAGTACTGCCGCGAGCAGCAAAAACAGGGCGTTAATACCAAGCAGCGCCACACCCAGTGGGTTATCCTGCAGCCACTTCATTTCAGATACCCTGAAACATTAAAGCGTATGTCGAGCGCACTCTGCACTGCGGTTACCGCGCCCCGGGTGCGACGTCGCGTTCTTGGCTTGATGATATTCAAATCATCTACCAGCATCAGCGGCGTACCAGTTTCCATGCCATACAGAATCTGCAGAAAGTCTTCCGCCTCACAACGCATCCGGACATTGACCGTGACCTTTTCGAAACGCTCCTGCACCCGTGGGTGCACCGGCTGCCGGCTGACGATCTGACAGGACTCATTCGCCTGGGTACGCACCAACTCTCCAATGCGGCCCGACATGGCAGCCGCCGCCTCATCAAATTCAGGCTCTTTGAGAAACAGGTCTGCATCTTTTTGTGAATTACGTATCTGGCTCAAGCGCGCCTGCAACGACTCACGCTGGGCGGCCACGGCCAGGAAGCGGTTGAATTGCACACGTAAATCAGCAATTTCCCCTGCGTACTCCCGGTGCCGCAGTATGAACCAATGGAACACCAGTAAATACACCACCAACAGCGCAATGACCAGCAGCATAATTGCCGTTGTTTTTGAGTTTCTCTGATCAGGGATAACTTGCATCAGCCAGCATCCTGTGGCGTATCGTCTGCATTCAGGTCAAAAATCTCTTTGCGGCTGCGATTGTCCAGCCGCGTTGGTCCGCGAAACGAAGCGTCTTCAAAATAAGGTGACGCGTTGATCAACTCAATCAAGCGCTGGGCATTGTCCGATTTACCCTGCATTTGAGTGGTATCCTCATGCAGGGACAAACGGTCCAGGTAGGTGTCTTGCGGCAGAATACGGCTTAATTCAGCGAGTATTTCAACCTTGTAGCCGTTCTGGATTTTGCGGCTTTGTAAAAAACCTGCCGCTTCATTTGCATCTTCTATCTGCTTGCGAATCTGTTGAACCGCCATGGCTTCGGCCCGCACACCTTCGATAGCATCCCCGATAGCCTGAACCTGGTATTCCCTTAACCACAATGATTGCGTCATGACAAATGCCAACAACACAACGGCTGTGGTGCCAAATATCCAGTTCAAACGAGCCTGTTGATTGACTACACGATAACGCAAAGCCTGCGGCAGCAAATTGATGCCCTGTGGCTCGTCATTGATAGAGACATCAACACCACCAGGTGCCAGACCCAGGCGCTTGAGTTGCTCCAGCCTGGCTTCCAGCGGTTCACGCGGTGTGACGAATAGCTCAAAATGCAACTGCCCCGCTTCCCGGTCCCGGCTCAAAACCCGCCAGGTGTAAAATACCTCTTTCGCCTGGAATGGCGTATATCGATTCATTTCATAGGCCAGCGCCTGTCTCAGGCTGGCTTCAGCAGCCAGTGGCAAAACCACGTCTGTGCGCAAAACTTCAGCGTCTGACAGCAACAGGTCGCGGTTTACCCCAGCAAGCTCATGTTGCAGCAACAGCTCTCGAGTCCTTTGTTGCTGCAACTGTAAATCCTGCTCGGTGGAGAATGAATCCAGCGACTGGATCGCACCGTCACTGTCAATCTGCAGTGCAATTTCGTCGTCACCAAGCTGCATTAACAGGCGGCGGCGTGCATATTTCATGCGTGCCCGCAAGCGGGTTGGCATGGCGTTGCGCAGTTCTTCTCCCCACCACTGCAAAAACCGCCCGACCGGGCCATCAATGAACCAAAAGCGGATGTTCTGGATGGTGTCGTTGATTGCGATAGCCATCGGTGTGTCAGGGCCTGCCAAACTCAATCATTAAAATCCTTCACGCCAGCGCAATACACGGTAAGGGGTGCCGCTGCGGCTTTCCCCTAGCCGGATGGTGGCCTCCAACTGTTCCCAAACGCCATTGGGCATTGTCGCCCTGGCCTGAATACTATACGTGACCCCTCTGCCTTGTTCCATGACTACAACACCATTGGGTAATTCCGTGCCGACGGAATCACCGGGTTGCCGGCCGTTGCGTTGGTTAACAAAGTTCACTGCTTCATCGTGAGTTATGTCCGGCAAGGCCATCAGTGCTTCAACCGGCGCGAAGGCCGGATCCGGTGCAGCACCACGGGAAAAAACAGTGATGCCGGGTTCCAGCTTGCGGTATAAATCGTATGACATACCGATAACCTGCAGCAGTTCTTCGGTCATCATGAATGGCCTGTTGGCCGGCCCGACTTTAAGGCCTGCGGCAGCGTAGGCATCCGCCTCAGCCCCGTTTACCCGTTCCAGGTCATCCTCGTCGCGCCAATCCATCACCGCCGCTGCCAGATATTGGGCCGCCGTCAATTCCATGCCGTTGCCGGTGAACAAATTCACCAGGGTAAGCTCATCGGTTGAGTTGATGTCCAGCTTGCCACGTTCATCAATCGCACTGACTTCAACCGCAACCCCGTCGATGTCCTGCCGGTAGATCCTGCCGTCGGCCAGCATGCGGGTTTCGTTCTGCGGGTCGCGCAAGGCCAGCACGGCAAGGTTGATGGCCGCCTCGGCGCTCAGACGCGCCTGGGTGCCGGACAATAAGTTATTGGCTTCCAACCTGTCCATACGCGCCGTCAGGGCAAAGGAACCGGTGATGATGGTGAGCAGCAATAGCACCCACAATACCAGCACCAGGGCTATACCGTGCTGTGTCGTGCTGTTGGAACGGGGTCTCATGATCTGGGCCGGTTTTTGCCTTTGATCAGATCCTGGATAGCCTGCTCGTAGGTCGGCCTTCCGGCCCCGCCCTTGACCGCCTGTTCGTCAATCCTGACACTGGCTACCAGGTCCGGCCAGCGCAGCGTTGAAGCTGCGGAGAACTTCACGTTCAGGCGGACCGCAACGGGTAGCACATCCTGCTGGTCCCAGCTCGAAACCCAACCGGTCAATTCGCCATTCTGATCGCGGCCGAGAAATTCGAACCCGGCCGAATCTATCCCCGTGAGCAAGATCACCGGCTCGCGGTCAAATAGCTGGCTCTGTTCAAACCCCTGTAACAACGCGTTGCTGAACTGCAAAACACTGCCTTCATCGTCACTCATCAATTCCAGTAACTGCACCTGCGGCCCCCCCGCCCCCAGGTAACCCGGCATGGGTGCCACATACTGGATATGCCTCGCATCGCCTTCAAAAACGATGCGTATCTCCCCCTGGTCACCGCCCACAGCGAAAGGCAGGGGCAGCATCTGGTTCAGTTGCCGGCGCACAAACTGGTGGGCAGCACGCACCTCCCCGCCGACAGCCAGCATCTTTTCACCACGCTCCGCCGAGCGTGTGGCAGCCCGCAGCCCGCTATAGGTCAAGGCCAGCAGAATGCTCAGCAAGGTAACCGCCAGCAGCACTTCAACCAGCGTGAAGCCGGCTGAGCGCGGTGCGTTGTTGCCAGACGACCGTTTCATCTGCGCCTGCTTGATTTGTTATTGGCCAGTATGCTGCGTATCGTGCTGAAGTGCAGATCCCGTTGCCGACGGCCAACGGCCCAGTCGATGTCCAGATTAACCGTGTACAACTTGATCCCGGACATCTCGGCCAATTCCAGCGTGCGCACATTCTTATCGGTGGTTGCATAGGGGTAAATCCCCAACTGCCACTGGTAGCGGTCAAGTGCCACACCGCTGAACTCACCCTCTTCGAGCGGAATCTCAGTGCCGACCTGGTCGATTATCGACTGGGCAAACAGGGCAACCTCCGTGTCGTCGCCGGCACGGCGCACACTGCGCATGGAACCCGCCATAATTTCCAGCACCGTGGCAAAACTCAAAGCAAACACGACAAAAGCGAGCATCACTTCAAGCAAGGTAAAGCCCCGCGACGCGGCCGGGCTTTTGCTGGGTGAACGCAGCTTCAGGGGCTTCATCCTGCCCGCCTCTCCAGGCTCGCCTCACCGGTCAGCCAGGCAACGTTAACGCGGTACTCCCGACCATTGACCAGTAGCTCTATGTGGCCGCCGGTGGATCCGCCGTCGGGGAAGAAACGTATGCCGGAGACCGCTTCAGAGGTGATCTCCGAGCGTGCAGTTGTAACGGTTATGTCTACGCCTTGCGGGAGGGTAATCAGCTTCCGGCCCGGTGCCTGGTAGCTGCGATTGTCCGTATCAACCTGGAACACGGTCTCTGATTTGTCGATGATGGCCCTGGCCCTTGTATAGCGCAGGGATGCCACCAGCTTGCGTGTTGTAGCCCGGGCTTGTGCTGAGGATATGCTCCGTGACATAGAGGTCGCAACCAGACCCATCACCAGCGCAATGATGACCAGGACCACCATCAACTCGACCAGCGTAAAACCCCGGCTGTTTCCGTCGTTCATGTAACTTCGAATTCTCAAGGCCTTTGCAAAAAGCTGGAAACCCGGTTCCCAGCGCGCTGGAACACTGGTGCAACCCCGGAATCCATACTTATTCCCAACTGTTGATGTCGGCGTCTTTTCCTTCACCACCGCGCTGACGGTCAGCACCCAGAGACTCAATGTCAAATTCGCCATGCTCGCCGGGTACGGTAAAAATGTAGGGCTGGCCCCAGGGGTCTTTCAGCAATGAATTTTTTATATAAGGACCGTTCCAGCCGTTGACACCCGGTGGTTGTTTGACCAGTTCGTCCAGGGACGTTGGTGTGTTGCCGGTATCCAGGTAATAACTCTCCACTGACATTGATATACGGCTGATTTGTGAAGAAGCCGCCTTGGCCTTGGCGCTTTCGGCTTTGCCAATAATACCCGGCAATACCAGGCCCGCAATCAATGCCAGTATCACCAATACCAATAATAATTCGACCAGCGTGAATCCACGCTGCCTGTTTTCGGGTGAGGTGTAAGTCTTTGTGCAAGTCATTAGTCAAGTCTCCTGCCGGGGCCGTAATGTTGTGGCCGGTTCATTCGCCTGTTGTCTGAACGGGTCTGCTTGTTACAGTTGTGACTGTGTATTTAACCAACCAGTTCATTTATACCCATAATTGCCATTAACACCGACATGACGATGGTACCAATCAACACGGCCATCAACAGCGTAATGACCGGTGTGAATATGGCCAGCAAGCGGTCAATGGTCGTGCGGACCTCTTTGTCATAGGTATCAGCTACTTTCATCAACATGACATCGAGCTGGCCCGTCTCTTCACCCACACTGATCATTTGTAACGCCAGGCGGGGGAAGTGTCCGCTTTCAGCCAGGTTCTGGGCCAAACCACCACCTGTTTTAACTTTCTTGGCGGTATCCTCAACCGTCTGCCGTAACAGGCTGTTGGTCATCACATTGCGGGCAATAGACAGGCCGGACAATAAAGGCACGCCATTGGTCAACAGTGTCCCAAGCGTGCGCGTCAGGCGTGCAATCTCTATTTTGGCCACCAGGTCGCCCACCCAGCGCATGCCGAGTACCCGTGTGTCCCAGCGCAAACGCTGTTGGGGATTGGCCAGCATGCGACGAAACAGGGCCACCCCGAGCACCGACAGTCCGATCAGCCCCCACCAGAAATGCTGCAGAACGCCACCGACAGCCAGCACGATCTTGGTAATCAGTGGCAGATCCCCGCCCAGATCTTCAAATATGGGGGTGAATTGGGGGATCACATAGACCAGTAACAGAACCAGTGAACCACCGGCCAGCACCATCAGCATAATGGGATAGATCATGGCGGATACCACGCTGTCTTTCAGATCCTTGGAGCGCTCCAGGTAATCCGCCAGGCGCTCCAGCGTGACGTCGAGTGAACCGCCGATTTCGCCGGCACGCACCATATTGATAAACAGCCGGCTGAACGATCCGTGCTGTGCATCCAGGGCCTCTGAGAGGCTTCCGCCTTCTCTTACAAGGTCCCGTATTGCGGTCACGGTCAGCCGGATACGATCATTTTCGGCCAGTTCGAGCAAAACCTGCAAAGAACGGTCGAGCGGTAAGCCGGCACCGAGCAATATCGCCAGTTGCTGGGTAAACTGACCCACCTCCCGTACGTTCATGCCACGTCTTTTCAGGCGCAGGGCATCCAGGTTGAACCCTCCCTTGCCTGCCGCATACGCGGCTATGGGTATATTGCCACCCTCCTGAAGTTTGGCAATCACCAGTTCTTCTGAACCTGCTTCCATCGTGCCGCGCACGGTTTCGCCACTGGGAGCGACTGCCTTGTATTCAAATAGGGGCATCAGGCCTCCTGCGTCACTCTGAGTACTTCTTCAATGCTAGTCACGCCCTGCAGGCACTTCAGTAAGCCATCCTGGTACATGGTCCGCATGCCTTCCCGGACGGCCAGGTCGTGTATCTCACCCGAAGTTGCCTTCTGCATGACCAGGCGGCGAATGGGGTCCGACATCTGCAGCAGTTCCAGAATACTCGTGCGGCCAAAATAACCTGACGGGTTTTCTGCCGTTGGGAGCGGCCGGTAAACGGTATACACATCCTGTTCCATAAACTCCCCGAAGCCCATTTCAGCCGCGACTTCCGGTAACAGTTGCAGGGCCTCCCGGGATCCTTTAACAATGGTTCGCACCAGCCTCTGCGCCAGTATGGCATTGATGGTGGAGGTCAACAGGTAATCATCCACACCCATATCCAGCATGCGGGTGATGCCCCCCGCTGCGTCATTGGTGTGGATGGTAGACAGTACCAGGTGGCCGGTCAGCGCCGACTGGATTGCAATACGGGCCGTTTCCAGGTCACGCATCTCACCGATCATGATGACATCCGGATCCTGGCGGACAATGGCCCTCAGGGCGTGTGCAAAATCCAGTCCGATGGATGATTGAGCCTGTATCTGGTTAATGCCTTCAAGCTGGTACTCCACGGGGTCTTCGACCGTGATGATTTTCCTTTCCGGCGTGTTGATCTGGCTCAGTGCGGTATACAGTGTGGTGGTTTTACCGGAACCGGTGGGGCCGGTAACCAGGATAATACCGTGCGGCATTTCAAGGTCCCTGACGAAACGTTGCTTCAGGTCCTGATCGAATCCCAGGGAGTCAAAATCCAGCACAATGCTCTCACGGTCGAGGATACGCATGACGACGCTCTCTCCGTGTGAAGTAGGGATGGTCGAAACACGCAAATCCAGTTCCTTGCCCTGCACCCGGTGCATGATACGGCCATCCTGTGGCAGGCGGCGTTCAGCGATATTCAGCTTGGCCATGATCTTTACGCGCGAGATGACGGCCGCCGTTGAACTGGCTGGAGGGGCTTCTACTTCCTGCAACACGCCATCAATCCGGTAGCGGACCTTCAGGCGGTTCTCAAACGGTTCTATGTGAATATCTGATGCCCGGGCCTCCACTGCCCTTTGCAGGATCAGGTTGACCAGTCGAATCACCGGTGCTTCGGAAGCCAGGTCACGCAGGTGCTCAACGTCCTCCAGTTCATCATCTGCACCCTCACCCAGGGTATCGATAATCTGGCCCATGGCACTACGGCCACCGCCGTAAAGTTTCTCAATGCCATTTTCTATTTCAGAGGCCACACCGACTTGCGGAACAATGGTTTTGCCACTGGCCATGGCCAGTGCTTTGAGTGCGAACGTATCCCTTGGGTTGGCCATTACAACGACCATTTCGGTATCGGTCACCGCCACTGGCAACAATAGATTCTGTTGCAAAAAACGCAACGAGAGCGTACCGATGTCCGGGGCTTCAGCCGGCAAGTCCGCTGTACCTGTTAGCGGCAACGCCAATAAGTTGGACTCGGCTTCGGCAACATCGCGCTCCGAGACCAGCCCAAGCCGAACCAGCAAGGTGATCAGGTCACCACCGTTTTGGTCACGAAATGCCTCGGCCCGTTTGAGGTCAGCCTCTTTCAGACGACCGCTTTGGATCAGGTGGACACTGACCTCATCCGCAACAGCACCGGTTTGCTGTTCTGCGTTGATTTGTACTTCTTCAGTTGCCTGCACGTAGTGCCCCTGCCAAGATTATTGATAACGGAAATTATAGCCCCATCGGATGAATCATATGCTGTCCTGCGCCGAACACAAAGACCACAACGCTGTACCAACAGTTCCCGGAACCTATAAATCCGGACTCCGTCGCCAGCCTGTAAACTGCTCAATCAGTGCCCAATTCATCAGTACCCACAATATCACCGGTACCAGCGGTGGGAAGATTAACGCGCCCAGTTGATAACTCAAGGCGATCAGTTCATCTGATATTCCCGCATCGGCAACCACCTGGTGCGCCGTGGGACCGAAATTGAATGCCAGCACTTTCAATGTCTCCCAGACCACACCCCACACCTGTACCAGCGTGACCAACACATAGCCTGCCAGCAGCGTGACTGTTTTCCTTATCCACGAAGAATCGGCGGCCATCACCAGCCCGAACAACAGTGGCAAGCCATATCCGTAAACCAGCGGATTGACAATGAAACCAAGCGCTTCGCGGCTACCGTCTGAAAACCGGAAGGGGATTCGTGTTTGTACCTGGAGCAGATAATGGCGATCCGGATTGGGCACGATATTCCAGAACTGATCGCCCAGCACGTGGGTCAGAATCTCGTTAGCCAGCAATCGAACCGGTACGCCATGGAAAGCACTCAGGTAATACCAGAGCATGAAACCAAATACCATCCACAATACGGCCAGGATCAGCAGTTCGCTCAGCCGTGGCTCCCGCCTGGTGACCTGTTTGACTGCCTGCTTCGCCATCAACCTGTCCTTATTAACCCAACCATTGGCGCGCATTCTGGAACATACGCTGCCAGGGTGAAGCCTCAGGCCAATCACCCGGTGCCCAGGAGAAATTAACCGTCCGCAACGTTCGTTCCGGATGCGGCATCATGATAGTGATTCTTCCATCTGTGTTACACAGTCCGGTCACCCCCGCCGGTGAACCATTGGGGTTTTGCGGGTATGTCACCGCGCTGACGCCATCGACATCTACATATTGCAATACTACAGGCGCCAGAGACAGAGACCCCTGGCCAAATTCTGCGCGTCCTTCGCCATGCGCACTGGTCACGGGCAACAGACTACCGGCCATGTCTGTTAAAAACAACGAGGCGGACTCAATTACTTTCACCAGGCTCAGGCGGGCTTCAAACTGGCCTGAACGGTTGGCGACAAAATCCGGCCAGTTTTCAGTTCCAGGGATGATTTCCCGCAACGATGACAGCATTTGGCAGCCGTTACACACCCCGAGAGCGAAGCGGTCGCCGCGCTCGAAAAAACCTGCAAAACTGTCTCTGAGTTGCTGCTGAAAAAGTATCGAAGCAGCCCAGCCACGGCCGGCGCCAAGCACATCACCATACGAAAAACCGCCGCACGCCACAAAGCCATGGAAGGTGGACAGGTCCACACGTTCTGCAAACAGATCAGACATATGTACGTCAACCGCCCGGAATCCGGCCGCATCAAACGCAGCAGCCATTTCCATCTGGCCGTTGACGCCTTGCTCGCGCAAGATGGCAACCGCTGGCCGGGCACCGCTCGCGATATACGGGGCTGCAGGGTTTTGCTCCGCATCAAAGCCCGGCGCCGGGCGTAGAAATGGCCGCTGCCATTCCAGTGCCCGGGCAAATTCCTCCTCAGCACAGTCCGGATGATCACGTAATTTCTGAATTTCGTAAGATGTTTCACACCAGGCCTGGTGGAGTTCGCGCAAATCACTGTGCAGGCAATCGTGGCCCGGCACACTGATAATCAGTGTATGGCCGCGCACCGGTTTGCCGATACAACTCACCAGGCTTTCCAGGTGGTGCCTGGCAAAACACGCCATCACCCCGGCCAGTTGCGACTCCGCGACCTGTACAACAGCACCTGGTTCTTCCGCAAATAGATGTGCCCGCAATTGATCATCGTCGCAAGCCTTACCGCCCCCGTATGACAACGACAGGCCACAGCGTCCGGCAAAAGCCATTTCACACAGGGTCGTAATCAGACCGCCGTCGGAACGGTCATGGTAGGCAAGCAATTGGCCGCCTGCTGTCAACTCCTGGATTGCAGCAAAAAAACCTGCCAGGTCCCGGGCCTCATCAAGGTCCGGAACCCGCTCGCTAAACGCCCCGTGCACCTGCTCAAGAACGGATCCGCCCAGACGATTCAAACCATGCCCCAGGTCAATCAGCAACAGGTGGCTGGGGTCATCGATATTTTTTAATTCAGGCGTCAGCGCCAGCCGGGCATCGGTGACCGGTGCAAATGCGGTAATCACCAATGACACGGGCGCCAGCATCTGCATCGACTGTTTTTTGCCAGCAGGGTCTGCAACGACCCAGTCAGTTTTGAGCGACAGGGAATCCTTGCCCACGGGAATAGCAATTCCCAATTCGGGACATAACTCCATACCCACCGCTTTAACCGCTGCATACAATGCAGCATCCTGTCCGTGCTCTCCCGCTGCCGCCATCCAGTTGGCGGATAACCGAATATCTGACAGGTGTGCAATCGGTGCGCTGGCAATATTGGTAATGGCCTCGGCAACTGCCATCCTCGCTGCCGCCGGACTGTTGACAACCGCCAGTGGCGTACGCTCTCCTACCGCCATGGCCTCGCCCGCGTAGCCGTGGAAACTGTGCAGGGTAACCGCTGAATCAGCCACCGGGACCTGCCACGGCCCCACCATCTGGTCACGGGCCACCAAACCACCAACTGAACGGTCGCCAATGGTAATCAGGAATGACTTGCTGCCCACTGCCGGGAAACGCAACACCGTCAACAGATCATCCTCCAGGCCGGCATTGGCCAAACTGGATTTAGCCGACGGGCGAACCACTCCGGTTTGCGCATCGCAGTATATTTTAGGTGGCTTGCCCAGCAGCACCTCCAGCGGCATATCCACGCTCAACTCATCGAACAAAGCATCATGCAAACGTAACGAGCGGGCATTGCTGACTGCTCCAAGTACGGCATAAGGACAGCGCTCACGCTGACACAACGATGCAAACTCTTCGAGGGAGTCCTGCGCAATGGCGAGCACATAACGCTCCTGTGATTCATTGCACCAGATTTCCATCGGCGACATGGCGCCATCGGCGCTGGGTATGTCCCGCAACTCGAGTACACCACCCCGTGCGCTGTCATTGAGGAGTTCTGGCAAGGCATTGGACAGACCGCCGGCACCGACATCATGAATAGACAAAATGGGATTGCGGTCGCCGCGTGCACAACAACGGTCAATCACTTCCTGGCAGCGCCGTTGCATCTCCGGATTGCCACGCTGAACCGAGGCAAAATCCAGCGCTTCATCGCCCTGCCCGCTGCCGACCGACGATGCTGCGCCGCCGCCAAGGCCGATCAGCATGGCCGGACCGCCCAGGACAATGACTGCTGCACCGGCGGGCAATTGCTGTTTGTCTATGTGGCAAGCGCGAATGTTGCCCATCCCGCCGGCCAGCATGATGGGCTTGTGATAGCCCCATAAACGGCCACCGACAGATTGCTCAAAGGTTCGGAAATAGCCATGCAATGCAGGTCGGCCAAATTCATTGTTGAAAGAAGCCGCCCCCACTGGCCCCTCGATCATGATATCCAGCGCACTGGCAATACGTCCGGGTTTGCCTGAATTCTCTTCCCAACTGCAAGGTCTTGCAGGCAGCAACAGATTGGAGACCGAAAACCCCGTCAGGCCCGCTTTTGGCCGCGCGCCACGGCCGGTGGCGGCCTCGTCCCGGATCTCACCACCCGACCCCGTTGCAGCACCGGGAAACGGTGAGATCGCGGTGGGATGGTTGTGGGTCTCCACTTTGATCTGTATACCAACGTCCTCGTCGATAAAGGCGTATTCACCACTGCCGGGCAGCGGCATAAATCGCTTGCTGCGACGGCCCTCAATGACTGCAGAATTATCATGGTAAGCAGACAACACGCCCTGCGGGCTGACCGCGTGGGTGTTTCTGATCATTGCAAATAGTGACTGCTCTTGCGGTTCGCCGTCCACGGTCCAACTGGCATTGAATATCTTGTGGCGGCAATGCTCGGAATTTGCCTGCGCAAACATCATCAGTTCGGCGTCCGTCGGGTTTCGGCCAAGCTGCCCGTAGGCGGCGATCAGGTAATCGATCTCCGCCACCGACAATGCCAGGCCCAGTGCCCGGTTGGCCTCTGACAACGCGCTTTGGGCACCCGTGGAGATATCCGTGAAAGCCAATGGCCGGGGCGGCTGATGGTCAAACAGATCCCACGCCTGCGCTACGGCTGTTAGCACCGTTTGGGTCATGCGGTCGTGAATTAAAGCAGCAATCGCTTCGATATTCTGACCATCCACGGCTCCGCCCGGCAGCCGAAATAATGTGCCGCGCTCAATCCTGCCTATTTGGGGCAAACCACAACGCTGCGCAATATCTGTGGCTTTGCTCGACCATGGCGATTGGGTACCCAGACGTGGCACAACCAGCAAGATACTTGCGTCAGAAAGTGGGTCAACTCGCTTTGCCTGCAGCAGGGATTCGAGTTTTAGCAGGTCTTTGGAGGCAAGCGCCTGCTGGCTTTCAACAAAGTAAATGAATGTTGCTGTTGGCTGAAAATCCTGCCCCGTACGCACGCACAAACTGTGGTTGAGTTTTTCTTCCTGGAATTTCGAAAATGCAGAACCGCCAAGCAGGCAGGTAAACTCGCTCAAAGCGTCACTCCATTGCGGTGATTGCCAATCTACCATTATAACGGCTGATCACAATCAGTTGAGTCACAATTCGATGAATTTCAGATCAAAAAAAAACCGTGCGCTGGTGACCGGGTCTCCCGAACCTCAGCCGCTAACAGTTTTTTACCTATTGTTCAGGTATTTGCAAGTCCTCAAGACGTTTAAGCAACTGTTTCGGTGGCATATATCCCGGGATCAACGTCCCGTCGGAAGCGACCAGTGCCGGCGTACCCGTTACGCCGATTTCACGGCCCAGTTCATACTGATCCGCTACCGGGTTGGGACAGGTACGCGGCTCCGGGTCAGTGCCCTCCTTGGCCAGCGTCAGGGCGGCCTTCTGATCATCGGCACACCAGACAGAAACAAACTTGTCGTAGGAAGGCGAACCGATACCGGCACGTGGAAAGGCCAGGTAGTGAATGGCAATGCCTTCTGCGTTGTACTCTTCCATTTGGCTGTGGAGCTTACGGCAGTAACCACAATCAAGGTCGGTAAACACCAGCACATCAAATTTCGTTTTTTCAGGCGCAAATGTGATCTGCTCATCTGGATCCAAACCAGCCAGCAAAGCCAGGCGGATGCCGGATTTGGCCTGGTCGGTGATATTGGTTCGACTGTCAATGTCCATGATCTGACCTTGTATCAGGTACCTGCCATCACTTGAAACATAAACAATGTCGTTATTGATTTGCACTTGCAGCAGACCTTCGACGGGCGTCTCTGACACGGCAATGGTTTTCGCATTTGGAACCAGCGTGCGGATTTTGTTTTCAACGACGCTTTTTGCTTCGTCTTCAGCCACAGCAGTCAGCGTAATCGAAAGAAACACACCAGCAAGCAGGGCCGCAAAAGTACGCGGGATACGATTCATCCTATTCTCCGATCCATTATATTGTTGCTCTGTGCCCAGGCAAATTTGACAGGCACAAGGGGAAAAGTTCAATTACCTTTTGATGTCTGTTGGCTGTTGTCATTGCCAGCACCAAAAAAATATATGCATTCGTCAGCTTGCTTTCACCCGCGCGGGTGATGCGCCTCGTGCATGCGTTTCAGGCCCTCGCGCGCAATGTAAGTATATATCTGGGTGGTGGCAAGGTCGCTATGCCCGAGCAATAATTGCACGACCCGCAAATCTGCACCGTGGTTGAGTAAATGGGTTGCGAACGAATGGCGCAGCATGTGCGGCGACAGTTTCTTAGAGATGCCGCAACGTACAGCATAGCGACGCACCAGATACCAGAATGCCTGGCGTGTCATACCTGATTTTCGTGTGGTAACAAATAGTCTGTCCGTCTGGGCCCCGCCAAGAAGCCCGGGTCTCCCGTCAGATAAATAGAAATTCAAACAATCGTGTGCCTCATCCCCTATGGGTACAAGCCGTTCTTTCTGCCCCTTGCCCAACACGCGGATAACCCCCTGGTTCAGGTTCAAATTTGCCAATTCCAGATTGACCAGTTCGCTGACACGCAATCCGGTAGCGTACATTAGTTCAAGCATAGCGCGGTCACGTAAACCAAGCAGCGTGTCTGTATCCGGCGCGGCCAGCAAGGTCTCAACCTGCTGTTCAGTCAAAGCTTTTGGCAGACCACGGCCGATCCTGGGGCTTTCAATCAAGGCTACCGGATCGTTGTCAATGGCACCCTCGCGCAGCAGCCAGCGATAATACTGGCGATAGGTCGACAGGTAGCGTGTTACCGTGCGCGCACTCTTACCCTGTTGAACTTCGGCTGCCAGCGCGGCCAGCAGATCTTCACGGTGGGCAGCAGCCAGCGTTTTACCCCGCTTGTCAAGCCGCTTGCTTAACCGGAGCAGGTCATAGCGATAGCTTTTCAGACTGTTGTCACTGAGGCCGCGTTCGGCCCACGCGGCATCCAGAAAACGCTCAATCGTGCCATTGTCCATTAAAGAATCTCAGATCTATTAATTCAATTTTGAGCGTCTTTGCGCACACGTTCCTCGTGCATGTATTTCATCCACTGCTGGGCGGACTTGCGGGATTTCGGATATTTACCGGCGCGGCCCCACGCGGTACTGGCCTGGGAATAGTTCCCCAGGTTGAACTCACTCATACCCAGCAACACGTACGCTTCACCGGTCTTGCGATCATTTAAACTACCCTTCCCGAGCGCGGCATTGAGCGCCTGTGCAGCGCTTTTCCAGCGCTCCAGATCCACCAGGATATACCCGCGGCGCAAATCGATCTCACCATTATCAGAAGCCTTGCCCGCTTGTTCATAACCCGCAAGCGCTTTGTCCATCTCATCTGCCGCATACCAGTCATCAGCGACCAGGGTCCAGAACTTCCTGCTGCCTTTGACAATGCCGTCTTTTATCCCTTTTTGAAGTACTTCCGCTGCTTTAAACGGTACTTCGCGGCTGGCGTACAGATTTGACAAATATAAGATGTCAGTTTGTTTATCCAGCATATTGCGGCGGTATGCCAATGCAATGACGGCCAGTGCCTGGTCATCCTTTTTAAGCTTGTAATAAATTTGTGAAAGCTGGAGCCAGTAATCCTTCTTGTCAGGCCAAAGCTGGATCATGACCTCAAGCGTCTCCGCTGCTTTTGGGAACCGCTCTAACTCAAACAGGGAAGCCAGCTTTAACTGGTACCAGGCTTCTTTGGGTTGGTCCGACATGGAGATTGCTTTATCTATCGCAGGAACGACGTTCTTCCAGTCCTGTTTTTGGGCATAAATGGATGCCTTCAAAACATAGGCGGCGGGCTTGATCTTTTCCGGGGGAACCTTGCACATCCACAGGTCCAGCTTGTCCAGTGCATCGTCGTAACGTTCTTTCATATAGTACAACTGTGCGATCTGGTACATCAGGGCGAAATGAATCTTGTCGGGCAATGCATCCAATGCAACAGCCCGTTCAAAATAATCCAGCGAGGCATCATAATTTGACCGTGCCCATTCAACCTGGGCCATCATTTGATACAGGGTCGCCTGCAGATATTTACCCCTGGCGCGCTTGATCATGATTTTCAATTTGTCAAAGGCGACGTCGTAGAGTTCGTTACCCACATCTTCGTAGATGTCATTCAGTTTTTTGTAAGTCGATTCGTTCAGCGCCCCGCCGGTCTTGCCACGCTCTTTGCCGCACTCTGTTGCCTGCGCCAGCAACTGCCCCGGTACCGACAACGCAGTAATTACCAACAGCACAACAAGAATTAATTTTCTAATTGAAGTGCGCATCTGTTAGCTTCCAGCCTGATCCAGGTTGAACTCAATGACTTGGGTGGCTGGCCGATCCACTGCCTTACCATCAATAACACGGGGTTTGAATTTCCACTTCAGGATAGCCCTGATCGCTTCACGGTTAAACACCCTGGGCGGCTTCGCGTCGACCACGCGGGGATTTTTTACCGTGCCGATGGCGGTGATGATAAATTCAACTTTTACCCAGCCCTCGAGACCCTGCATGGCGGCGTCACGCGGGTACATTGGCCGGATCACAACGATCGGAATAATATCGCCCTCTTCTGTCTTATCCACCGATGCAAAGTTACCAATAAACATGCCTGCACCACCGGTCATTGGAATATCCAGGTTCGGCAAATCCAATTTGGGCATGTTCTTCGCAGTCTGATCCATTTTCGATATCTTGAGTCTCGGCGGCGGCGGTGGATTCTTGGGTGGTGGCGGCTTTTTGGGTATGCGCCGGTTTTTGGTCAGCACTTCATCGGGGATGTTAACCGGCCCGAAATGAATGCCGGCAATCGCTTCCATTTCCTCGTTATTCTGACCACCGGAAGAAATCAATTTAAACATGAACAGGAATAAACCAAAGGTCACGCCAATGGCAAGCAACGCGGAAATAAGGCCTCTGAATCTATTCATGGTAACCGTCACCCGTCGGGGTTTTCAGCCGAAATGGCGATGCCCTGAACGCCGGCCAGTTTTACCTGATCCATTACCTGGGTGACAGTACCAATTCTGGAATCCTTGTCAGCAACGATGACAACGCTGCCCTTGGGGTTTTCAGCCTTGGCCTGTTCCACCAACGAACGTACTTCCCGCAATTCGATCAACCGCTTGTTCATCCAGATATCGTCATTCGACTTGATGCCTACCAGGATGGTCCCATTGCGCAGCGCAACGGCCTGCGTGGCTTGTGGCTTGGTAATGTTGGCACCGGTTTCCTTGGTAAAGGATGTGGTTACAATAAAAAAGATCAACATGATGAAAACAATATCAAGCAAGGGCGTGATATCGATATCAGCTTCTTCAGTATGTGCATGTCTTCTAGCCATGCATGGCTTCCTCGTATCTTTTCATATTCCTGCACACACAGGCTCGTAATGCCATCAGTGTGCCTGCAACAAATCGCCGAGTGCTTCGGTTTCGGTGGTCGCTTTATGGTCAAGCCAGGTGCCGAAATACACGCCCGACAGTGCTGCCACCATACCGGCCATGGTTGGAACGGTTGCCATGGAGACACCAGCAGCCATGGCCCGTGCATTGCTGGTACCGGCATACGTCATGACATCAAACACACTGACCATACCGGTGACGGTGCCCATTAACCCCAAAAGTGGACAAATCGCAATCAGCGCTTTGATCAGGCTGATATTTTTCTTCAGGGCCAGTGAAGCCCTTGAAATCATCTCCTGACGGATGCGCTTGGCATACCAGGATTGGGTATCTGCACGGGCTTCCCAGATACTTACGATGGCTCGTTTTTCACTTGGATGAACACGGTAAAAATACCACAGGCGCTCAATAATGAACGTCCACATCACGAACAGCACCAGCATAATCCAATAGAGGACATCGCCCCCCAACTCCATGAAGCTCCGGATAGACCCTATGGCATCATAAAACCAGATCATCCATTGCGCTCCGCCAGTCTGGCGATAATTCCGGCTGCCTGCTCTTCCAGTATCTGGATCATTGCTTTGCTCTTGTCCTGCAGGAATGCGTGAAAAACGGTCAGTGGTATGGCAACCACCAGACCCAGCACTGTGGTTACCAGGGCGGTCGAAATACCTCCCGCCATCATGCGGGGGTCACCCGTGCCAAACAGCGTGATCTGCTGAAAGGTTGCGATCATACCCACCACCGTACCCAGCAGACCAAGTAAAGGTGCGACCACGTAGAGGACCTTGATGAAACTCAGGCCGGTTTCAAGCGGTGCGGATTCACGCAGGATCGCCTCATCCAGTTTCAGTTCAAGCGTCCCAATATCGGTTTCGGTGTTGTCGGTGAAAATTGCCATAACACGACCCAGCGGGTTGCCTTTATCGGCGGTTTGTACTTTGAGCTGCCTGCCCATCCTGGCGCCGGTGGTGTAAAGTACCAGGGCTTTCCACAGGCATATCAGCAAACCCAGAATACCAACGCCGATAATCACGTAGCCGACAATGCCCCCATCTTCCTCGACCCGTTCGATCGGAGTCTTACTCTGCACCACTGCACGAAGAATCTGGCCGCGGGTGAAATCAACCGCCATGGCGACGACTTCGCCGGGCGCAGCCTCTTGCAGATCGGCTGCCATTGCCCTGAAACGGGAGGCAGGCTGACGGGCAAGTTCAATCAGGTTCTTAGTACTCTTGGCAGGATCCCAATCAAGGAAGCTGCCATTGGAAACCGCGTTGAATACGCCAACGCGCACGACTTCCATATTTTCTTTCGCACCGTTGGCACGCTCAACCTGCGCACGAAATTTAACCACTTTCCCGGATTCGGCAATTTCAGTCACCATGCGGGACCAGACCGTGCGCAATTCCTGCACGTTGGGCAATGCCTTACGCTGAGCCAGCTCAGATAAAAACGCACCGCGCCCCGGGAACTGGGCAGACACCATGGAGTCATTCAAAGCAGCCTGGATATCACCTGAAGCTTGCCGCACGATACCAAACAATTCTCCGAGGTTACCCATGCGCTCTTGCAGAACGGTGGTCAACTCAGCAAGTTGGCGTTCAAGCTTGTCATAGGCTGATTTCAGATTATCACTGCGCTTTTCTTCGCGTTTCAGTTCTGCCCTGGCCTTGGCCAGCAAGTTGCGCTGATTATTGCGATCACTCAGGAACTGAGCCTCCCTCTGCTGGTTGATTTCGCCTTCACTGCTGGCGGCCTGACGTACGATTTTCGCCAGTTGCTCAAGCGTTTGTGCATTGGCCAGGCTGGCTACCATTAACATGGCAGCGCCGACAATGATGCTCAATTTTTTCATTTTGCTATCTCCGGACCGGGCACGGGAAGCATCACGAGATTGGGTGCTTTTTCATTTTTGGCAATGGCCAGTCCTTCCTTGACATCAGCCCGGTACTTGCCAGGCAGGTCTTCATACTGGCGCGTGGTCGGGTTGAACCAACCGGTGGTTAGCTGATCACTGGTTTGATAGATTAACAAAGTCCGGCCGATGCGGAGAAAATCAACGGTCTGGCCGGTTGAAGGCAGTGGTGCCGAATAAGCTTCAGTTGTACGTCCGTACTCCAACTCTCCCTGGTAGGCTTCCATAACCCGCCGATATTTCTCTGAGGCAGTCACATCGGCTTGATCCATCATATCCTGCAAACGCTTAACCCTGGCGCGGCGCTCTTCCAACCGGAACGGCATATCGGCTTCTATCATCTTGCCCAGCGTGTCGATCATTTCCAGCATCAACGGCACAACACCCCGGTTGGTTGCTTCCAGGCCGGACAGTTGGTCATTAATAGAAATGACCTCAGCACGCTGATCCATAACGATTTTCTCAAGGTTGTCGTTATAGATCTTCAGGCTATCCGTTTCACGCACAACAGCACGGTACTCGGCCAACAGATCAGCCGTCTGCTGTGCAAGGCGGGTTACACGTTTCTGGGAGCTTGCAGCGGCATGATTAATGCCGGTTTCAGTCTTAACTGTGCCAGTGAGTAGCTGTGCATTTGCGCCGGGCAGCAAAAGCAGTGCAACCACGGTGCTTAATACCAGGCCTGAGGTTCGTCGAATAAATTTGTTTGGCATTGCCTGTTTCCAGTTTGGTTTGTGCGAAGAATATTCGAATTCAATAACAACAGTATCAATGGTACATTAAAATACCATTCCCGAATTTCGGGCGGCTCAGGATAACCGAAGGCAGTACGCTATGCCACAAAACTGCAATATTTTTTAACAAAAACCTATTGCAAACCCGATTTTATGATCATCAGCCAGGGCTGATGATGCGCTGGCACATATCAATATGATAATAGCAGAATACTTTCCAGCGACGGTTGAGGCCGGGTGCTCCTTCAATGTGATAACTGCGGGTTCAGAGGTTCCCGCATTGAAGGAGCACTAGAAGTTGCACGCTCAGCCGCCCAAAAATCCACCGCCGGCATCGGGCTTCTGCTCACTGCCACGCCGCCTGCTGGTGATGCTTTATGATGCCGTAATACTGCTCGGTTTGCTCATGCTGGGTTCTGCACTGGCACTGCCGTTTGGTGAGCTTCAGAAATTTGCTTTTCAGGATTTCTGGTTTACGTTGTGGTTATTGCTGGTGTGTTTTGCATACCTCGGTGGGTGCTGGCACTACGGTGGCATGACCGTGGGTATGCGCGCATGGCGGGTAAATCTGGTCAACAAAGACGGCGGCGCAATATCCTGGCCCAGGTGCCTGCTGCGATTCCTTGCCGGTGTCGTTTCGCTGGCCGCTTTCGGACTGGGCTTTGCGTGGGCGCTGTTCGATCGGCAAAACAGGGCATGGCATGACCTCGCTGGCCACACTGTTTTGATCAAGGCCAACCATATAAATTGACCCCCAAGCGGGTTTAATATTTACACCGACCTGCGCAAAGCCACTACTGCCGCGATAGTAAGCAAGATCGATGGCAACAGCGTACTGATTACAATGGGTAAAGCATAAGCCTCGGCCAGGTTCTGTGCAGCCCCGTTGATCAACATAAACAGACCACCCAGTGTCATACCGATAAACAACCTGGAACCCAGGTTGTGGTGCCGGGAAGACGCAAACACGAATGGCATACCAGCCAGAACCAGGGCGATTACTACAAACGGGTAGAAAACTTTGTCCCAAAAAGCCGACCGGTAAACGCCGTCATCCAGCCCGTTGCGCTGCAGGTAGTCCAACTGATCCCAAAGCACCCGCAATGACAGGTATGGCGGGCGGGTAACCGCAGACTCCAGAAGTTCTGGTTTAACACCTGACTTCCACGGCGTCCTGTCAAAGTGCAGGGGAGTAATACCGGTCGGACTGATTTCCGCCTCGAACACGCCTTCAAGCGTCCATTGATCGCCATCAAAAAATGCACTTTCAGCATGGGTGATCTTTTTCAAGCCCGAAAACCCATCAAACCGGAAAATTTCCACGTTTTGAAAACTGATGGATTGCTCACCATGATCATCTGTCAGCAAGGGCCGCCGAATATTGACGATATCACTGCCATCCCGCATCCACATACCTGTCGGCCCACCGATTATCACCTGCCCAACGAGCTGACTCAGCCTGAATGCCCGTGCCTGCTGCTCAGCGCCCGGCGCAATCCACTCACCCATCGCCATAACCGGAACCGTCACCAGCAGCGCACCAGCCAGACCTGCAGCAGCCAACCTGAGCCGCGACACGCCGGCAGTCCGGAAGGCCACCAGTTCATTCGCACTTGCCAGGCCGCCGATGCCCAGTAATGACCCCAGCAGTGCCGAGACCGGAAAAATCTGGTACGCCGACCTTGGTCCCGTTTGCAGCACATACCAGAAAACATCCCCCGCACCATAGCTCGCGGTGGTATCACGTAACTCACCCAGCAAGCTAAACATCATCATCAACAATGTCAGGCTGACCCACACCAGCAAGATACCAAGAATAGCAGCCTTGCCAATGTACCTGTCGACGGTCTTGATCATCGTGATGCCTTCACCGGTATTCTTCC
The DNA here is from genome assembly GCA_003233115.1 of Oceanospirillales bacterium. Classification (GTDB taxonomy): domain Bacteria; phylum Pseudomonadota; class Gammaproteobacteria; order Xanthomonadales; family SZUA-36; genus SZUA-36. The sequence goes on from QIKV01000196.1 coordinate 28,892, forward strand.
CTGCTGTCTGATCCACACAAAACTGATCAACACGAAAATGATGTGCACCCACCACAGGCCTATGGCCGCGGGCAATACGCCATCCGTTACCCAGGCACGACTCAGGAACAGTGCATTGCCATACAACAGGTAGACCAGTATACCCAACACCGCCCTGCTCCCCCTGCCTTCACGGGGCTCGGAATGCGAAAGCGGAATTGCCAGTAAGCCGAGAACAATGACGCTGATGGCCGGGGCCAGGCGCCACTGTAATTCTGCGGCGGATTCGGCACCTCCCTGGTTAAACAGTTCCAGTGACGGTTTTGAGCTTACACTGTTGTTTGCACGATTGCGGAACTCCGGTTCCGGCAGGCGCAAATCATTGCGGTCAAAATTCAATACCCGCATATCAAGCTGGCCAGGGGTATACTCAGTCACATTGCCTTCTTCAAGGATCAGAAACCGGTCACCGGTTTCCCTGTCCATCCAATAGGTACCCCGCTTGGCTACCCATATTTGTTCCCTGGCCTGCTGGCGTTGCTTGATGAAAATATTCCGTAAAGCCTGACCGTCATCTTCAATGGCTTCCGCATAAATCACCAGGTCACCTCGCCTTAGCACATGAAATTTACCGGGTTGTAAACCCCACACTGCAGCCGAGCGGAAAGCCTGCTCCAATTGCTGCTCAGCCAGGCGTGCAGTGCTTGGTGCAATGACCAGACCGAGCACGAGCAATACGGCAGCCATGGGCAGCACCAGGCTCAACAGGGGTTTTATCAACTGCTTCCACCCAAAACCGCTGGAGCGCATCACTGCCATTTCCTGATCCTGGTACAAACGGCCCAGGCCCCACATGATCGCAATGAACCCAGCCAGTGGAATAATATTCCCCAATGTCTCGGGCAAATGAAAAAGTAATTGCATCGTCATAAGCCCGGCTGGCATCCTGCCATCAGCAATGTCGTTAAGCATATCACCAAGGAAGGCACCCAACAGAACAATCAGAAGAACAATACCTACAGCCAGCGATGTCCAGAACCACTCCCGTAATACGTATTTTTGCAATATGCTCAAAACCAAATTCTTCTTTGCTAATTATTGTAGAATGCCCGCCTCGCTCGCATTTTAGCAGTGATAAGCCAGCCAACGGCATTTTAAGTGGGAGGGGTCCTGAACAATGAAATTTGCGCTCGATAACAAAGAATCAGCACAGACAGATACTGACTGCCTGGTCATTGGGGTATTTAAAAACACCCCCCTGCAGGGATCAGCAGCGGCCATAAATCAAGCCTGCGATGGCGCACTCAAGGACCTGGTCGATTCGGGCGACATTGATACCAACTGGAAAGACACAACGCTACTGCACGGACTGGCGGGTGTGGCGGCCAGGCGCATCCTGGTTATGGGCTGCGGGGAACCTGACAAATTTGACCCGGTTCGCTTTGACACGGTCTGCGCTATAGCCGGCGCGTTGTTGCGCGATCATGCCGCCAGCAACGCGCATATCTGCCTGCACGAAATGGAGACCGGCGGCAAGGACACCTACTGGCGTGTGCGCCAGGCTGCCGTTGCGCTGGATCGGGCCAACTACAAGTACACGGCGACCAAGGCAGCCAGGCCGCACGACCATGCTCCGCTTGCCAGCATTAGTTTTAATGCCGATGACAAGATGCAGGCAGCACTCGATGAGGCGAAAGGTATGGCAAAGGGCTATCTGCAGTCCAGGGAACTGGGCAACCTGCCACCTAACATTTGTACGCCCGCCTACCTCGCAGATAAGGCACGCGAATTCGCCGCCAGCTACGCAAACGTCAGTGTAAAAATCCTCAAGCGCAAAGAAATGGCAAAGCTGAAAATGTCAGCACTGCTGGCCGTCGGCCAGGGCAGTGCCAACGGGCCAAGATTGATCATACTCACGTACACAGGCAAAGATGACGATAGCCGGCCCGTCGTGCTGGTGGGCAAGGGAATTACCTTTGACACCGGCGGCATTTCGCTGAAACCGGGCGCCAACATGGAACAAATGAAGTTCGATATGGGTGGTGCTGCCAGCGTACTTGGGGCATTCGAAGCCTGTGCAGATCTACAACTGCCCATTAACCTGGTCACGGTTGTAGCCGCAGCCGAGAACATGCCGGACGGTAAAGCGTACCGCCCGGGGGATGTTTTGACTTCGATGTCCGGGCAAACCATCGAAGTCCTCAATACCGATGCTGAAGGCCGCCTGGTATTGTGCGATGCGCTCACTTACAGCCAGCGTTTCAACCCAGCCGCACTGATTGACGTGGCCACCCTGACCGGTGCCTGCGTCGTAACGCTTGGACACCATGCATCTGCAATTATGAGTAAGCATGATGACCTTGCAGAAGAGTTGCTTGAAGCTGGCCGGGGAGCCATAGACCGGGGCTGGCAATTGCCCCTGTGGGACATTTATCAATCCCAGCTCAAGTCAACGTTTGCTGATATGAAGAACGTCGGCGGCATGCCTGCTGGCAGTATCACTGCCGGCTGTTTTCTGTCCCGCTTTGCCAAAGACCAGCGCTGGGCGCACATCGATTGTGCGGGTTCCACCTGGAAATGGGCCAGCGATGAAGGATCAACCGGCAGGCCGGTTGGTATGCTGACGCAATACCTGATTAACCAGGCTCGTCAGGAGCCTGTCGACTAGCAAACCTTGCCCACTGACGCTGCCAATCCGGAACCATGTCAGGTTGATTTTTACCTGCTGGGCGATGCTTCATTGCAGGCTGACATATTCGCCTGTCGCCTGGCGATGATGACGTGGGAAAGGCAACAAAGAACCTACATAGCAGTTGCCACAGAATCCTTGATCAGGCAGTTGGATGAGCAGATGTGGCAACATCCGGACCAACGGTTCTTACCGCACACCACGCTTGACGACCCAAACGCTGTCAAAGCACCGGTAGTTATCGGTACGCTTTGCCGCTTGAAGCCGACGGATGTGGTGATTAATCTTTGCCCTGATGTTGTTCCACACACGGAAAGGTTCAGGCGTATTCTGGAAATCGTACCGTATGCGGATAACGAGCGGCAAACTTCCAGGGCGAAGTACAAAGCCTATCGCAACCTGGGACTCAAACCCCAGCCACACGAGATCAGTCAATTAAATGGATAAGAGCTATCAACCTGCCGCCATCGAAGGACGGTTGTACCAATGGTGGGAACAGGCCGGCTATTTCTCACCCGCTGAACAGGGGCAGCCGTACTGCATCATGCTGCCGCCACCCAACGTGACGGGTAGCCTGCATATGGGTCATGCTTTTCAGGACACCATTATGGATGTGCTGACACGTTTCCACCGGATGCAGGGTGATTCTGTACTCTGGCAAACCGGTATGGACCATGCGGGAATAGCCACACAGATGGTGGTCGAACGGCGCCTGGCAGAAGATGGCAGTACCCGCCGCGACCTGGGCCGCGACCAATTTGTTGCGGCAGTTTGGGACTGGAAAAACAACTCAGGCGGCATGATTGCCAGGCAGATGAGGCGCCTGGGCACGTCTGTGGATTGGGAGCACGACCGTTTCACCATGGACGAGGACTTGTCGCAAGCGGTCATGAAAGCCTTTGTAGATTTGTACCATGACGACTTGATCTACCGGGGCAAGCGGTTGGTAAACTGGGATCCGGTTCTACATACGGCGCTGTCTGACCTGGAAGTCATTTCAGAGGAAGAGAATGGCCACCTCTGGCATATCCGCTATCCCCGCACGGACGGCAAAGGCTATGTAGTGGTTGCCACCACGCGGCCCGAGACCATGCTCGGCGACACTGCGGTTGCAGTCAATCCGGAAGACCCGCGCTACACAGACCTTGCGGGACTCGAATTGGAACTGCCATTGACCGGGCGTACCATTCCGGTCATTACCGACAGCTATGTGGATATCGACTTTGGCTCCGGTTGCGTAAAAATCACGCCGGCCCACGACTTCAATGACTATGACATGGGTAAACGCCATCAATTGCAGGTGATAAATGTCCTCAATGATGATGCCAGCCTTAATGCCAATGCACCCGAAGCGTACCAGCGCCTTGACCGTTTTGAAGCCCGTAAAAAGATAGTGGCGGATCTAGAGGCCGCGGGATTGCTTGAAAAAGTAGAAAATCATACATTGATGATCCCACGCGGTGACCGGTCTGGAGCCATTGTCGAACCCTACCTGACCGATCAGTGGTATGTGAAAATCGCACCACTGGCCCAACCGGCCATTGCAGCGGTCGAGGATGGCAGAATCCGTTTTGTTCCTGAAAACTGGAACAAGACCTTTTTTGACTGGATGTACCGGATAGAGGACTGGTGCATATCACGTCAACTGTGGTGGGGCCACCGCATCCCGGCCTGGTATGACGCAGAAGGCACTATATATGTCGGTTACGACGAAGCTGACGCGCGCGCGCGCGGCGGTATCAATGCGGACATTCCGCTGCAGCAGGACGAAGATGTACTCGACACCTGGTTTTCATCAGCCCTGTGGCCTTTCAGCACACTGGGCTGGCCGGATAAAACCCCGCGCCTGCAAAAATATTACCCCACTAACGTGCTGGTCACCGGTTTCGATATTATATTTTTCTGGGTCGCACGGATGATTATGATGGGCCTGAAATTCACCGGTGATGTACCGTTTCGCGAGGTATATATTCACGGTCTGATCCGTGACGCTCACGGTCAAAAAATGTCCAAATCCAAAGGTAATGTGCTTGACCCGATCGACCTGATCGATGGTATTGAACTGGAACCACTGGTCAAAAAGCGCACCACCGGCCTGATGCAGCCGCACATGGCGCCAGCCATAGAAAAAGCCACTCGCAAAGATTTTCCGGACGGACTACAAGCCTTTGGATGCGACGCATTACGCTTTACATTTGCGGCACTGGCAACCAACGGTCGGGATATTCGTTTTGACCTTGGACGCATAGAAGGCAACCGGAATTTCTGTAATAAATTGTGGAATGCAGCCCGCTATGTACTGATGAGCACCGCAGACCATGAAGTTCATCCAGTCCGCCCCTCGAGTGCCGCTGACCGCTGGATAGTGTCCCGCTTGCACAAGATGATTGCCGTGGTGAAAAACCACATCGAAGCATACCGGCTGGATCTGGCATCCCAGCGTTTGTACGAGTTCTTCTGGAATGAATACTGTGACTGGTATCTGGAATTGTCAAAACCGGTATTGCAATCTGGCAGCGCCAAAGAAAAAAATGCCACCCGTTACACCTTGCTGTACGTTCTCGAAAGCAATCTGCGTGTGCTGCACCCGATCATGCCCTTTATCACCGAAGAAATCTGGCAACGGCTGAAGGCACCGCTCGCGCTGGAAGGCGACAGCATCATGCTGCAGGCATTTCCACGAGCCGGCGGTACGGATCAGCCGGCCGAGGACGATATAGCGTGGCTGCAACAGGTCCTGCAAGGTATCCGCAACATACGCGCAGAGCTGAATGTGGCACCTGGCAAACCCCTGGATATCGCCTTCCAGTCGGGTACCCGGTCTGACCAGGAAAGACAACGGCAGTTTGCCTCTTTGTTAATCAGCCTCGGTAAGATCCGCAGCAGCCAGTGGCTGGACGATAACGCTGATTCCAGTGCCTACGCCGTGGCGCTGGTCGCTGACCTGAAAGTCCTGGTTTCACTGCAGGGCCTGGTGGATATCGAAGATGAACTGGCGCGGCTTGGCAAACTGCTCGAGCGTGAACTGGCCAACCTGAAACGTTCAGCGGGAAAGTTGAAAAACAGCCGTTTTGTCAAGAACGCACCACCGGCGGTAGTGGAACAGGAATACCAGCGCCTCGCTGCACACGAGAAAAAAGTTGCCGGCTTTGAGGCCCAGATCAAAAAGCTGGAGTTGCTGCGGGGGTAGGCGGGGCTCACAGGCGGCGACGCTGCCCTGCTTACGGGACGCGGCGCAGTTCCAGGCGCATCACTATTGCATCTTCGCGCTTGTCCCCGGCCTGGTAGTAGGATGGCCGGTGACCGATCACTTTGAACCCCCTGTTCAGGTAAAGTGCCGCAGCACGTGGATTGCTTTTCCTTACTTCGAGAATAATCGCTTTACTTTCGAGCCTGGCAACATGGTTGATCGAGTATTCCAGTAACAGGCTGCCATAGCCCCGATGCTGCCAGTCGGGGTGCACGCACAGGTTTAATAAATGCGCTTCACCACCAGCCCAGGTGAAGATTGTATAGCCCGCCAAATCGCGGTCAAACTGCAAGCCAAAACAGGCATAACCCACACGCAGGCAGTCTACAAAAATTTCGCGCGCCCAGGGAAAAGGGTAGGCAGCCCGTTCTATATCACAAAGCCGGTCCACATCTGTAAGCACAAGACGCCGGATCAAAGGATGCTGTTTATCGGCTAGTCCAGTCAATTGGCAGACACCAGGCCAAAGCTGCATAACTCCGTCCACAATGTTTGGCGTGCGGGTGCACAGGTTTCAAGGTCGCGCATCGAAGGCAGCAAAATCAGGCTGGCGGAATTCAGGCGCTTCGGTAAGGTGTGGCCGAATAATTGTTCGGCCAGTTGCGTACCAAAAACAGCAATTGTCGTAAAAAGGTGCTCCTCAACGGCCACGGCGGGTTTTACAGTGTCTGCGCCGCTGTCCGGCCACGACCAGACCGGCACGCTGCTCAGTGAGCGGCTGATGTCATTGGCAAGCTTGCTGGCAACATCAGAATCAGTAGCACAAATCAGCAATATCCCGCCATTGCCCGGACCCAGTTGCAAAGATTGCAGGCAGTCAGTAGCAGGCACTGTAACGGTCAATGTCTCGCGCGACACCCAGACAGGGATATCCATGGCCTCGAGGTAAGCCCTCTGGTACGCCTGTGGCCTGCCCTCAGTTCTGCTGCTTGCAATCACTAGCTCTGGTCCCGACCGGGCTTCCCACTACCACTGCCTGGCTGTTCAGCGCGCTGGGACTCAGCGGTGCCACGCAGGTTTTTTCCTTTCAGTTTGCCGCCCCCCTGCCCACGCTTGATCTTCCAGTGACGGCGCCCGGCAACCGTGATGACCAGGCCGGACAACACATAAACACTACCAAAAATCATACCCATTACCGGTGGGTCCAGTGCCAGTAAAACAATGATTAGCACGGCCAGCAGAATCCATGTTGCGGGTACCCTGTCACCATCGGGGCCGGCTTTGAAACTGAAGTAGCGCAGCCGGGAAAACATCAGCATCCCAAGCACAATGGTTTCAAGAAATATCAGCCAGCGTACGCTATCTCCGCTAACGCCATTGTCAACGAAGAACCAAATAGTAAAAACCAATGTCCCCGCAGCGGCCGGGCTGGCCAGCCCCTGGAAGTATCGCTTGTCGGCAATACTGACCTGAATATTGAAACGCGCCAGGCGCAATGCAGCACACGCCACATACAGGAATGATGCCAGCCAGCCAAGCTTGCCGGCCAGTGTACTGATTTCACTGAGGCTGGCCAGAGACCAGTTGAAGGCCAGCAACGCAGGTGCAAGGCCAAATGAAATTAAATCAGCAAGACTGTCGTACTGCTCGCCAAAGTCGCTTTGTGTATTGGTAAGTCGCGCTAAACGTCCATCCAGCCCATCCAGCAGGCCAGCGACAACAATGGCTATTGCGGCCGCCTCATACTTGCCGTTGATGCCGGAAATTATTGAATAGAACCCGGCAAAAAGCGCTGCAGAGGTCAGCAGGTTTGGCAACAGGTAAACACCACGCCGCCGCATCGATTTGTCTGATTCCATCAGAAATTCCTGGTAAAAATTTTCATGCCGATAATACCATGCAGGCCTGTCGGGGTCTTTGGGTAGACGCCCCATTGTGATATAACGCATAGGGGATTGCTTCGGAAAAGGAAACGAAGATGTGGATTGTAAAAAGTTTAATGGCAGTTTTTGTCGCCACATTTGCACTGGCGGTAACTGACGCTATTGCAAAAGATGCTGTTTACCGCTGGGTAGATGACAATGGTGTTGTTCACTTCAGCGACCAGCGTGCAGCATCAGCAGATGCTGAGAAAGTCGACATTAAGCCCAGTAGAACAACTAAAACCCAGTCTGCTTCTGGTTCAGAAAGTGCTTCCATTTATCAAAAGTTACCAGAACCATCGCGAGCACAAAAGCAACGTGATGAATTCGCGGCAAGACGCAAAAAAGATGCTGAGCAAAAGGCCAAAATTGATGCAGCTTGTGTACAAAGGCGCCAGATCATCAACCGGTTGGAGCCCCGCACAATGGTACTGGTAAAGGATGACAGCGGGAAGGTTCGCCGCCTTGATGATGGTGAAAGGCTGAAAGTACTGGGTGAAGCGAAATCCTTTATCGCTGAAAACTGCAGCCGGTAAATTTACCCTAAAAAATGATACGTGTGCTGACCTGCATTGCAGGCTAAAATATCGCCCTTCCCAGCAGTCTGCAAACCAGCGGATCAAAAATGAAAGCCAGTACATTCCACCTGTTCACAACCCGGGAAACCCCGGCCGAGGCAGAGATTGCCAGCCATCGGCTTATGCTGCGCAGCGGCATGATCCGCAAGCTCACTGCGGGCATCTACACCTGGACCCCGCTGGGGTTGCGGGTGCTGCGCAAAGTGGAGGCGATAGTCCGCGACGAACTGGACAAGGCGGGCTATCTGGAAATGCTGATGCCCGCAGTTCAGCCGGCTGAACTTTGGCGGGAGACCGGTCGCTGGGAAAAATTCGGTGGGCAATTGCTGAAAATCCAGGACCGTGCCGGCCGCGATTATTGCTTTGGTCCGACACACGAAGAAGTCATGACCGATTTTGTCCGCAACGAGATACGCAGTTATAAACAGTTGCCAGTCACTTTTTACCAGATTCAAACCAAGTTCCGCGATGAAATCCGTCCACGCTTTGGCATCATGCGTGCCCGTGAATTTCTGATGAAAGATGCCTATTCCTTCCACATTGACCACGCCAGTCTGGATGAAACCTACTGGGAGATGTACGCAGTGTATGCGCGTATCTTTACCCGCACGGGCTTGCGTTTCCGCTCGGTAGAGGCCGATTCCGGCGCGATTGGCGGCCATCAGTCCCACGAATTTCATGTTCTGGCTGATTCCGGCGAAGATTTAATCGCGTTCTCCGACCAATCAGACTATGCCTCCAATGTGGAGCTTGCCGCAATCGCCAGGCCACCGGGAGACCCGGCTGCACCCACCGAGGAACTTCGCACCGTTGATACCCCTGGCGCCCGCACGATAGATGATCTGGTCAGTGGCTATGGTGTGGCGATTGAAAAAACCGTCAAAACACTGATCGTGCATGCGGCCCGGGAGTGTGAGGCTGATTTTGTCGCCTTGCTGATCCGCGGCGACCGTGTACTCAATGAACTCAAAGCTGAAAAGCTGGCACAGGTTGCAAATCCGCTGGTATTTGCCAGCGATGAAGATATTCGCGCTGCCATCGGTGCAGGCCCCGGCTCTCTCGGACCGGTCGGTCTTGAGCTACCTGTCATTGCAGACTATGAAGTTGGCTTGATGACGGACTTTGCGGCCGGCGCAAATAGCGATGATCAACATTATTTCGGCATCAACTGGCACCGCGATGTGGATTTGCCCGTGACGGCCGATCTCAGAAATGCCGTTGCAGGAGACAGCAGCCCGGATGGCCAGGGCAAACTGCAACTGGCGCGCGGTATTGAAGTCGGGCATATATTCCAGCTGGGTACAGCTTATTCTGAGTCGATGAACGCCGTAGTATTGGGTGAAGACGGGAAAGCCCATGTTATGCATATGGGTTGTTACGGTATCGGCGTGTCACGCATCGTAGCCGCCGCAATCGAGCAAAACCATGACGAAAGAGGCATATCCTGGCCTGCACCTATCGCACCGTTCCAACTCGCCTTACTGCCGATGAACGCCAGGAAATCCCACCGGGTACGCGCAGCGGCGGATCAACTTTACGCTGACCTGCTGAAGGCTGGCGTGGAAGTCTTCTACGACGACCGTAACCTGCGCCCGGGCGTTATGTTCAATGACATCGAACTGATCGGCATCCCGCATCGCGTGGTTATCGGCGAGCGCGGACTGGACAACGGCGTACTCGAATATCGACAACGCAATGACACAGAAAATACCGACCTGCCACTGCAGGACGCTCTCCAGGCCATCCTGGACAAACTCGGCTAAGCGTCGGGTGGACAAGCGTGGGGTGGACAAGCGTGGGGTGGACAAGCGTGGGGTGGACAAGCGTAGGGTGGGCAAGCGTAGGGTGGACATTTATGTCCACCATTGCACAAATTCAGTCTCAATCTGACAACGGGGAATATACCATCCGATTGGTGGACATAAATGTCCACCCTACGCGTTGTCCCTCCCCAAAAAATCTGTATAGCCTGTGGTTGCTATTTTGGCCCTTCCAATCCTTCAGATGCTTCCGGCATGCTGCGTAGATGGAGGTCTGTTTGCGGGAAAGGAATCTCGATACCGTGCTCGCGGAAGGCGTTGTAGATGCCCTTCAGCAGGTCGTGCCGTATCCGGCCCCGCAACACGGGCCGGTCTATCCAGGCCAGCAATTCAAAATCAAGGGAACTGCTACCAAATGCCCGCATTCGTACCCTTGGCGCCGGATGCTTTGCGACTTCCGGGTGGCTGAGTGCAACCCCTTCAAGCACTTCGCAAACCTCGTCCACATCGCTGCCGTAGGCGACACCAACGGGTACGCGGATACGTTCTTTTTCCCACGGCCCGCCACTTTCATTGACGATCTTCGCACTCGCAATTACAGCATTTGGAATGGTTACTTCCACATCATCCCTTGTCAGCAAGCGGGTTGAGCGCATACCCAGATGCGTAACTTCACCACGCTCACCGGTATCAAGAATAATGTAGTCACCAATTTGGTAGGGTGAATCGGCAACGATAAAAATCCCCGAGAACAGGTTCGCAAGGGAATCGCGGGCGGCAAAACCTACGGCAATACCAATGACACCTGCCGAAGCCAGCCAGGCGGTCGGGTCTATTCCCCAGATCAGCAGGAAAACATAAGCCCCCAGGCCGATCAACAACATCTTGAGGCTCATATCAAACAGCGGGATGGTTTTTTCCTGAATGATTTCAAAGCGGTGACGGTAGCTGCCAATCAACTCCAGTAGAATGCGCGCGGTGCTCAATCCGGCCCGCATCCAGGAGAACAACAAGATGGTTGCAAGCAGGGACAAGGTTGCGTCATGCAGGCCCTGGGGCAACTTAAATGCGGAAACCGCCAGCATCAACGCCAGCGTAACCGTTGTAAGCACGAGTGGGCGGGTCAGGTATTTAACCAGCAGATCGTCTGCCTTGGTACTGGTTTTAGCGGCCATCCTCATCATGGCCCGGGTAATCACCAGCTTCAACAAACGGCCAAAAGCATAAGCAGCCAGAATTAAGAATATGGTCAGCAGGCCGGGGTATGGCGACAGGAAGTCCCAGGCGGGCCGTAACCAGTCCGGCATGTACTGCAGCACATCCAGATCAGGTTTGAATACAGAATTGGCTGCTGCTGCAGTTCCTTGCATGATCTCTACCTGAGATTAAACCGAGTACATCTTAGCCGCCTTCACGGCCAGTTCCAACCCATGCCGCCAATCCTGCCCAACCATTAACGAAGCGGTCTGATACCCACCGCATCGCGCAATTGCCGCATGAACGGCGCTGCCACTGCACGGGCGCGTGCGGCGCCTTCCTGCAGGCAGGATTCGATCCTGGCCGGTTCGCCAATCAGTTCTTCATACACCAGTCTCGCGCTGGAAATTTCTGAATTTATCAGTTCAAAGCATTGCTGCTTGGCCGCCCCCCACCCGATCCCGTCGGCATACGCCTGCTTCATCTCCTCACGTTGTTCCGGATTCGCAAAGGCCGCATAAATGGCGAACAATGCAGAGTTTTCGGTCTGCTTTGGTTCACCTGGCTCAAGTGAGTTGGTAACAATTTTCATGATGGATTTGCGCAGTTGCTTTTCCGGCAACCACAAGGGAATGGTGTTGTTATAGCTCTTGGACATCTTGCGGCCATCGCGACCCGGTAACACCGCGACATCGTCATCTACAACGGCTTGGGGCAGCACAAAATGGTCTCCAAAATGATGATTGAAGCGCTGGCCAATATCTCGAGCCATTTCCAGGTGTTGAACCTGGTCGCGGCCAACGGGTACGTCAGTGGCGTTAAACATCAGGATATCGGCAGCCATCAGGACAGGGTAGCTGAACAAGCCCATGACGATGGCGGAATCCGGGTCTTCTCCGACCTCAATATTTTCCTGTACGGCGGCCTTGTAGGCGTGCGCGCGGTTCATTAGACCCTTGGCAGTGATACAGGTAAGGAGCCATGTCAACTCGCTTATTTCAGGAATATCAGACTGCCGGTAGAAGATTGCCTGGTCAGTATCCAGACCCAGGGCCAGCCAGGTCGCGGCAATTTCCAGCGTGGAGTGATGTATAACCTGGGGGTCGCGGCACTTGATCAGGGCGTGATAATCAGCAAGGAAATAAAAGGACTGGACACCCTCTTTATGGCTGGCCTGGATGGCTGGCTTGATCGCGCCAACATAGTTCCCCAAGTGGGGCCTGCCGGTGGTGGTGATACCGGTCAGAACGGTGCGTTTGCTCATGGTCTGGTCGAGGGCCTGTATAGATTCCGGAAGCGCCATTTTAAGCGAATCGAGTGGATGTTAGGTGCTTTATTTCCGTGCCAGGATAAGATATCACGGCGGCACATCACCAGGACAGCGCTTGAGATCGGCAGCACGCCGGCGCTCGTCCCCGGAGGCTTTTGCCAACCCGCGTACACAAGCCAGCATGTCGGGCAGATCTTTGCGCAAGCTGCGACGTACCAGCCAGCCAGGGGCGGGAATTTTGGGCTGAATCCTGATCTCGTGGATGACAATGACATTGCTATCATCGCCATCTACCAAAGGGACCATCCTCCACCATGCCTGCAGGACTCTGAGATTGCCTTCCACCAGGTGGGCTTCACCAAAATTGCCTGGTTTTCTGCTGGCCTCGAAGGTGAAATCCAGGGTGGGTGTGTACCAACTGTTGCGCAAACGATGATGCATCAGCATACGGTTTGTCCCGGGTTCCAGCACTTCACATAATTTGAGGCCACGGATATAGATATACTCATACTTGCAGTAGCCAACAATGTCCCACACTGCATCGGCCGTGGTATGAAATAAGGCGGTGACCCGTGCGGTGACACCCGGCTTGTCCGTGTCGATGGTTTGGAGCAGTATTTCACCGCTTCTCAGGCGTTCCAGATTAAAAGCACCAGGTTCCGCTGAAGTAGTACCCGCCAACCCCTTGCCGGTGGAAACGACCAAAACAAACAGTGCTGATACCAGCGTAGTGTATCGAACCAATTGCATATAGACCTGATTATAAGCGGTAAATACAACAGGCGACCGCCGCTTGTGTTATTTACATTCATTATAAGAGTATATCAATTAGCACAAATGTATAGCCTGGAACTATAATACTCCCATGAATTTTCGTGCATTGAAATATTTTGTAAAGCTCGCAGAGCTCAAGCACTTCAGCAGGGCCGCCGAGGCATGCTTTGTCAGCCAGCCTACGCTCAGCACGCAAATCCGTAAACTGGAGGAAGAACTGGGCGTCTCACTGGTGGAGCGAGCGCCGCGAAAAGTCATGTTGACGCCCGTCGGTGAAGATATAGCACATCGGGCGAGGCATATTTTGCGTGATATTGAACACATAAAAACTGCCGCGAGACGTAGTAAAGACCCGGCGACAGGCATCATCAGGCTGGGAATATTTCCCACCCTGGCACCTTACCTGCTACCGCACGTCATTCCTGGAATTCGCAAACGTTACCCCGAACTGGGTTTGCAGCTTGTCGAGGAAAAAACCGAAGATATCCTGAAAATGCTTGACCAGGGGCGCCTGGATGCAGGCTTGCTCGCCCTGCCGGTCGAAGGTGACGGGCTGGAGGTTGAAGTATTGTTTGAAGAACCATTTGTAACCGCCATGCCATCGTCCCACCCGCTATGCGATAAAGAGGTCATCAGTCTGGGGGATCTGGAAGGTGAAGAACTATTGTTGCTGGAAGAGGGCCATTGCCTGCGGCAACATGCGCTTGCTGTGTGTGAACTGGCCGGTGCACATGAGCGCGTTGATTTTCATGCGACCAGCATGGAGACCCTGCGCCAGATGGTTGCAACCAACGCCGGCGTTACGCTGATGCCCGTGCTGGCGGTCAAACCGCCAATACCCTCTACCAGCAATATCACGCTGCGGCCTTTTGCAGCGCCGGCCCCCAGCCGCACGATCGCGTTGGTATGGCGCAGCAGTTCACCGCTGGGGGATTTTCTGCGTAAACTGGCCACCAGCTTGACGGTGAAACCGGCCTCACTGCTCGAGCCCTGATACCGGTGCTGTACGGGGTGCCGGCTCCGCAGCTCCCTGCCTACAGGCCCTCAAGCAATTCGTCATCGCTACCCTCTTCTATGCCCTCAAACAGGGGCGTGGAAAGGTAGCGTTCGCCCGTATCGGGCAACATGGCCAGGATGCCTGAGCCGGGTGCGGCTTGCCCGGCCACTTTCAGCGCGGCGGCGAAGGTGCCGCCTGATGAAATTCCACAAAAGATACCTTCATCGGTGGCCAGTGCTCTGGCGGCCTCAATGGCTTCGTCATCGGTCACAGTAACTACCTCATCAATCACCTGCCGGTCAAGAACGCCGGGGATAAAATCAGGGGTCCAGCCCTGGATCTTGTGCGGAGCCCATGGCTTGCCACCCAGCAATGCAGCCCCCTCCGGCTCAGTGGCAATGACCTTGCAATCCGGCCGCGCCAGCTTGATGATTTCGCCCGCGCCGCTGATGGTTCCACCGGTTCCATAGCCGGACACATAGTAATCCAGCCGCCTGCCGACGAAATCCCGGATGATCTCGGGTCCGGTCGTGTTGCGGTGATAGTCCGGGTTGGCCGGGTTGTCGAATTGTGCTGTCAGGAACCAGCCATGTTTTTCAGCCAGCGCCGCAGCCACACGAACCATTCCTGTGGCTTTCTCTGCGGCCGGCGTCAGCACGACCCGGGCGCCCAGTGCACGCATTAACTTACGGCGCTCTATGGAAAATGATTCGGCCATCACGGATACAAAAGGATAACCCTTGACCGAACAAACCATGGCCAGGGCTATACCGGTATTGCCCGAAGTCGCTTCAATAACGGTTTGGCCGGGTGTAAGCAAACCCTTGCGTTCGGCGTCTTCGATAATGCCGATAGCCAGCCTGTCTTTGACTGAGCCCATGGGATTGAAGGCCTCGACCTTGACGTACATTTCAATACCATCCGGCGCCAGCCTGTTGATGCGCACGATAGGTGTACCGCCGATGGTATCGAGGATGGTGTTATAAATCACGGCAAGATCCTTTGGTTGTTGAGTTGGCAGGTCTTAATATAGACCAAGTATACCTGCTTTGCAGACAACAATGACCAAAGGTGGACATGAATGTCCACCCTACGCTGAACAAATGACCAAAGGTGGACATGAATGTCCACCGATCCTTTGTTTACCCCTGCATTAAATCCTGCAGCGTCGCCCCGGTCGCCAGCTTGGGTGCGTTCCCTCCGATTCCTGCTGCTCTTTGCAAAAACAGGTCCTTTACAACCCAACTGCGTTTGACCAGGGCCATGCCAACACGCCGCAGGGGCAATAGTCCGTCACCGTCAAACAGGCTGCGCAAGGCGTGCATGCCAAATGCCATCGCTTCGGATTCAGCCCGGCGCCAACGGTCGTATGGTTGCAGCACGCCGGCAGAACCAATATCGACACCTGCAAAGCGGGCGCGGATGATGGATTCAGTGAGTGCCGCTGTATCGGCAAATCCGAGGTTGACCCCCTGACCAGCCAGTGGGTGGACCACGTGAGCCGCGTCACCAACCAGTGCTGTGCGTTGCGCCACGTAACGGTCACTCAGGCGCATACTAAGCGGAAAAGCTGCCCGTGGACCGCAGTCCTCCACCCTGCCCAGCCAACCGCTGCTGGCCGTGTCCAGCTCGGCCATGAACACCTCACTATCCATTGCCAGCAGGCGCTCTGCTTCAATTGAGGGCCGCGTCCAGACGATCGAAGAGCGGCCGTCTGGAAGGGGTAAAAAAGCCAGCGGTCCACCCGGCATAAATCTTTGCCAGGCCACGCCCGGGTTGGGTTCCTGTTTAGCTACCACCGCCACCAGGCCATGCTGGTTATAGGCCCTGTAATCCTGCCGTATACCCATGGCCTTGCGCACCCGCGATGAGGCACCATCAGCGCCCACCACCAGGTCAGCCGAAATATGTTTACCGCTGATCAGCTTCACGCGGTTTTGCTGCGGGCCAAACTCAATACCATCCAGCTTGTCCGGGCAGTAAATATCCACCAGGCCGCCTGCGGCGACCACCTGCCACAAGGACCACTGCACCAGGGTGTTCTCAATGATGGTACCCAGTCGTTCAAGATTGAAAACCGGCGCATCAAACAACAGTGGTTCAAGTTGCGCACCATCCTCTACCTGCATGCGCCGGTAGGGCCTGGAACGCTGTGTACTGATCGATTTCCATACACCGGCCTGGCGCAACACTGCCGCAGAGCCGGGCGAAATGGCTGACACGCGCAAACCCACATCGGCCTGTGCATCAAACGGCTGGGGCTCACACGCTTCTACCAGCGCCACTGAGAAGCCACTGCGTGACAGTAAACTGGCCAGTGCCGAGCCGACCATCCCGGCACCTATAATGGCTACGTCATAATGAGAATTAGTCATTGGTATCTCAATGGCTCCCCCAGTGCGAGGCGGGGAACCCTGCCGCGATAACCCATGGCTTTGCTGGCTGCCTGACGCCTTAAACCAGGCAGCAGGGCGTGGGCCATAAATGCCGCCGTGCGCAACCCGGCTGCCAGCATTGATGGATGGGCAAAAAGCCGGGTGATGCCATCAGACCAGGCAATCGTGCTGTGCTGATCAGCCTGGCGCCAATGGCTGTATTTGTGCAGCAACCTGCTATCCCCCGGATCACCCCCGGCATCGTCAGCAAGTATCTCCGCCAACACGGCAACGTCCCGCAGGGCAAGGTTGAAACCCTGCGCGCCAACCGGGTGAATGGCGTGCGCCGCGTTGCCAAGAATCACCAACCGCTCGCGGATATCCTGCCTGGCTCGCACCAGCATCAATGGATAGGCTGAACGTTTACCGGCTTTTAAAAAGGTCCCCAACGCCGTCCCGAATCGGCGCTCTGCCCGGGCGAGGAACATGGCATCATCCAGTTCCATCAGTGCCGGGGCAGCTTCACTCGCCACCGACCAGACCAGCCCGCAGCGCTTGCCCTGGTGTGGCAGCACTGCGAAGGGGCCAGTCGGGGTCAGGCATTCAAATGCCTGACCCTGGTGTGGTAGCGAGGGTGTGACATTGCAGATGACGGCCGTCTGACCATAGTCGCGGGTTGCGACGGGAATTTGTAAGTGCTTGCGGATGAAGGAATTGGCACCATCGGCCGCAACTACCAGCCGGGCTGCCAGCGTCCTCGCACCCGCATCCGAAGCAAGGCTCAATACCGTCTGCCCCCCGCCAATGTGGATACCTGTCACGCTGGCCGGACAAATAACTTCAATATTTTCTGCCTGCTCCAGTTGCCCGCTTACGGCAACGCCGAACCGGCGAGCTTCCACGACATGGCCAAATTCATGCAGACCCATTTCTGCCGGATCCAGCACCACCCGCCCAGGCCGGTCCAGCTCTGTAACAAAGATTTTCTGGATGGCGGTAGCGTCCGCTGCGAGCGTGTCCCACAGACCCATCCCGGACAGGATGCGACATGAGCAGTGGTTAAGTGCCAGGGTCCGGTCATCATAGCTGGGTTGGCTGGCTGCTTTGAACGCCACTGCCTCAATAACTTTGATGTCATATCCCAGCGGCGCCAGTGCGATTGCCAGACTCCCACCGGCAAGACCGCCGCCAACAATGGCAATGTCACAGGTCTGGCTCATTCCGCCATCAGTGCCTCGATATCATCAATGGTCTTGCAGATATCGGCAGATAGCACATCAGCACCTGCTTTGGTTACTACAACATCGTCCTCAACACGAATGCCCATGCCCCGCCAGGTTTCGTCCACCCCGGTCGCAGACGCCGGGATGTATATTCCCGGCTCCACAGTCAGGACCATGCCCGGCTCCAGCACCCTGGAATGGCCGTCTATTTCATATTCACCCACATCATGTACGTCCAGACCCAGCCAGTGACCCGTGTTGTGCACGTAATAATCCTTGAAATGCTCTTCTTCCAGCGCTTCATCCAGGCTGCTTTTCAATATGCCCAGGTCCAGCATGCCCTCGGTCGCGACACGCACTGCTGTTTCGTGCACATGATCCCAGGGGTTACCCGCACGAACCTCATCAATGGCTTCCAATTGTGCCCTCAGAACCACCTCGTACAGGTCTCTCTGGGGCCCGCTGAATTTTCCGTTGACCGGGAACGTGCGGGTAATATCAGAGGCATAGCCTGCAAATTCGGCGCCGGCATCGATCAGCAGCAAATCACCATCGTTGAGCCGGTCACGGTTGCTGATGTAATGCAATATGCAGGCATTGGACCCGCCGCCGACGATTGGAATATAGGATGCCTCGCACTGACTGCCGGTAAAGGCATGTAACAGTTCAGCATGAATTTCAGCCTCATTCATGCCAGGTTTGCATATCCGCATGGCGCGTCGATGGGCTGCTGCCGCGATACGTGCGGACTTCCGCATCACGGTTATTTCCGTGCGACTCTTGAATAAGCGCATTTCATGCAGGTTGTGATCCAGCGCAGTGATCTCATCTGGCGCCATGAATTTCTTGCGTGTCTTGCTGCGAAAATCATTTAGCCAGCCGATCAATCGCTGGTCAAAGTCAGGGTCTTTTCCAAGGTCGTAATAAATCCTTTCCCGACCGTGCAGCAAACCAGGAAGGTGGTTTTCCATTTCAGCCATCGGAAATGCCTGGTCAAATCCGAATAGTTCCTTCGCGCCCTGCGTGCCGGCTGTCGCGCCATCCCACATTTCCCGCTGACGATCCCTCTCCCGGCAAAACATAATTGACTCGCCGCCTTTGTCTTCGGGTAGCAGCACGAGCATCGCTTCGGGTTCTGAAAAACCGCTCAGGTACAAAAAATCACTGTTCTGACGATATGGGTAATGGACGTCATTGTTGCGGATCTTCGGAGCGGTGGCGCGTACGATAACGACGGAACCCTGTCCGGCTATTTCCATCAGGTGATGGCGGCGCTTGGTAAATTCTTTATGTTTGATCATGGGGCCATTTACAGGTGTATCAAAAAAAACTCAATGAATGAGATCCTCTCCGTCAGGGCCGCGCAGGTCCTCCCTGATCATCAGGGTCACAACCCGAATGTATTCAACGATTTCTGCGAAAGCATTTTCGTCTTCTTCGCTATCCGTCGTGTCAGCCGCTTCTGCTTTCGCAATCTGCTGCAGATCTGCCAGTGCTTCGTTGGCGTCCTTCGACATGACCTTCAAGCTGTCACCGCCACCGCCAAGCCCGGCGAGAAACCCGTTGCACCATTGCGAAAGCGCCATGGTCCGCTCTTCCAGTATTTCATTGTCATCCGGTAACCACAGAACCAGGCCCATATCTTCGTCTGCCAGTTGTACCCGGGTAGAGCTGAGCAACTCTGCCAGCGACATTTTCATACCTGTGCCGGGCGCACTGATTAACTCAAGCATATCCAACAAACCGACATAGGCATCAAGGCTGCTCTGCGGAAGACGGCACAGCAAGCCACAGGCCACCCCATGACACTCAGCCAGTTCGGCGGCTTCAAGGTTTCCCTGGGCGATAGCCAATGTGTGTTCAAAATCAGGCAAACGGGCGGTCGTCATACGTCATTTCCAATATCAGATGGATATTGACCGCGATGTTATCAGGTGGACCGTTGACTTCACAGCCTGCTACAAAATTGTATTTGATGTCACATTGCTGATTGACCCTTATTCCCTGCCAAATTATAGTGTTGTCATGGATTCCTTAGAACAGACAGATAAAGATCTACAACGGCTAGAAAATCAACTGCATACATTGCTCACTCAAATCCGGAAACTGCGGGAAGAAAACCAGTCATTGCACGTCCGCCAGGAAACACTGGTAACAGAACGAGCTTCACTGGTAGCCAAGAACGATGAAGCACGCACGAAAGTTGAAGCAATGATTAATCGTCTCAAAGGTCTGGAGCAGGCCTGAATAAACATGGAAACAGTATCTGAGCCCATCTCGGTTACCATTCTTGACCGGGTATACCAATTCGCTTGCCAACCGGAAGAACGTAAGGCCTTGCGGCAAGCGGCCGCCTATCTGGATGAACGTATGCTCTCCATCAAGGGGGAAGGCAGATTGATGGCGCTTGAACGCATTGCAGTGATGACAGCACTGAACCTTTCTGATGAATTGCTCAAGATGAAAACGCTTGAGCAGCATCGCAAGCAGAACGTGGATAGACGTATCAGAGAGCTTGCAGATGAACTGGAAGATGCACTTGAAGGTCAATTGAGCTAGAATGATTGGGCCCTCTGTGGTGTTAGCCAGCTGGCCCGATAAATACCTTGTCCCTAATTTGTAAATTAGGAACAGCATATCTCACAGCCGGTGTGCAAGTTCGCCGAAGTGCGAAAAGCCTGAAGCTCGGAGCGCCGTTCCACCTGAACCGATGGTTCAAGGTCGTCGGATCTGCAGCGGCATTCACGGAGGGCTTTTTCGTTGCCTGTTTTCCGTTGGTAACGTTGCATTTACTTTCTTCCAACTGCTTTTTTTTATGGCATGACTGAATCTTCCAGCCAAGCTTCCACCCAGGATTCCAGGCAAGAATTGCGCCTCAAGCTGCGCATCATGCGGCAGGATATTGCCATACAGCAACGCCGCCGGTTCGATCAGGCAATCCGGCAACACCTGCTGCAACTGGTTGAATCCAGGACTGCTTCCTCGCTGGCCATCTATTGGCCATTCGACGGTGAGCCGGACATGATTCCGTTGTGCGGGCAACTGTTCGAAAAAGGTATTGAGATCGCCTTGCCAAAAATTTCAGAGCCCGACCACCAGATGGAATTTCATCTCTGGCAACCGGGACTGGCGCTTGCCCAAAACAGCTTCGGAATACCCGAACCAGCCAACTCCGAAAAGAGATCACTGGCTGGTTTCGCCATTCTGGCCATGCCGCTGGTTGGCTATGACCGTCTTGGTAACCGTCTTGGTATGGGAGCAGGATATTACGACCGTCGGCTGAAATCGATGCGTGATTCACCGGTCCCCCTGCGGGTTGGCATTGCCTATAGCCTGCAGGAGATCGGGCTGATCAGCCAAAATGACTGGGATATTCCCTTGCATGGCGTGGTCAATGAGAACGGGTGGTTTCCCTTTGGCACGTAAATGGGTAAAAATTAGGGGGAATGATCACCCCACAACAATTACTTTGACAGATTTGGAGCATGGAATGAGGCACTGGCTGGTAAAAAGCGAACCGACCGTTTTCAGTATCGACGACCTGGCACAATGCCCGCACCAGACCCGCTGGTGGAAGCATGTGCGAAATTACCAGGCACGCAACTTCATGCGTGATGACATGCAACCGGGTGACCGGGTTTTCTTCTATCATTCCAACACCGAAGTTCCCGCCATCGTCGGTCTGGCCGAGGTTGTCTCGACACCGTACCCGGACCCGGATGCATGCAACCCGGAATCGAAATATTTTGACCCTAAAAGTGACCCCCGAAATCCACGCTGGTTTCTGGTTGATATCCGCCTGGTCAGCAAACTGGAGCGGCCAATCTCACTCAGAACCATCAAGGAACACACTTCGATGCTGGGCGACCTGCCGTTGATCCGGCGCGGTAACCGCCTGTCCGTGATGCCCGTTGCACCAGACCAGTGGGACTACATCATGTCGCTGAAAGCAGCATGAACCAGGACGAATTGAAGCGCCTGGTTGGCACGGCGGCGCTGGACTACGTTCAGCCTGACAGCATCATAGGCGTGGGTACAGGCAGTACGGTGAATTGCTTTATTGAGGCACTGGCTCACAGTGGTATCCGGGTTGAAGCAGCGGTATCCAGCTCTGAGGCTACCACCCGGTTACTTGAGGATGCCGGTATCCTGGTAGTGGACCTCAACCAGACCGGTGGCCTGGACGTGTATATCGATGGTGCTGACGAGTTCGACCCGCATCGCCGCCTTATCAAAGGAGGTGGCGGCGCGCTAACACGGGAAAAAATTATTGCCGCTGCAAGCAGACAATTCATTTGCATTGCAGACACCACTAAACAGGTGAAAGTGCTTGGTGCTTTCCCCCTGCCGGTTGAAGTCATTCCACTGGCTCGCAGCCTGGTCGCCCGCAGGATGGTGGCACTCGGCGGGCAACCTGAATGGCGTGAGGGATTTACCACCGATAACGGCAACTGGATCCTGGATGTGCATAATATGGATTTGGTTGATCCCGTCAGGACGGAAGAAACCATCAATAACCTGGCCGGTGTTGTAACCTGCGGGCTATTTGCATTGCGGCCCGCTGATTTGCTTCTGATCGCCACAGAGAACGGCATAAAACAGCTTTGAACCCCTACTGAATGGGCGTTAGAACATTGATGGGCATTCGGAGGTAATCAAGTCAAAAAACATCCGACTGGAAATCAGTAGGCCTTTTGGGGTATACTTAACGACCTGGATATAATTTTAGAACGGATTTCTAAATAAAACCAGCAGCATTTACAAGGGGTAAGTGCTAGTTTTTTAACTAGTTAGTACAAGGATGTAGCGATATGAAATCCATCGCCCTCTTGGCGACCGCATTGTTCCTGGCAAGTGCGCCCTCGCCCGACTCAGACACTATTTCTCAACTATCAGCCGGTTTTCTGTATACAAGCAATGCGCATGCATTGCTGGCAGCCGAACCAGGCCTGACTCTTCAGCAAGTACAAGAAGCCGTTGGCACCTCGACAGCACTTGCTTTTGATTCACAGGTTACGGAATAACCCAGGTTAAAGGATAACCCGGGTTAAGGAACAGCTTGGCCAGACAGCCAGGCAGAACATTCTGTAACCGCTGCAAATAGGTCGCAACCTTGTTTTTCTGAGGCAGGGATAAAGTGTGTTTCATCCAGCCATTTTCACCCTGACGGAATTTTCGCGCAGGTTGTATGTCCATATACAGCATGATCAACCACAGTAGTTACTAATCCATCACAAATCCGTTAGAATTCGCGCCATCATTGCTAACTAAATGATAATTAATATCCCTCTGGAGGACTTTTAAATGAAATCATCCCTTTTTGTTTTACTGACGGCACTGCTGTTTGCTTCGTCATCCGTGTTAGCCGCTGATGCAGCAGCGGGCAAGGCCAAATCTGTTATTTGCGCAGCCTGCCATGGCCCGTCCGGTGTTAGCGTTAACCCAATATGGCCTAACCTTGCAGGACAGAAGGAGCAGTACCTGGCAAAACAACTCAAAGATTTCCGCGCAGGGACGCGCAAAGACCCATTGATGTCCGCCCAGGCCGCTGCCCTCAGTGATGCTGACATTGCTAACCTGGCCGCTTATTTCAGTTCCAAGTAGTAGCGCTGAGCGCTGCAGAAAAAAAGCCGGAATCTGATTCCGGCTTTTTTTCTGCATAAATTCCGCAAAGCTTCCAGTTTTTTCTACCTGGAAACCCGCCAGCAAGCGTATAATACGGTCTACAAGTTTGGGGGACTCAACCTTGGAGTGGAAAGCCGCTATGCGCCTTACACGATTCACCGACTACTCTCTGCGCGTCCTGATCTACCTCGGACAAAACTACGAAAGCAGAGTAACCATTTACCAGATTTCAGAAGCCTACGATATCTCAAAAAACCACTTGATGAAGGTGGTCAGCAATCTTACGCGCCTGCAAATTGTTGCAGCACAGCGCGGACCCGGCGGTGGAATTCGATTGAACCGCCTGCCTGAAGACATCGGCCTGAATGAAGTCATCGGCAATACGGAGAAAATCCTGCAGGCGCTGAGTACCGAAGCAATCCAAACCAACGCCGAAGTATCTGCCGATAAACGCCTGAGCGGTTTTTTGCGTTGCGCATTGCAGGCCTACCTTGATGAATTGGGCCGGTTTACGCTGGCCGACGTTCTCAAGTCAACAAATGACCTGGACCAGTTGCTGGAAATGAACGAGCAGGCAGCCTGAGGATTTTCCAACCCAGGAATTCTCCAAACCTGAGGTAAATATTAAGTTCAATCAGTGTATGCTTACGTGCTGGGCCTACCAGCAGGTGCCCTAAGCCAACAATTCTTAGGAGCAGGCAGCCATGCACTTACCCACAAATTCGCGACACACTCCGACTACCCAGGTCATTGAGATCGCCATTCGGCTGGGAATTATTATTTTGATTCTGGCCTGGAGCCTGCAAATACTTTCACCCTTCATTTCACTGATTGCCTGGGGAGCGATCATCGCTGTTGCGGTCTACTCTCCGTTCCTGAAACTGGCCAAAAAACTGGGTGGGCGAAAGAAACTGGCGGTCACGCTGTTTGCTGTCATCAGTATCGCAACGATCCTTATCCCGGTTATTTCACTATCCTCATCACTGGTGGAAAGTGCGATTACTATCGGTAGTGAAATCGGTACCGGCACAGTAAGCATACCTCCGCCATCTGAATCTGTGCGTGAATGGCCATTGATCGGCGAGAAAACCTATACATTCTGGAATCAGGCTTCAAGCGACCTGGGCGCTTTACTGGAAAAGTACCCCCACCAGCTATCCAGTATAGGTAAGAAATTGCTGGCTGCTGCTGCGGGTGTAGGTTCCGGCATCTTGCAATTTATCATTTCACTGATCATCGCCGCAGCCTTCCTGGTGAGTGCTGATACGGTCAGTAGAAGCATGCAAAGGCTTGCCAGGCGCTTGTCAGGAGACCACGGTGAAGCGTTGTTGACAATGTCAGCCAACACGGTTCGCAGTGTCACCATCGGGGTGATTGGCATTGCTTTCATCCAGGCGGTATTGGGGGGGCTCGGCATGATGTTCGTCGGTGTGCCGGCAGCCGGACTTTTGGCCATTGTCATACTTGTTTTTGCGATAGCCCAGTTACCGCCGATACTGGTTCTGGCACCGGTAATCTTTTACGTCTTTTCTGTCGAAAGCACGACCGTGGCCGTGGTCTTCACCGTCTGGAGCATCCTGGTCAGCGTGAGTGACGCTGTCCTGAAGCCGATGTTGCTGGGCCGGGGCGTAGATGCACCAATGATGGTTATCTTGCTGGGTGCGATTGGTGGAATGATCACCTCCGGCATCGTAGGGTTGTTCATCGGTGCCGTCGTGCTCGCGGTTGGCTACAAACTTTTCCAGGCGTGGATTGAAATGGATGAAGCGGCACCGGCAGTTCCACCTGAGACCGGTTCCTCAACACAATAACAGCCCCGCCGGAAAGACCGACAGAGCGACCGGCACCTAACAGACTGGAGAATCGACATGCTAATTCCATTACTGCTGGGCAGCGCTACGGTACTCGCTTCCATGAGCATTCAGGTTGCCGTCGTGGTCATAATGATCCGCTACCTGTTCAGGATCCTGAACCGTGAAGGCCGCAAAACTGATGGTTTTGGCTTCGATACCTATGTTATAAGCATGGTGTTGTTATTGTTATTTGCAGGCCACCTGCTGCAAATTGCCATTTGGGCCATATTATTTATTAAGCTTGGTGAGTTCGGTGATTTTCAGACCGCTTTTTACCACTCCAGTGTCAATTTTGCCTCACTGGGCTACGGTGATATCGTCATGAGCGAGAGATGGCGCCTGCTGGGAGCGCTGGAAGCCATTAATGGCGTCCTGATGTTCGGCCTTTCCGCCGGCACCCTGCTGTCGGTCATGACCAGGCTGTTTTCCCGCCACACAGTGAATATGCCGGACCCACAAGACAGGGCGGCTTCGTCCGACAGCCATTCATAGTGCACCACGCCGGTAAAACAGCACTGTATGTACTGCTGTTTTTGCAATTGGTTTCATGTGCGCCCGTTGGCCCGAATTTTGTAAAGCCCGAGGCCAAACTACCGCCTGGCTGGTCTGAAGCAGACAGGAACGGGCTGGATCCTTCGCCCATCAGTCAACCGCAATGGTGGCGTGCTTTTAATGACCCGGTCCTCGACAAGCTGGTTGAAACCGCCTGGCAGCAAAACAATTCCCTTGAGATCGCCGGCCTGCGCGTACTGGAGGCCCGCGCGCAACTGGGCATTGCCCAGG
>QIKV01000155.1 GCA_003233115.1 Oceanospirillales bacterium
TCGATCCTGGTGGGTACCGGGCAGCCCGAACTTCCGGCAACCATCAACCTGGAGTTGAGTCTGCCGGGCTTCATGGCAGCCACAACTCAATCATTCACTGTTAGCGTGAACCATCAACTTCTGGATGAAACCTACTCTGTAGACAATGGCCAGGGTTGGGTCCAGATGAAGTTACCGCTACCCGATGGATTGCTGAAACCGGGCAATAACCTGATCACGCTGAAATTCAGTGAAACCGCCCATCCCAAAGACAGAGACGACTGGCGTGCCGCAGGAAAATTGAAGAGCTTCAGCCTGGTCCAGTAGTGCCGCTGCTACTTGTTGGTTTGACACACAAGTACAAACTGCGATCACCGTTATTCACATCCTGCTGAGCGCGGATATCGAAATACCGGCCAAGGTTGGCTTGTAATGATGCGCGGCTGTAGTCCTGGTACTTGTCTTCCTTGTTGCGCAACAGGGTTTTCACTTTGTCATCTTTGCGGGATACATACTCGATAACCAGTTTGTCTGTCAGCCCGGCCAGCCAGTCAATAAACTCTGCCAGTGGTATATTTGCCGTGATAACGACGTGATGTATCAGCGCCAGACACATCACCAGATCGGGTCGGCTACGTGTTTGCAGATCACTGCGTTCGCGGTTGCGCCAACCCCAATTCGGTGAAGGATCGGCAATATTTTGTACCAGCGGTAAAATATTATCCGGTGTGTCTTTATCCAGATAAAGGCGCTCTACTGCCAGATGGTCAACATCCATAGACACTACCTGTCGGCACTCCACTGCTGCAATGCGTGAAAACTGGCCGGTATTACAGCCAATATCCCATACCGTATCCAGTTTCCAGGTATTTATCGCAGCACGGACGAAGTTTTCTTTGCTGCGGTGATCAGCATCTGAGTAATTGTGAAATTCGGTATAATCACCCCACTCCGAACCACGCGCCTGCCAGTCAAGCCGGCCCACCAGCTTTTGCAGCTTACGTACATTGACCAGGATCAGTTCATGGTTGAAACCGGCAGATTTCAGACTCGAGCGGACATTCTCGGATGAGCCGCCATAGCGCCGATCCAGCTTGGCTTGTAACCACACATGGCTCAGCACACCTTTACGGAAACGATCACGGAAGCCAAACAAGGCAGCGGCGGCCTGCACATCCACACCATTGATGGCGGCGCGCATGAACGGCTGAAAGTCGCAGCCCTTGTAAGCCTGTAAGAACAATGGAAACAGGAACATCTCGCAAAATTGTCGATAGCCAGACCAGGGCTCCCCTTGCCGTAAGGGCTCGAATGAAGGAATGTCGATGAATACTGCCTTATGCCCAACAAACTGGATATTGTATGGGCTTGCATCTTTCAGCGTGAAGCCGTTACTGATTGCGCGTTCCACCAGGTGTAACTGCAAGCTGGCTGCGGCCTTGAGCATGCTGAAGGTCCACTCGTAGGGGTAGCTGATCACCGCGACCGGATCGTGTTCCAGGAAACCGGCCCACTGTGCCTGCACATCATCCGGTAACGGATTCTGTGCAGCGGAAATCTCACGGGTCCCGATCACTTTGCCGGATTCAACCAGCCGGGTGTAAAAAGCCTTATCCTGCAACTGGTGGAAGTTTTCCAGCGCGGATTCACTCAAACCCCGAAATATCCGCTCCTGAAAATGATACACGCGACCGTCACGGTCGCGAAATGAGCCGGGGTTAACCACCGCGGTTGGATTACTCATGCGTGCTTCAGTTCGACTCGTCTTTGGTTTCTTCTTTTTTTGCTATGCCAAGTGCTGCTCTTAGCTTGTGCCAGTACAGCTTGATCGCCACACCTACGGCGGCAATACCACCGAGGATGACCTGCAGCAACAGGCTGCCGGTACCGGGGTCAAGATAGGCGACCGCATCGGTGAACACCAGCAATAATAAAATGGTGATAATAATTCTCATAGTCAGTTCTCTTCAGTTGGCCCCGTCAAATCCGCGGAGTGCAACAGTTCATCTGCGTTGCCGGAAAAAAGCCCTTAACAAGATAGCGCATTCATCGGCACAACAACCACCGTCAACTACCGGAGCGTGATTGTGGGCAGGATTAAGCAAAAGGTCAAATTTTCCGCCGGCTGCGCCTGTTTTCGGGTCGTCGGCACCATACACGACGCGCTCCAGGCGGGCGTGTATCATGGCGCCTATCAGGCACGGCTCCAGCGTTACGTACAGCGTGCAGCCAGTCAGGCGATGGTTGCCGAGCGCGGTTCCGGCTGCACGCAGGGCCATGATTTCTGCATGGGCCGACGGGTCATGCAGGCCGATATTCCGGTTCCACCCACGGCCAATGATCGCGCCTTCCCTGACAACCACTGCACCGACCGGAACCTCGTCCTCATTGGCGGCCTTGCCCGCGAGCAGCAGCGCTGCGGCCATCCAGACCGTGTCCTGCTGGCTTAACTCACTGCTGTCAACTGCAGCGATTGGGTCGACTAACTTGGCCATATTTTTATGCTTTCCAGCGGTGAGGATTAATTTCTCATCAGGTTAACCTACATTCAGGATTAATCACTGTGTAAGATGCGTACTGATTATAACTTTCCTTTTTTTTCGGATGATAGCCTTGTCAATCAATGCGGCCGGTTAAAAACAACTTCAATCTCCTGCTCCTGCCGCTTGCCCTGGGTGGTTTTGCTGTTGCCCAGCCTGTTTACAACTTATTGTTGAACACCCCTGTGTTTCTGTTGGCACGCCAGAATACACGGGCTGACGTGTGGGCGTTGACGGCTGTATTGAGTGTATTAGGCCCGCTGGTACTGGCCTTCCCGGGGTGGCTGGCCCGGCAGCGCTGGCCGGTCTTTTCTGCACTCTGGTGCTGGGCCGTCAGCGGCAGCCTGGCCACCCTGTTTGTTGCCCAGCTACTGCAGACCAGCCTCGGCGGGCACTGGTTGCTGTTTATCGGGTTGGCAACTGCTGTTGGTTTTACCATAAGCTGGCTCCTGCTGTTTTCACGGTGGCAAATTCTGACGCCCGTATTGGCGGTATTTGCAGCCCTCTTCCCGTTGTGGTTTTTGTTCTTCGCAACAGCCACAGAACAATTTGATTCTTTTGCCGCGGTCCCGCTGGACGGGCAAGCCGCCGGCAAACCACTTGCGGATATCATCTTCATCATCCTGGACGAGTTGCCACTGGCGACACTGCTGGATGAGGACAAGCAGATCGATGGGGTGCTGTTTCCAGGGTTTGCCCGCTTGCAGTCCCTGTCCAACTGGTACTACAACACCACCTCGGTTGCCGATGGCACAGTCGATGCGGTACCTGCTATTTTGACCGGTCTATACCCACAGGAAGAAGATTCAGACCCGTCCATTGCAGCGCACCCGGTCAACCTCTTCACCATTTTGAGCCAACGCTATCAGTACAATGTCGCAGAAATGGTCACGCGCCTGTGTCCACAAAATTTATGCCCCCACTCCGGGCCAGGTATGTACAGCCGGTTTAAAGCGCTGCTGCTGGATCTGTCCGCAATCTACCTGCATCGCGTTGCTCCCGAGCGCTGGAGCAACAAGCTGCCGGACGTGACCGATAACTGGAGCGGGTTCTTTGCTGAACGGCAGGTGATCTTTCCTGATGGCTGGCTCAAATACGCAGGCACTCAAACACAAATCGACCGCCCGGGCTTGTTCAGACGCTTTACCGATTCAATTCAAAAGCGTGACAGGCCCACCCTCAATTTCCTGCATATCCTGTTTCCGCACGCACCGCTTGCCTATTTCCCCAGTGGCGAAAACTATGGCCTGGAATGGTTGCGAGGCCAGGTAAAACAACACTGGGGTAACGTGGAATGGGGGGTTGTCAGCGGCAAACAACGCCATTACCTGCAAACGCAGTATGCGGACGCACTGCTGGACAATTTACTGGAGCATTTGCAACAACAGGGCATGCTGCATGAGAGCATGCTAGTGGTGGTAGCAGATCACGGCATCAATTTCGCACTGAATGACACACGCCGGGGGCTGTCCGGGACCAACCAGGCTGCCACGCTCAGGGTGCCACTGTTCATCAAGTTTCCCGGCCAAATGCAGGGAAAACGCCTGACCACTCCCGCCATGACGATTGACATTTTGCCCACACTGCTGGCAGCGCTTGGCGCCACTTCTGACGCATTGAAGTTTGATGGAATCGACCTGCAATCACCCGCAATCTCCACCCCCCGGCCAAGACTTGCAAGCTCCTACCTGCGACGAAAGTTGCAGGTGCTGGACGAAGCGGACCTGGATATTACCCAGTTGGTCATTGAAAATCGTACCCAACTCGACCTCGACGACCGTGACGGTGCGTTGTGGCAGATCGGACCCTATGATGCATATCGCGGCCAGGCAGTGACAACCCTATGCGACCAATCAGCAACCGGCATTGGCGTGGATTTTGATGGCTTCCACGAATTACCAAACACTGATCCGCAACAAACAATACACGCTTATGTCTCGGGGACGTTTTCGGGGGATGAGGTAGCACAGACTTCAAAACCCTTTCTGATCACCAGCAACGGCATCATCGTCGCATCGGGCTATACCTGGCTGTTTAATGACAGGTGGCAGTTTTTTGCGCTGGTAGAACCCAAATATGTCAAGCAGGCAGATTGGGCGCCACAAGCCTGGCTGGTAGAGGGGCGCGAATGTCTTGGGCCTTGAATCGTCACCGGCGCGCGCTCCCCAGGCAAAGGTGCCGGCCTGAGCTGAGGGTTGGGTATCGCATTACAGCTCTACCCTGCATTGATCCCCGCTACAATTGACGTACAAAGCCTTGCCGGTGATACGCTCAAGTACCTTCATCGCCACCATAATGCCCAGTATCATGGCGGGATAAGCCGTGATCGCATGCAGCGACAACTGCGGCAACCCCTGCAAGATCAATGCAGAATTTCCGCCAGGCACCATCATGGCGCCAAATCCCATGAGAAACCCCCCTGCCAGATTCCTGCTCCATTTGTCACCGGCAAAACTGAATTTAAACCGACGACCGCTGAGTGCTGAGAAAATGGCGCCGGCGAGTAACGCCATGAACAGGTACAGAGCAGTGTCCGGGTTCACCGAATTACCACTGCGACCCGTGACTGTCTGTACAACGATGCTTGAGTAGGCCCATTTACCGTTAATTGTATAGAGGAGGCCACCGCTTATCGTGGCACCGACACCAAAAATGAAGCCACCGGCCAGCGCCAGCCAGAATGTTGAGTCGACCTGCCACACTCTGGCGAGCTCAGGATGCCAAAGCAACAGTGTTTTGCTGATCAATACTATCCACAGCACCGTTTTCAGGAAGCTGATAAATAGCCTGGCCTGGTTTGTAGAGCGCAACTCAGCGACTGCGGCAACCGTGCAAACGCCGGCACGATGGGCCGAAAAACCCACCACAAAAGCCAGCAATATCGATACGAGTAACAGATTCATACCCCGTTGGTAAACCTTTCACTATCAGCGAGAATACAGAAGATACAGCGTCCCCTTAAAAATCAGCGGCTGCAAGCTTTAGTTGCGTCTCTTTTAGCGCAGAAAATATGCTTCCAGAATCGGTAAGCGTGCTTTGATAGAGCGTTACTTTAGTGATGTCCAGGCTGATGGTAGTTTGCTGATAAAATGAAGTTTTAACGTATTTCGCCCTTTTGATCTTTCCCAGTGTGATGTGTGGCCGAAATATTTTTTGATCGAATTCAATCTTGTTTCTTTGTAAAAGTTCTGATGTGATTTGAAAAAGATTATCCAGTGGCCTGGTGGGTTCGCTGCTAAGCGCAATGATTCTGCCTGTCGGGCCAGGAAAGCGTGAGAGGCTTGCAAGCCTGTATTGAAAATGTGTTTCCTGCTGATAGGTTTCATCGAATAAGCGAAGTAAGTTACCAACCTCGGCAATTGTTTTATTACCCAGGAACGCGAGCGTCAGGTGCCGGTTTTTTTCAGCCATCCAGCGAATATCCTGTCGCGAGTCTTTAATGGGTTTCAGTAACTCGTTGATGTGCTGTTGCGATTGCCTGTCAATGGGAATGCCGATAAACACCCTTTGCATACCCGGCGGAAGGTAAGATATAAGTTTAGAACAGTCAGTTGGATGCATATTAACACCCCCATTCCAATTTATTTATCTGGTTCAAGACTGACCGTGCCGGTAATAAAAAGGCACTCCGCAGACCGCTCATAAGAGCGGTACAACCTGACTGCATGGCGGATCAGAAAACCGTCCAGAAAGATATATAAGTGGTGTTGTTATCCGACGCATTGGCAGTCATGCCGCTGAACTTCGAATAGAAGGTGTACTGCAATCCGACTCTGAGATTGATAAATGGCTGACGCCAACTGTCATTCTTGCCAAATGGGTTCCAGTCAAGTTCCACCATGCCGCCCCCGGTATCGGGCGAACCGCCGTAGAGCAGGTTGTCGGAACTACCGTTATTGGTCATTGCTGCAATTGTCACACCATAGGTGTTCTCGTACCAATACTCGGCATTCAGGTTGATAGCATCGAGGGTATTGTTTAGATTCGAGGATCCCCCGACAGTAAAGGTATTGTTCAACGTTTGTTGTTCGTGCAGGTACAGAGCCTGCACCGTCACGATGTGCTTGGAATTGGTGCCAAACCACTGGTAGTTAGCATCAATACCATAGTCCTTGTAATCATCGGTAGGCTGTCCGGCTACGGCCGTCGGATTGATCTTCGGGGCAAAATGCAGAGCCCCGACTTCAAGATAGCTCGTCGGGCTCAGATTGGCCTGATAGGCGAACCGAAGATAAGGCGCGGCACTGGAGATCAGCCCCGGATAGTCGGCATTCACACGGTTGAGAAAAGCCTGGGACAGACTCCGGTAGGCTCCTGCCTCGAAGTACCACTTGCCATCGATCTGGGTATAGGCGGAGGCCCCGACCACGCCCTGAGCCAGAGCGCCCATAATCATGGGTGCCGCCGGCGCCCCGGGTGCCAGATCCGAACCCATGTACGGATATCCCCAGGCTGGGGTCGAGTTATATATATCGGACAGGCTTGGGTTGTTGTTCACTGAAATACCCCAGATCGCCGAGTGCGTCCCAAAACTGGCTCGTCTGGCATAGCGGATATCCGTATTGTCCCAACCAAAAACCTTACCGTTTTGAGAATAGGTGGCCTGGGCGAATACACCCAGGTGATCAGTGATATGGCCGCCCAGGAACAAGGAAGCCTGTGCCATACTCCAGTTGTTGTTGGGAGCATAGCCTGGGGCCGCTCCGCCCTTCTGTGGGGCCTGGGTGTGGGTGAAGGCTTCCACCACCATGGCTGAAACCTTGGGGGTGAGGCCGGAACCCACCTTGAGGGTATAGCCAAGCAGCTTGAATTCGCGCCCGAACGGGGTCAGTTGCGGGCCAAAGGCACCAACATGACAGGCCTCACAAGCCGTGCGCGTCTGCTGGGCATAAGCCGGAATGGCCTGGGCTTGCGGAATCCCAAATACCACCAACACCAGCGCAAGTGCTGCATAGGCACCGCCCCATTTCCATGTGGATTTCCACTTGAGCAGATACATGATTTCATCTCCTTCACCTTACTTGATGTTTTCAGGATTTCCGGGCTACATAGGCGATATTTTCACCAAGATAGCCCCAATTCCCCGAGTAATAACAGACTAACAACGTCTCCTCGAATCCTGCTGACTGCAGTTCGTGCAGCAAATCCATACCAAAGTCGTAATAGCTCAGCACGCCCTCGTCGGAGAGAGGATCACCATGGTAACAGGGCTCCACGAGGTGTTTAATGTTGCCTGCCCCGTCAACCTCAGCCCGAATCCGGGTTTCCTGCCTGAAGCTGAATGGCACACTGAGTATCAGCCGGCCACCACTGCAGAGCACCCGGGAAAATTCTCGCAACGCCGCACGATAATCTGCCACGTGCTCCAGCACATCAAAACACAAAACAGACTCAAAGCTGCAGTCGTGGTAGGTTAATTGCGTTACATCTTCATTTCTGACCGGCACAGCGTGTGTTTGCACCGTGCTGCCAAGCTCATTCGGCGGCAGGAACTCGCTGGCGCTGAGCCTCGGGAAACGACCGGCAAGCTGTTGGTATACGGGAGACAACATCTCCGTCAGGTAAACCCGGTCTTGCAGACCAGGTTCACAGAAGTACTCAAACAGGTGCAGACAACCGCGCCAACGGTTAATCAATTGACAGCGAGGACAAACCAGGGTCTCACGCCAGTTGACAACACCACCGTCCCCGGCAGGCGCTACCTGGAAGTCAACCACCGTACTGCAGACATAACAATGGCCATTGAGTAAGCGAGTCGACTCTGGAATGCTGTGCATATCAGCATAGCAGGCCGAAAAGTACTCATGTACAGCGTTGATATCTTGCGTAAAAAAGAACGGTGCTGGCAGTCCGGACGGCAAGGTACGTGTGATTCTATGCCACCAATCTGCCGATGCTGATAGCAGGGACCGTAACCTGAACTGCCGGTTTATTCCCATTCAATGGTGGCGGGTGGCTTTCCAGATATATCATAAACTACTCTAGATATACCTGATATCTCATTGATTATCCTTAAAGATACCTTGTCAAGAAATTCATAAGGTAGCCGCGCCCAGATGGCGGTCATAAAATCGACCGTCTCGACGGCACGCAAAGCGACCACCCATTCATAGCGCCGCTGATCGCCGACCACACCCACCGATTTGACCGGCAGGAATACCGCGAATGCCTGGCTTACCTGGTCGTATAGGTCGTGCTTGCGTAATTCATCGATGAAAATGTGGTCAGCCTGCGCCAACGGCTCAAGGTATTCCTCACGCACTTCGCCGAGGATACGCACAGCGAGCCCCGGCCCGGGGAACGGGTGCCGGTAGACCATTTCCGGTGCCAGACCGAGTTGCATGCCGATGCGCCGCACCTCGTCCTTAAACAATTCGCGCAGCGGCTCGACCAGTGCCATCTGCATATCATCCGGCAGGCCGCCGACGTTGTGGTGTGACTTGATCACGTGTGCTTTGCCGGTGCGGCTACCGGCAGACTCGATCACATCCGGATAGATCGTGCCCTGCGCCAGCCACTTGACATGATCATCCGAGCGACTGCATGCTTTGGCCTGCTCTTCAAAGATATCGACGAACAGGTTGCCGATGACCTTGCGTTTGTGTTCCGGGTCCGCAATGCCCGCCAGGCCGGCAAGAAAACGCTCGCGGGCATCTACGCGAATGACATGCACGCCCATGTGGCGGTCAAACGTGTCCATCACCTGGTCGCCTTCCTGGTAGCGCAGCAGTCCGGTGTCCACGAATATACAGGTGAGTTGATCGCCGATAGCCTGGTGCAGCAAAACGGCCACCACGCTGGAATCAACACCGCCGGACAAGCCCAGCAGCACATGGTCGTCACCCACCTCGCGGCGCACGTGCGCGATAGCGTCTTCAATGATGTTGGCAGCGGTCCAGCGCGCTTCACAGGCACAGATATCCAATACAAAGCGCCGCAGAATCGCCTCACCCTGACGGGTGTGGGTCACTTCAGGATGAAACTGCACGCCGTAAAAATGCCGCGCCTCATCTGCAATCGCACACACGGGAGCGGATGCTGTGCGGGCAATCAACTCAAAACCTTGCGGCAGCGTGACCACCT
Source organism: Oceanospirillales bacterium (assembly GCA_003233115.1). GTDB lineage: Bacteria > Pseudomonadota > Gammaproteobacteria > Xanthomonadales > SZUA-36 > SZUA-36. The sequence continues at coordinate 9,603 of QIKV01000155.1, forward strand.
TGTCGCCGTGGCTCATCCACACGTCGAGCAGATCGTGCTTCCCGCCTGCCCCGCCCTGGTGGTCACTGATGCCATTGAACAACACCGACGTCTGCACCAGTTCTACTTGTGCATAACCGAATTCTTTTTCAGCGGAAGGCTCGACCATGCCACCCAACTGGGCTGCCATGGTATGCAGGCCGTAACAGATACCGAGAACGGGTACCTGCAGTTCAAATACGCTAGCCGGGGCTGTGGGACTATCTGCTGTGGTCGCGGATTCCGGGCCGCCTGAAAGGATGATGCCACGCGGTTTGAATTCAACTATCTCTTCCGCACTGACATCCCAGGGCCAGATTTCACAGTACACACCGATTTCACGCACACGGCGGGCAATCAGTTGGGTATATTGGGAACCAAAATCCAGTATCAGTACGCGATGCTGGTGAATGTCCTGCGTCATAGGTGTCCCAGAGGCTAAAGCTAGCCCAGCTTGTAATTCGGAGCTTCTTTTGTGACCTGCACATCGTGGGCGTGACTTTCGCGCACACCGGCATTGGTAATACGGACAAATTGTGCTTCTTTGCGGAAGCGCTCAATGCAGTCGCAACCCATATAGCCCATCGATGAGCGCAGACCGCCAATCAATTGGTGCACCACGCCGGATAACGGGCCCTTGTATGGTACGCGGCCTTCAATACCCTCTGGCACCAGTTTGTCAGCCGCTACATCCATCTGAAAATAACGGTCTTTTGAACCTTTCTGCATGGCGCCCAATGAGCCCATGCCACGGTATGACTTGTAAGAACGGCCCTGGAATAATTCGACCTCGCCAGGTGCTTCTTCCGTACCCGCAAACAGCCCGCCAATCATTACCGTAGAAGCGCCGGCAGCAATGGCCTTGGCCACGTCACCGGAAAACCGGATACCCCCATCTGCGATACACGGCACCCCCTTCTTTGCCAGTGCCTCAGCGACGTTGTTGACGGCAGTGATCTGGGGAACACCCACACCGGCAACAATGCGGGTTGTGCATATTGAGCCAGGCCCCTGGCCTATTTTTACACCGTCTGCACCGGCCTCGACCAGCGCCAGGGCGCCAGCGCCAGTGGTCACATTGCCCCCGATTACCTGCACATCCGGGAATTGTTGCTTGACCCAACTGACCCGGTCGAGAACACCACGGGTGTGGCCATGGGCCGTATCCACAATGATGACGTCCACATGCGCTTCAACCAGCAGCGTGACGCGTTCCTGGGTGTCGCCGCCTACACCGACCGCTGCGGCCACCAACAAGCGTTCGCGGGAGTCCTTGGCTGCATTTGGGAAATCTGAAGACTTCTGGATATCCTTAACGGTAATCAGGCCACGTAGTTCAAAACTGTCATTGACCACCAGTACCTTCTCGATACGGTGGCGGTGCAGTAATTCCAGCACTTCATCCTGGCTGGCATTCTCATTGACTGTAATCAGGTCTTCTTTGCGTGTCATGATGTTGCGCACCGGATCATCCAGACGGCGCTCAAAACGCATGTCGCGGCTGGTGACAATCCCCACCAGTTCGCTGCCATCCACCACCGGCACGCCGGAAATGTTATGCCGGTGAGTGATATCAAGAACTTCAGAAATGGTGGTAGCAGGACCCACGGTTATCGGATCCTTGATAACGCCTGCTTCATACTTTTTAACAATCCGGACCTGTTCCGCCTGGTCGCCCAGGCTCATATTTTTATGGATCACACCAATGCCACCTTCCTGTGCCATTGCGATCGCCAGGCGTGCCTCGGTCACGGTATCCATGGCGGCGGAGATCAGCGGTGTTTTCAAAGTCAGGCCGGTGGTCAGGCGCGTTCGCAGGTTGACGTCTTTGGGCAGGATGTCAGAGTAGGACGGCACCAGGGATACATCATCGAAGGTGAGCGCTTCACCGATTACTTTCATGGCAGCTACACTCCATATTGAATATGGCAACGCCCGGATCAGGCCGGGCGCGATAGCAGACCATTATAGCCCTGCAGCGAAACGAATAACAGACTGTATTTGGCGCCCGGCAACACTCCCAATCAGCGCTGCCACACCAACTCACCATCCAACCAGGTTTGCAGCACTTTTATCGACGGGATATCCGCTGCTTCCACCTGCATCACGTCTTGATCCAGGACAATAAAATCCGCCCGCTTGCCAGGCTCCAGCGAGCCGACACTCTTTTCCATAAAAGCGGCGTAGGCGGCATCGAGCGTAAAGCCGCGCACGGCTTCTTCACGGCTCAATCTTTGCTGCGGGTACCAACCGCCCGGCGGCCAGCCACTGATATCCTGCCGGGTCACGGCAGCGTAGATCCCCAGCATCGGGTTGACCTGTTCAACCGGAAAATCCGAACCCAGCGCCAATCGCGCACCAGTATCCAGCAAGGAACGCCAGGCATAAGCATATTGCACACGCTCCGGACCCAGACGCTCCTCGGCCCAGTACATATCACTGGTCGCATGGGTGGGTTGCACTGAAGCAATGATACCCAGTTGCGCAAACCTCGGGATATCGGTGCGGGTCAATACCTGTGCATGCTCAATGCGGTGGCGCCCGGGGTTATCCGGATACCGCTGTATCGCGGCCTCCAATGCATCCAGTGCCACCCGGTTGCCGCGATCACCAATGGCGTGTATGCCGACCTGAAATCCGCATGCCAGGGCCTTGTCGATCATGGCTTCCAGTTCTTCAGCTTGCACGAACAGGAGGCCCGAATTTCCGGGATCATCGGTATAATCAGCCAGCAATGCCGCCCCGCGACTTCCCAGTGCACCATCGATATAGAGCTTTACCGAGCGCATGAATAAACGTCCCGAGGGGTCACTTACAGCACCGTTTTCACATAACCAGTCCAGTGTTTTACCAGCGCCGTCAGTCATCGCGTAGACGCGTGTCGGGAACTGCCCGTCCCTGATTCGTTGCCGGTACAAATCCAGCACCTGCCGGCTGATACCCGGATCGTGCACACCCGTCAGGCCAAGGCTGACCATGCGCTGCAATGCCAGGCCCAGGGATGCCTGTAACAAGGCCGGCGAAATCTCCGGCACGGCTTTTTGTACCAGTGCCATCGCGCCATCCACCAGCACGCCACTGGCCTGTCCGTTTTCATCGCGGTAAATAAAACCGCCTTTGGGTTGCCAGTCGCCCGACAAATCCCGGTCTGCCATGGCCAGTGCGGCGCTATTGGCCCAGGCTGCGTGACCATCGATGCGCCGCAACCAGACCGGCCGGTCAGGAAATTCCCGGTCGAGGTCGGCACGGCTCGGAAACGCCTGCACCGGCCAGTCGTTCTGATCCCAGCCACGGCCCAGCAGCCAGTCACCTGCAGACAAATTGGCCTCGTGCTCATGTAGTTTGCGCATGATATCCTGCTTGCTGGTGGTGCCCTGCAACTGCGCCTGGGTCAGGCTGACGGCCAGTCCGTACAGGTGGCCATGTGCATCAATCAGGCCGGGAATAATGGTCTTGCCACCCATGTCAACAGGCTTCGCTGCCGGAAACCTGTCGCGCATGGGCTTTTCGTTGCCGACAAATTTCAACGCCCCACTTTGATCAAATACCATTGAGTCTGCAGTCGAAAAACCGCGATCCATGGTATAAATCTGCGCGTTGTAGATCAGTGTCAGCCCAGCTTGTTGCGGTTTGATTTGTGCGGGTGTGCCCGGCGGACCTACCTCTTTGCTGCAGGCTGTGCCAAACAGCAGCAACGAAAATAAAATTGATTTTCCAGTCATTTTTCCGATCATGAGTGGTTCTCGTTTGCATCAGACAGGACACGGGGCAGGCATAAGTTTATCATCTGTGCATGGAATCCGAAGACCTTCCAACAGGCATTGTTTATTCACCAAGTGAACTGAACCACGAAGCCAGGATCCACCTGGAGGCCGGCTTTGGCCGGGTCTGGGTGGAGGGTGAAATTTCAAACCTCAGCCGCCCCGCTTCCGGGCACGTATACTTCTCACTGAAAGACGACAAGGCACAAATCAGTTGCGCCCTGTTTCGCTCCAATACCTACGGCCTGGGCTTTAAACCTGAAAACGGCATGCTGGTGCGGGCGCGCGGGCGGGTCAGCCTGTACGAGGCCCGTGGCAATTACCAGTTGATTGCAGATTCGATGGTGCGGGCCGGTGAAGGTCTGCTGCGGGCGAAATTTGAATTACTTAAAAATAACCTCGAAGCGGAGGGCCTGTTCAGCGAGGCCAGCAAAAAGGCCCTGCCGCGCTTCCCGCTCCGCATCGCCGTGGTCACGTCCCCATCCGGTGCCGCACTGCGGGACATCCTGAATGTATTGCAGCGGCGCTGGCCACTGGCACAGGTGCGTGTCTACGGGGTTCCGGTGCAGGGTGATAACGCTGCACCGGCCATTGCCGGCGCGCTGGCTGCAGCCAATCGACACGGCTGGGCAGAGCTGATCGTAGCCGGCCGGGGCGGCGGCTCACTGGAAGACCTGTGGGCCTTTAACGAAGAGGTTGTTGCGAGGGCTGTCTTCGCTTCAGAATTGCCGGTCGTTTCCGCAGTCGGGCATGAAATTGATTTCAGCATCAGCGACTTTGTCGCCGACCTGAGGGCACCTACGCCATCCGCTGCGGCGGAGCTGATTTCGCCCGACCAACGCGCTCTGAAGCAATCCCTGGCAGCACTGGATAACCGCTTGTTGCAACGCATACAGTACCTCATGCAACGCTCATCCCAGCGCCTGGATCACCTGGCCCACCGCCTGCAGCAACAACACCCGGGACAGCGTTTGTTACAGCACCGCAAACTGCTGCAACAAGCCAGACAGCGCCTGCAACTTGCCGGCAAACGCATCGTGCCGGAGCGCCGCCGGCACCTGCAGGATATGTACCAGCACCGCATACTGCCCGCCGCCAGGCGCATGCTGGCAGAGCGCCGGCGCATGCTGCAGGATCTGGTGCGCACGCTGAACGCCGTCAGCCCCCTGCCAACACTTGCGCGCGGTTATGCCATTGTTACCGATGCTGAATCGGGACATTCAATTAGTTCCGTAGAGAACGTTAAACCCGGGCAAGCGCTGCTAACCCAGCTTACAGACGGACGAATCCGTTCAACCACGGAAGAAACCGACGATACACCACCATAGGATGGACCAGCTTGGCTGGTCGTGATTGAGCAGCAACCAGAATCCACAGCCCCAAGTGGGGACAGGGTGGTACCTGCCCTCTGAGACCTTAAAAAACAGGGAGGAGGTGAGACCGGGAACCGGTCGAGAGGCTGGCCTGGGCCACGTCTTTTACAGAGCCTCCAGGGAGGGATTCGCGGCCTCACCTTCTCCCTCCTTTGATAAACCCTTTTTACGCCTGCCTGCGTATTAACCCGGTACGCAATAAAGTTTTTCATCAACCAGGAGTAAGAAATATGCATTTCAAGACATTTCCAGTCGTACTTGTCATGGCCACACTGGCTGCCTGTGCCGTCAATGAAAACGAACAGCAGGCTGCCGGGGCTGAACCCGCATTGAATGTTCACAGTGCGCCCAAGGAGAGCGCCATCGTCACTGTGCCGATGTCCGCTGACAGCTATAAAGTGAAGGTGGAACCTGGCACGCCTGGGAAAGCCGGTCTCAGCCCAATGCAACTGCCAGCAAGCAGAGCATTTATCTCAACCAATGCAGTTCAGAATTACATCCGCTATCCTGGCGAGCCCCTGTACCGCGAGAGCTATCAACATTTTGAGAGCCAGCAGGTCATGCGGGTGACCAGCGACCCGGTATCAACCTTCTCCATTGATGTGGATACCGGTGCCTACACCAATATGCGCCGCTGGCTGGACCGGGGCCAGTTGCCACCGCAAGATGCGGTCCGGGTCGAGGAATTTGTCAATTACTTTGACTACGACTACCCGTTGCCGGAGGACCGCCAAACCCCTTTCCGGGTCAGCACTGAAATCGCAGCGACACCGTGGAACCCGGACACCCGCTTGCTGCGCATAGGCATCCAGGGCTACAAGGTACCGCAGGCACAACTGCCGGCATCGAACCTGGTGTTTCTGATCGATGTTTCCGGCTCGATGAACACCGCTGACAAGTTGCCGCTGCTACAACAAGCTCTGACACTGCTGGTCAACCAGTTGGGTGCACGTGACCGTATCAGCATGGTCGTTTACGCCGGTGCATCCGGGGTCGTGTTGCCACCCACCGCCGGTGACCACAAGGCCGATATCCTGGCGGCACTGCAGCAGTTACGCGCTGGCGGCTCTACCAATGGCGCGGCTGGTATCCGCCTGGCCTACCAGTTGGCGCAACAGAACTACATCCCCGCCGGGGTTAACCGCGTTATCCTGGCAACCGATGGTGACTTCAATGTCGGACTGGCCAGCACGCAAGAACTGCTTGACCTGATTCAGCGCAAACGCAAGACCGGTATAGCCCTGACCACCCTGGGTTTTGGCAGCGGCAACTACAACGACCACCTGCTGGAGCAGCTGGCCGATGAAGGCAATGGCAACTATGCCTATATCGACCGCCTCAACGAGGCGCGCAAGGTTCTGTCTGAAGAACTTTCCGCAACGCTGCTGACGATTGCCAAAGATGTCAAAATCCAGATTGAATTCAATCCGGCAAGGGTTGCCGAATACCGCCTGATCGGCTATGAAAACCGCGCATTGAACGAGGAAGACTTTGCCAACGACAAGGTCGACGCCGGTGATATCGGTGCCGGGCACCGGGTGACCGCGCTGTATGAAATCAGCCTGGTCGGCGCCGGCGGTCAGCGTTTGCCGCCACGCCGCTATCAAGCCGATACCGCTAGCGCACGCAGCAGTCAGTCCTTCAACCAGGAACTGGCGTACTTGCGTATCCGCTATAAATTACCCGGCGAGTCAATATCCAAATTGATCGAGTCACCCGTCATGGACAGCGGCAGCAACGCACGCGGTAGTGACAGCTTTAATTTCGCAGCATCCGTGGCGGCTTTCGGACAGAAGTTACGGGGTGGCAAGTACCTCGAATCCTTCAGCTTCACTGACATCGCACAACTGGCCCGCCGGTCACGGGGCGATGATCCGCTTGGATACCGCAGCGAGTTCATGCAATTGGTCAGCCTGGCTGGAACGCTGGATAAAACCAACCCTGTCGCAAAACGGGATAGGTAGGAGGGCCAGGGTACAGCCTGGAACCGGTCGAGCGGCAGGCCTGGTCCACCAACCCGGCTTGGCCTGCCAGCCCGGATCAGCTACGCTGCCTGTATGCGTGAGACAACTGACGAGCAACTGATGCAACACTACGCACAGGGAAATGCAGCGGCATTTAATCAGCTTTATGCCCGGCACCGTGGCGCCCTGTACCGTTACTTCAGGCGCCAGGTCAAAGATGCGGCCACAGCCAACGACCTGTATCAGGGCGTGTGGGAAAAGGTCATCCGCAGCAGGCGGAAATACCGCGCTTCATCACCCTTTAGTGCCTGGCTGTTCCGCATTGCCCACAACCACCTGGTCGACCACTACCGGCGCAGCAGACCAGCGACCGCTACTGAAATGGATTCACTGTCCGACCAACAGCCTGAACCGGCACAACACGCCATTGACGGGCAACAAAGGCAATACTTGCGGGAAAATATTGCCGCACTGCCCCCGGAGCAAAGAAATGCGCTGCTGCTGAAACTTGAAACCGGCCTGAAAATGGAGGAAATTGCCAGTGTTACCGGGGCCAGCAGGGAAACCGTCAAAAGCCGCCTGCGCTACGCGGTCAACAAACTCAAACAAGGCCTGGCGGAATGAACGGCATGAAAAAAGATACTCCGCACGACAAGTCCCAAAATAGCAATCTGGCGGATGACCTGGCAACGCTCGGTCAGGCTTATCAGCAACTGAAGTCTGAAGAACCACCGGAACTGCTGGATCAGGCCGTACTGAGCAGCGCCCACCGGGCCGTTGAGAAAAAAGCCGGCTGGATGGATTTCGGCTGGACACACGGGCTCACAACGGCAGCAGTCGTGGTACTGGCACTAACCATTATCCTGACGCAACGCCAACCCCCGGTCCCTGCAAGCGTCAGCAGCAAAACCACTGGACTTGCATCCCCTGCACCTGCACCTGTACCTGCATCAGAATCAGAATTTAAATCAGAATTAAAATTGGAACCAGGCGGACTGACACGCAAGCTGCGTAGCGCAGAACCGGGATACAGCAACGATCAGTATAAGGAATCCCGCACTGAACCCGACAGCCTGAGACAGGCCATGCCGGCTGCGAGCACACTGGGGGAGGCCATGCCCGAGGCGCAGAAGCCCGCCAAAGCCATGGCCACAGACCTGGCAGCAGCCAGAGACGTACAACTGCAAATTATCCTGGAGCTTAAACGCGCCGGCGATGACCGGTGGAAAGCTGCCTTGAAGGCGTTTATAGAACGCTACCCTGATTACCCGCTGCCGGATGAACTCAAGAACTGATGCTGACGCTGAAAAGCCCTGACTGTTTTGAAGACAGCATAAAAAAGAGCCGCTTTATCGCCCATGCCGCCGGCGTCGCATCACAGGCGGAGTCACTGGACTTTTACGAATCGGTTGCAGACCCGCAGGCAACCCATAATTGCTGGGCCTGGCGGATTAACTTTCAGGTCCGTTCCAGCGATGACGGTGAACCCTCAGGTACGGCCGGGCGGCCCATACTGAATGTGATTGAACGCCGCCAACTGGAAAACACCATGGTCGTGGTGACGCGCTATTTCGGTGGCATCAAGCTGGGTGTCGGTGGCCTGGTGCGGGCCTACTCGGGAACCACTGCCAGGTGCCTGGACCGGGCGGGTGTGATCGAATTGTTTCCGACCGCAGAGTATGTCATCAGGGCGGGTTTTGAATGGGCCTCGAGCGTACATGGGTTGTTGCATCAGTTTTCTGCTGAGAAACTGGAGGATAACTATGACGACCAGGGTCTGGTGCTGAAAATACGTTGCCGTGAAGCGGACTTTGGCGAGTTGGCTGCCGCCCTCAGGGATGCCAGCCATGGGCAGATTCAGCTTCTCAAGTGTTAGCTTTCAGCCTTTAATTTTTATGGTTATACCGGGTAATTTCTCCGCAAAGTCCGCACCCATCAGCAGCGAAGGCGTGTAAAAACCGCCTTCAACCTCGGTCTCCAGTAAGTGCTCCACGATTCCAAGGCTGGCAACAACGGTGACATCGTAGCCATCCGGTGTGGTCATGGTGGCCGCTACACTACGACCATCGGCGCTGCTTGCTTCACCCCACAATTGCATCTGCGAACCCTGCCGCGCCTCTTCCCCAGGGCCTTTAACTGACTTCTCTATGCGTCTTTTCATTGCATTTTGCACCCATTGCATGGATAACAACGGCCGCAACATGCGCAAACGCTTCATGCGCATAACGACCGATGGAGGCGCTGACATATAGACCTCAATGTCGGGCACGCCGGTGCTGATATAAGCGGTAAACACATCCCCCCAGGGAATGGTAATGGCCAGACGCCTGCCGTGCTCAAAAGGAATATCGCGTGATTTCCAGGCCAGCGGCACCCATTTCAGTTTACCGTCCTTGCGTACGCAACCACCGCCCGCCAACCCTTCTACACTGGTTTTGGCGGAACCCGGACTCATGCGACCGCCGGACTCAAAAGCCAGCACCATTGCGGTGGCTGCCGGCAACGCCTTCACCAGGGTTGCTGCTAGGCAATCGGTGGGTACGACATCGAAGCCAACGCCCGGCATCAACACGACATCCGCACGCCTCGCCTCATCGGACTGGCGATGCGCATTGGCAAAAACACTTATTTCACCGGTGATATCCAGATAGTGGCAGCCATTGACCAGACAGGCTTCTATCATCGGTTGACTGGTCGCAGAAAACGGTCCCGCACAATGTAAAACAACAGCAATGCCTGCTAATGCCTGCTGTGCGGCAGCCTCATCATCCAGTTCAAATACACGGCATTCGAACCCGGTTTGAGTACAAATTTCCTCAATCACGGCCTTGTTACGACCCGCCAGAATGGGATTCATTCCGCGCTTTTTCGCCGCGTTAACGATCAGGCGACCGGTATATCCGTTTGCGCCATATATCATCCAGTTGCGTTTCAAAGCGGCGCCTCCTTTAACGGGCCGTTAACTGCCGGGGGCGTTATCAAAACAGTGAACCCTGCTGCTTCTCAGGCAAGTCGCTGGTAGCGGGTGTTTCCTTCGTGGGCTTGGCCGGCGCTTTTTCCACTGCCTTGTTTTCCAGCGGGGCGGGCACCGTTGCAGATACTTTCGTATCTGGCGGCTGTGGGGCAGCCGGCCTTGTTTCCGTGCCTGATTCGTTGATAATAAGGTTGACCAGAGCACCCAGTGTACAATGCGCCTCAAGACGATGGCGTAGTGTTTTTTTAGTATCGATGCGGTAGTGATTTCTGCGCCCATATTTACGGATGCTGACCATCCCGCTGGCGTGTAAATCATGAACAATTTTTTGCACAGCCCGTTCGGTCAGACCTACATCCGCCGCAACATCGCGGAGGCGGGCTTCGGGATCACGGGTCAGGCAGACAAGTACGTGACCGTGGTTGCTGAAAATTGTCCAGTTACTCATAAAATAATTGTTACAGGCCAGAATTAGGTGAATTATATTTCGCGTTTATCAATTCTGCAATAACTCAGAAAAGATAGCAATGTAAGGCAGTACTGAAATGATTAAATCCACAACCCGGAAAGTTGCAGGCGCCTGGCGTGACTTCTTACGACTGGAATCTGCCGGTGGCCTGTTACTGGTCATAGCTGCACTCATTGCGGTGGCGATGGCGAACTCACCACTGGCAGAAATTTACAGCAGTATTCTAAACCTGAAATTGACCATCGCGATCGAAAATTTTGGTGTCGCCAAACCCTTGCTGCTGTGGATCAATGATGGCCTGATGGCCATATTTTTCCTGCTTATCGGGCTGGAACTAAAGCGTGAGGTCGTCGAAGGCCAGCTTTCCAGTCCAGATCAAATTGTTTTGCCTTCACTGGCGGCCATTGGCGGACTGGCTGTGCCGGCGCTGATCTACTGGTGGATCAACCGTGACAACCCGGCGGGTATCGATGGCTGGGCTATACCGACTGCGACAGATATCGCCTTTGCCCTGGCAGTGTTGAGCATACTTGGCAGCCGCGTATTGGCCAGCCTGAAAATTTTCCTGACAACGATCGCCATCGTCGACGATCTTGCTGCCATCATTATTATTGCAGTATTCTACTCCGGTGACCTCAGTACCGCCGCGCTGCTATCAGCAGGCGCTGGCATTGGCGTGCTTTTCGTGCTTAACCGGCTGGGTGTGCAAAGCCTGACCGCCTATCTGATCACCGGCTTGTTCATCTGGTTCTTTGTTCTCAAATCAGGCGTGCATGCAACCCTGGCGGGTATTATCGTTGCAGCCTTCATCCCACTGGAACGTGGAAACCAACACTCACCGGCGCACCGCCTCGAACACAGCCTGCACCCGTGGGTCGCTTTTGCAATACTGCCCATTTTCGCGTTTGCCAACGCTGGCGTGTCATTTGCCGGAATTGCTGCTGACACGGTGTTGGGAACAGTCTCGGTTGGCATCGTGCTGGGCCTGCTGATCGGCAAACAGGTAGGTGTTTTCGGCATGACTGCACTGGCGATCGGTCTGGGTGTTGCAAAAAAACCGGCGGGTACCACGTGGCCCATGCTCTACGGTGTTGCACTCATCTGTGGCGTAGGCTTCACGATGAGCATGTTCATCGGCGGCCTGGCATTCGAACACGGGGGGTTTACACAACAGGCCGCAGTAAAAATCGGCGTTATTACAGGCTCGCTGGCCTCCGCACTCAGCGGTTGGCTGGTCTTGCATTTGAGCCTTCCAAAGTAGGAGGGTGCGGCTTGGATTTTATAATTCTACCCGTTTGGTGCCATCCGATGCGCGGGGATTCTGAAATATCCAACCCATCGCGACCAGTTCCCGCTCTCACTTTTTTCCTCCTGAAAGATTCCGCTAAACTAAGCGGGGATACGGGGGGGTACTCCCAGAGACCGTGGCCTGCAGGGAGCAGGCCCCGAGCCTACAGGACGTACTCGTGGCGTGTCTCTGGGGGTACCCCCCCGTGTCGCCGCGGAGCTATTGGCACCAAACGGGTAGAATTATAAAAAGCTGAGCCGCACCCTCTTCAGATTCTCGCGGCCAGTTCGCTGCCTTCGCGGATGGCGTATTTGGCATCCAGTTCCGCGGCTTTTTGTGCACCACCAATAACGTGGCAGGACAGGCCTTTGGACGCCAGTGCGTCGGCCAGGTCCCGGTTGCTCTCCTGCCCCGCGCAAATCACGACGTGATCCACCTCCAGCAACTGGCTTGCACCGTTAATACTGATATGCAAGCCCTGCTCATCGATGCTCTCGTAGCTCACGCCACCGAGCATGTGCACGCCCCGTTGACGCAGGCTCAGCCGGTGAATCCAGCCGGTTGTCTTGCCCAGTGTCTTGCCGGGCTTGCCGGCTTTGCGCTGCAACAGCCAGATTTCACGGGCCGCTTCGGGTGGCTGCGGTTTCAGGCCTTTAACGCCGCCCCTCGCCTGCAATGTCCGGTCAATGCCCCATTCGCGCGCAAACGCCTCGCTGGATTGACTGCTGAGGGGATGATCATCTGCATGGCTCAGGAACTCAGCAACATCAAAACCGATTCCGCCGGCACCGATAATGGCTACCCGATCACCGATTTCGACTTTGCTATCAAGCACATCAACATAGGAAACAACCGTGGCGTGGTTGCTGCCCGGAATTTCAACCTGACGTGGATAAACGCCGGTCGCCAATATGATTTCATCATATCCATCCAGGTCATCTGCGCTCACCCTGGTGTTCAGGTGCAGGCTGACGCCGCTCCGGTCTATTTCGCCCCGGTAGTAGACAAGGCTTGCTCCGAATTCCTCCTTGCCGGGAATTTTCTTTGCCATATTGAACTGCCCGCCGATTTCTCCGGATTGTTCAAACAGGCTGACCTGGTGCCCGCGCCGGGCCGCCACGGTGGCGCAGGCCAATCCTGCCGGGCCTGCTCCCACGACCGCGACTGATTTCACCTGTTTGGCAGGCAGGTAGTTCAGTTCAGTCTCACGACAGGCTCTGGGGTTGACCAGGCAGGAACAGGTCTGGCGGTTGAAGGTATGATCCAGGCATGCCTGGTTGCAGGCGATGCAGATATTGATTTCTTCCGCTCTGCCTTCACGTGCTTTTTTGACAAACTCTGCATCGGCCAGCAAAGGCCGGGCCATTGACACCATGTCAGCGTCCCCGCGGGCCAGGATGTCTTCGGCCACATCAGGGGTATTGATACGGTTGGTGGTGATGACCGGCACGCCGACTTCCGGTCGCATACGGGCAGTGACCCAGGAAAACGCTCCGCGGGGAACCATGGTCGCGATGGTTGGAATGCGGGCTTCGTGCCAGCCGATACCCGTGTTTATCAGGGTGACACCGGCCGCTTCTGCCATTCTTGCCTGCGCTACGATTTCATCCCAACTATTGCCGTCAGGTAACAGGTCGAGCATCGACAGGCGATAAATAATAATGAAATCCGGCCCTGCTGCTGTGCGGCAGCGGCTGAGGATTTCTTCGGCAATCCGGTAGCGGTTGCGGGTGCTGCCACCCCATTTATCCATCCGCTTATTGACATGGGCTGTGGTGAACTCATTGATGAAATAACCTTCAGAGCCCATGATTTCAACACCATCGTAACCCGCTTCACGCGCCAGTCTGGTCGCCCGGACGAAGTTATCGATCTGCTTTTCCACGCCTTTGGGTGACAGTGCCTTTGGTTTGAAAGGTGTAATCGGGGACTGGATCCCGCTGGGCGCGACGCTCAGTGGATGATAGCTATAGCGCCCGCCGTGCAGTATCTGCATACAGATCTTGCCGCCTTCAGCGTGCACGGCGGAGGTGACCAGTTTGTGCCGGGGAACCTGCAAGCGGTTAAACAATCCTGAAGGTGGTGGCGGCAGTAATGAGCCGCGCACGCCCGGGGCAATACCCCCGGTCACGATCAACCCCACTTCTCCCGCTGCGCGCTCGGCCAAATATGCCGCGAGCCTTGGGAAATCCCGCTTGTGATCTTCCAGACCGGTGTGCATGGAGCCCATCAGCACCCGGTTCTTCAGGGTTGTAAAACCCAGATCCAGCGGACTCAGTAAATGTGGATAGCGGCTGTCAGTTGGCATGGCATAATTCCTCGAATAGTGTGGCCAATACGCTGCGTGCTGCAACCATCGCTGCCTTTAACGTGGCATCAATCGCTGCCATGGTCACCGGCTCATCCCCCAGCCCGGCAGCCCAGTTGGCGTGTACACACAAGCTGGCGTAGTCCAGCCCTGCTTCACGCGCCAACGCCGCTTCCGGCATTGTGGTCATACCGACCAGGTCACAGCCATCGCGTTTGCAACGCTGAATTTCTGCTGCGGTTTCCAGTCTCGGCCCCTGGGTAACGCCAATACAGCCACCGGCTGCCAGGTTCACCTGCGCGACTGCTGCCGCATTGATCAGGCCCGCATGCAGGCGGCCACTGAAAGGCCGGGCAAATTCGGCATGTTGCAGGCTGTCGCCGGAATTCATACTGAAACTGTGTGCCCTGCCCCAGGTATAATCGATCAACTGATCCGGCACACTCAGCGTACCCGGTACATACCGGCTGGAAATAGCGCCGACTGCATTGACCGCAACAATACCCCCGACCTGCAACCGCCTGAATGCATCGATATTGGCCCGGTAGTTAACTGCATGTGGCGGGATGGTATGGTTTTCGCCGTGACGCGGCAGGAAAAACAGCCGCAACGCGCCGAGGTGGTACTCGGCGAGACCTGCCGAAGGCCGGCCATAGTCACCACGGATAGCGTGTGTCTGTACCGGCTCGCCCCAGTGATCCAGGCCGGTACCTCCGATTAAGCCAAGGCTTGGCATTACTGCTCAAGCACCCGGATCTCATCCAGATGGCGCCACTCTTCATAGGCATCCATGCCGCAACCGAAAACGTACACATCCGGCACATCCAGGCCGACGAAATCAACATAATCACGGGCCAGGCCGCGATCATGGTCTTTGCGCACCAGCACCGCCATCTTCACGGAACCCGCTTTACGTTTTTCAACCGAACCCCTGATCGCCGCCAGCGTATGGCCTTCATCGAATATATCATCGACGATCAGGACATTCCTGCCTGCCAGGTCAAGACGGGGTGGTACGCGGTACTCCAGTTCGGCACCGTACAGACCACCACGATAGCGGGTGGCATGGACGAAATCCATTTGCACCGGCATTTTCAACTGTGTCACCAGCCAGGTTGCCGGAATGATTGCCCCGGTCAGAACCGCCACCAGGACCAACGGTTCATCACCGTAAAACCCGTTTATTTCATCCGCCATTTTCCGCACAGCGGCACTGACTTCTTCACGGTTGTAAACAACCCTTGATTTTTCCAGCAAAGCCCGTGGATCGGGGTGGCCGCCCAGGTGTTCCCCGCCTTCATCATTTTTTTCTACGCCCATTTAGATTGCTCCAGTTGTTCAATTGATTTCTTCCACTGGCGCCATTCGCCAACGGTCTCCATTTCCTCGCGCTCCGGTATCGATTTACCCTTGAGCCTTCGCAGCGCCGGTGCTGCCCTGGTCAGCTCCGGAATTTGAGGGCCGGTGTCAATTTGCGCCAGTAATTGCCTAACATCATCCGGATCGCAAACCAGTACAGCCTCACAGCCTGCCTGCAGGGAGCTACGCACACGTTCGGCCAGGCCACCTGCAATTTTAGCTGCAAACATGCCAAGATCGTCGGAAAAAACCGTGCCGTTATAGCCCAGTTTTTGCCGCAGCAGAGATTTAATCCAGAAGGTCGAGTAGCCCGCCGGTCGTTCATCCACGGCCGGGTAGACAACATGCGCCATCATCATTGCATCCAGTTCCCCCGCCAATGCGGTAAAGGGCAACAGGTCGGCCTGCTCAATCTGTTCAAGTGATCGCGGGTCGCTGACAGCATGGCTGTGCGAATCTGCCGCAACGCAACCGTGGCCGGGGAAATGCTTGGCCGTCACGCACATACCGGCATCATGCATGCCCGCAATATAGGATCGGGCCAGTACGACGATCACGGCAGGGTCTGCCGCAAATGCCCGGTCACCTATTACAACGCTACGCAAGCCGATATCCAGCACCGGCGCAAAGCTCAGATCGACACCACAAAATAACAATTCCGTCGCCATGACGCGGCCATGACGGTAGGCGTAATCACTGGCCATTGACGGCGATTCGGCGTACATCCTGCCGAGCACTGCCAACGCTGGCAAACGTGTGAAACCCTTCTTGAAGCGCTGCACGCGACCTCCTTCGTGATCAACGCAAATTAACAGGCCACGGCTGCCTGAATTGCCACCTGCATTGCCAATGGCGGCGGTCAGGTTCGTCAACTGGCCGGGATCCCTATAGTTGCGGCTGAACAAAACCACACCACCCACGGCGGGATGTTGCAGCCAGCGGGACTCCTCACCGCTGACTTGCAGGCCCTGCAGGCCGATTAGTAGTGGTCCAGGTGGATTCAGCATGGGTGGATTCAGCTCGGGTGGATCTGAAAGCGACGGACTCATGGCAGCGCCCCAGGGTCGCTGCGTTCGAACAAGGCGATTGCCTCGCTGTGTGCCGTATGCGGGAACATGTTCATAATGCCGGCGCCTTTGAGATCAAAGCCATGCGCATTGACCAGCAGGGCGGCATCCCGGGCGAGCGTTTCCGGATTGCAGGAAATATATAGCACCCGGTTGATGCCGCTGGCAGCAATCCATGGCAGTAATTCTGCAGCCCCTGAGCGCGGGGGATCAAGCATAAGCTTGCTGTAATTTCCAGCCGGCCATGGCTGCGTGGGGTTCGGCTGATATAAATCCACGGCATGAAAATCAACATTTTCCAGGCCGTTCAGGCGAGCATTGGCAACCGCTCTGCCGACCATCTCCGCAGAGCCTTCCACACCGGTTACCTGACCTGCCCTGGTTGCCAGCGCCAGGGTGAAATTACCCAGACCGCAAAAAAGATCCAGGATTTTGTCATCAGAGCGTGGATCGAGTAATTCCAATGCCCGCAAAACCATTATCTGGTTCAATTCGCCATTGACCTGGAGAAAATCCAATGGCTCAAAAGCAAACCTGAGACCCAGTGACGGAAGGCCGTATTCGAGGGCCGGGTCCAGGCCGTCAAGGCATTTAATGCTGTCGGGGCCCTGGGGTTGCAAAAATAAAGCAATATTATGCGCCAGGGCAAACTCCCGCATGCGCTCTGTATCGCCCGCCGCCAGGTCCTCAAGATGCCGAATGATCAACGCACATTGCCCGTCACCACAGGCCACCTCTATTTGCGGCACCAGTGAACGGCATTCCAGTCTGCCCAACATATCTGCTAGTGCCAGCAGGATATCCGAAATTTCCTTACGCAGAACATGACATTCACCCATATCTGCGACATAGCGGCCATTGCGTTCCCGGAAACCCACCAGCACCCGCTGCTTGGCAGGCACATATCGTACCGAGAGGCGGGCTTTGCGACGGTAATTCCACCACGGCCCTTCCAGTGCCGTATATATTTCGCCGGGCTTGACAGGCCCTGCCCGCCGCAGGTGCTCAAGCAAATCGTTCTGCTTGCGGGCCAATTGTGCTGCGCCAGACATATGCTGCAAGCTGCAGGCGCCGCAATAGCCGAAATGCGGGCAACGGGGTTCAACCCGGTCGCCGGACTCGCGTAAGACTTCCAGCGTCTCGGCTTTACCGCGCTGACTCCTGCCGAACAGGTAGCGTGCGCTGACCTTCTCGCCGGCCAACGCATCGTAAACCCGAAGCTTCCTGTCCTCGTAGGCAGCCATGCCCATGCCCTTGGCGTCAAGGGAGGTTATGTCCACTTCAAAAGGCTGGTCAGTAAGATTTTTACGCCTGCGCCCCATTATGGTCTGAATTCCAGTGTCTGAACAGTTATCATTAATATACTTTAATTATATTATATATCTGTATGTTATTTATGTAGATTCCATTATTTCTACCATTTCCAGAACCGCGTTTTTCAGGCCAACAAACAGTGCATGGGCAACGATGGAATGGCCAATATTCAGCTCAACCAACTGCGGGATGCGCACAACAGGCTGCACATTTTCATAGTGCAGGCCATGCCCGGCGTTGATCTGAAGACCGATGGATTCGCCATACTCTGCGGCACTGATAATACGCCTGTACTCCTGATCCACATTGCCCCCGACGGCATCTGCGTAACTGCCGGTATGCAGTTCTACCACCGGCGCACCGCACGCGACTGCAGCATCAAGCTGTTTGAGGTCAGGATCAATAAACAGGGAGACGCGAATGCCCGCCTCGGCGAGACGCTGACATGCATGCCTCACCGAGGCCAAGTTGGTCAGTACATCCAGACCGCCTTCGGTAGTCAACTCTTCCCGCTTCTCAGGTACCAGGCACACATCTGCAGGGCGGTTTAGCTCCGCAATTGCCAACATTTCCCCGGTCACTGCCATTTCCAGGTTGACGCGGGTTTTGACCTGCCTGCACAAGACAACAACCTCTTCATCCTGAATATGCCGACGGTCTTCACGCAAATGCACGGTGATGGCATCCGCACCGGCATCCTCGGCAACCTGCGCAGCCTCGAGCACACTTGGGTAACTGGCACCCCGCGCCTGGCGGATGGTGGCGATATGATCAATATTTACACCCAATAACAGTTTCCCGGAACGCATCGCATATACCTCTTCGAATTCGCCGCCAAATACCTGAATTCAGGCCGAAAACAGTGCCAGGCTTGCCAGCGGCCTGGCACCCAGATGATAGCCGATCACAGCCCGCATCAACGTGCGCAGTTCCGGCAAAACTTCAGCCTGCAGGCTTTCGGTGTGCAGGGCCAGTAAGGCGCTGCCGGAGACCCGGCCAGCACCTGGCCCGGAACGCAGCACCGGTCCGCAAACCGGCTTGTATTCATACCAGCCCTGCGGCCTGATCTGTTCGCCAGTGCCGAATTCCCGATCAAGTAACATCGCATAACCTATGGCTTCCAGCAAGTGCTTTTCAAACACCCTCAGTAACGGCTGGGGCGGCACATCTGTGGCCAGTTCTGCCAGCGCCTGGCGATAGCGCTCAAACACTTCAGCATACGGATCGCCACGCTGCAGCAGACGCATTAAAAGCTCATTCAGATACATGCCACAATACAGCGACTGCCCCTGCAGGGCCGGTGGTGATGCCACCTGATCAGCGGCTGTCAATGTACCCAACTCAGTTTTCTGATTCCAGCTTAGCAACAAGGGCCGGAACGGCTGTAATACATTGCGCCAGCGCGAATGGGGTGCTTTGGCGCCACGGGCCACGACCGCCACACGGCCATAGGCTCGAGTCAATGATTCCACGATCAAGCTGGTTTCACGGAATGAGCGAGCGTGCAATACGTAAGCCGGTTCCAGTTGTATACGGCTCATTGGCCTGTATCCTTAATCTGTATACCCGAAGCGTTCAATCAGTTTGTCGTTGTCAGACCAGTCGCGGCTGACCTTGACCCACAGGCGCAGGAATATTTTTTCAGCAAATAATTCCTGCAGCACGATACGCGCCTTGCTACCGACCTGTTTGAGTACAATTCCCTTTTTGCCAATGGCAATTTGCTTCTGGCTATCGCGCTCCACCCAGATAATGGCACCAATCCTCAACAGGCCCTTTTCACGTTTGAATTCTTCTATTTGTACCGTCAGTGCGTAAGGCAGCTCCTGGTGCAGGCGCAGTGTCAGTTGCTCACGGATCATTTCGGCTGCAAGAAACCGCTCACTGCGGTCGGTAAACTGGTCCTCATCATAAAACGGCCGTGAAAAGGGCAGCCTTTGCATGATACGTCTTTCCAGTTCGCCCACACCGCTGCCGTTTTTCGCAGAAATCATCAGGATGCTGTCATATTCCCCGGTATCGGCATACTGCTCCACCCGGATCAGCAACGACGCTTTATCCGGCACTGCGTCAATCTTATTCAAGACCAGCAACACAGGCACGTTCGTAACGCGCACTACCCTGGCAACAAAATCATCCTGGCGGGTCCATTTATCAGCTTCCACCAGCAGCATCACCAGGTCAACATCCCGGCAGGAGGCTTGCGCAACGCGGTTCATGTAGCGGTTGAGTGCGCGCTTGGCGGAATGGTGAATGCCGGGGGTATCCACGTAAACTACCTGGCCTTTGTCGGTGGTTTTGATGCCGGCCAGCCGTTGCCTGGTGGTTTGCGGCTTCGCCGTGACGATACTGACCTTCTGACCCAGGATGCGGTTGAGCAGTGTCGATTTCCCAACGTTGGGCCTGCCAACAATCGCAACATAGCCAAACCGGTAGTCAGCCGGGTGTGTATTGTTGCTGTTCATTTTCCAAACTTGTCAGCAATCACCTCAAGCGCAGCAGCAGCAGCAGCCTGTTCTGCTTTCTGCCGGCTGCCGCCATCACCCGTTACCCTGACACCGGCCACGGCCTGGCTACATTGCACCCGGAACTGCTTTCGGTGCGAAGGCCCCTGTTCACTCTGCAGGCTGTATTCCGGCAAACCATAGCCACGGCCCTGCAACCACTCCTGCAAGCGGGTCTTCGGGTCTTTCAGTTCACTGGCGCTTGGCAGGCTGGAAATGACGGGTGCACAAATCTGCAAGATGACAGCGGCACAGGATTCATATCCACCATCGAGGTAAATTGCCCCCAATACCGCTTCAAGGGCGTCAGCCAGGATTGAATCCCGATTGAAACCACCGGATTTCATTTCACCCTCACCGAGGGTAATGTAATCGCCAAGTTTCAGCTCTGCGGCAAGTATTGCGAGGGTATCACCCCGCACCACCCGCGCCCGCAAGCGGCTGAGTTCGCCCTCGTCATTATCGGGTTTCAGCTCATACAGGCGGGCAGAAACAGCAGCACTCAGGATGCTGTCGCCCAGGAACTCCAGCCGTTCATTGTTGACTTTACCCGCACTGCGATGAACCAGGGCCAACGCCAGCAATGCAGGGTTATCAAATTGATAGGGGATACCGGGTATTTCCCTCATTTGACGAATGGACCAGTCCTCGTTACGGTCGAATGAAGTCTGACTCAGTTGGACAGTCGCACGGATTTATCAAACTTCGCGACCACGTCAAGGTTACCAAACATCGGGCGCCGCACTTCATATCTAACGCCGATAAAAACGCCATTGCCATTCAAAATTTTAATATCTGACTCTTTGATGTTATTTGCGTAGCTCACGTACAGCCGGTTCAATACTTTCGTGCGCAATTCATACGGTGAAAGGCGGGCGCTGCCGCTTTCCGCTGCAACCCCGTTCAAGGCGCTGACCACAGAGTAATATTCCATGTAAATTGGCACAATCCTCATGCCAATATAGGACACGAATATAACCACAGATAATACCAGGATGAAACCGACCAGGCTCAAGCCCTGCTGTTTATGAATTTTCATTGCCAGTTTCCTTTGGTCCCATGTTTTTGCCCTTTTTGCCCTTAAGTACCCCTAGTTTATACTATTGCCGATGCGCGACCAATCCGCACAGCCTTTTTCAAAATCAAAGTTCAGCCAGATTCCGACAGCACGACCCACCAGGTTCTGTTCCGGCACAAAACCCCACATGCGGCTATCGTTGCTGCGATCACGGTTATCCCCCATCATGAAGTAATGGCCTGCCGGTACGACCCACTGGCCATTACGACCGGAGTTACTGTGCATCAGAATATTATGCTTAACGTCTCCGAGTTGCTCGGAAAACTGGGTTGCATCCCGCGCCGGTGTAGTACATTTTATGTCACTGCTAGTAAATCTGCCCAGGCTCTGCTTTTCTACTTTTTCACCATTGACATACAATTGCTCGTTACGATAGGTGATCGTATCGCCGGGCAAGCCAACGGCGCGTTTAATGAAATTGACACTGGGGTCCCGTGGATAGCGGAATACCACGACATCACCGCGTTGCGGTTCGCCGGTTGAAAAAATCTTTTTATTGAGTACCGGCAGGCGAACCCCGTAAGAAAATTTATTAACCACGATAAAATCGCCCACCAGCAGGGTGGGGATCATTGAACCTGACGGAATTTTAAATGGCTCGAACAGGAATGAACGGAATACCAATACGGCCAGCAAGACCGGGAACAATGAGCGTGCATACTCAACCAGTACTGGCTCAAGCGGGGCTTCAATGCTTTTTTGTACCGCGCGGTCCATGCGCTTCTGCCTGAACAAAAGACTGTCCACCAGCCAGATAATACCCGCCGCCAAAGTCAGCATAACCAGCACAAATGCGAAATCAATATTCATTTTTTATCCCGTTAGTTACTTTCTTGAATCGTTCTGTAGAATCGCGAGGAAGGCTTCCTGTGGTATCTCCACACTGCCCACCTGCTTCATGCGTTTCTTGCCGGCTTTCTGTTTTTCCAATAACTTGCGTTTGCGCGTCACATCACCACCATAACACTTTGCGGTCACGTTCTTACGCAAGGCTTTAACTGTCGTGCGTGCAATTACCTGCGCCCCAATAGATGCCTGGATTGCAACGTCAAACATCTGCCGTGGAATTAATTCCTTCATGCTGGCGGCCAGTTCCCGACCACGCCGCTGTGCCTGATCACGGTGCATGATCAGCGACAGGGCGTCTATGCGATCACCATTAATCAGAACATCAACACGCACAAAAGGCCCCGCAGCAAAACGCAAAAAATGATAGTCAAAAGACGCATAGCCGCGGCTGACCGATTTTAGCCGGTCGAAAAAGTCCAGTACAACTTCCGACAAAGGTAGCGCATACTGGATGGAGACCTGCCCGCCCAGGTACTGCATGCTGATCTGGGAACCCCGCTTTTCTTCGCATAAACCGATGACGGGACCAACATAATCCTGCGGCACAAGGATATTTGCCTGGATAATGGGCTCGCGGACTTCAATGATCTTATTGGCAGGTGGCAGGCTGGCCGGATTTTCCAGGGTCAGAACCTCACCATCGGCCAACTCTACTTCATAGATAACAGTCGGCGCGGTTGTAATCAGGTTGACATTATATTCGCGCTCCAACCGTTCCTGCACGATATCCATATGCAGCAGACCGAGGAAGCCGCAACGGAAGCCAAAGCCAAGTGCTTCGGAGGTTTCCGGCTCAAAATTTAAAGCGGCATCGTTCAGTTGCAACTTCTCAAGTGACTCACGCAAATCAGGGTAATCATCTGCATCGGTCGGAAACAAACCGGCGAAAACCCTGGGCTGCATGGTCGTGAAACCCGGCAATGGTGTGCTGGCCGGAGCGCCTGCCAGCGTAATGGTGTCTCCAACCGGTGCGCCGTGGATATCTTTGATGCCGGCAACCAGAAAGCCCACTTCACCGGCTGAAAGTTCATCACGAATCTCACGCTTGGGTGTAAATACTCCGACCTGGTCCACCTGGTACTGATCTTTTGAAGACATCAATTGAATTTTGTCACGTTTGCCAACCCGGCCGTCGACCACGCGAACCAGGGAAACAATGCCAAGGTAATTATCAAACCATGAATCGATAATAAGCGCTTTCAGCGGTGCATCCCGGGTTCCTGCCGGCGGAGGAATATCCTGGATTAGCCGTTCCAGTACCTGCTCAATTCCGCTGCCCGTCTTGGCACTTACCGCCAGTGCGTTGTGCGCCTCGATTCCAATAATATCTTCAATTTCCTGTTTGACGCGTTCCGGTTCCGCCGATGGCAGGTCTATCTTGTTCAACACCGGAATCACCTCCAGGCCAAGCTCAACGGCGGTATAACAATTGGCCACGCTTTGTGCTTCCACACCTTGCGCTGCATCAACCACCAGCAAAGCACCCTCACAGGCAGCCAGCGAGCGGGACACCTCATAGGAAAAATCCACGTGTCCCGGTGTATCGATAAAATTCAGGTGGTATATGTCGCCATCAACGGCCTGGTAGTCCAGCGTGACGCTTTGTGCCTTGATGGTAATTCCGCGCTCCCGCTCAATATCCATCGTATCAAGCACCTGTGCAGACATCTCGCGCTCGCTGAGCGCGCCGCATAGCTGGATGAAACGATCAGCCAGCGTTGACTTGCCATGATCCACATGGGCAATAATGGAAAAGTTGCGGATGTGCTTTTGATCCATGCGGTGCTTCGGTATAAGGTTTCTGGTGCTGCCAGCAGCAATGCTCAAAGGCCATCCGTATTTAAACGGATGGCCTTTGGATAAATAGTCAGCTAAATAATTACCAAGGAGTAATTATAAAGAGGAATCGCTTATTTCTCATCCTCTTCGCGCGGCGTATACGCGATAAAACTGGAAGTTCCGTTACGCCAGATGCGCAACGCTACCGCTTTACCGGGCTTTAACTTGCCGACCAGTTTATCAAAATCATCCATATCCCCTACTTGCCGGTTGTTAACCATCAGTATGACATCACCCGGGCGCAGTCCGGCCCGCCATGCATCATCAGATTCCACATCGCTTATGACAACGCCGCCTTCCGGGTCACCCAGTTCGCGCCGACGGTCACTACTGATACTTTCAACTGCCAGGCCCAGCGCGTTGCTGTTTTTTGTAGCGCCATCATTCGCAGAAACCGCTTCACCATTTTCACTGTTCAGTGCGTCCAGTGTCACTTTGAAGGTTTTCTCCTTACCTTCACGGCGTACCTTGACCGTGGCTTTTGTACCGGGTGGATTTGCGCCGACCAGTGGCGGCAAATCGCTCCAGGTTTCCAGCGGGACGCCATTGAAGGTCAAAATAACATCGCCCGGCTGAATGCCTGCCCGCGCTGCTGAACCACCCGGTGAAACATCATTCACCAGCGCGCCTACCGGCCGATCCAGGCCAAGGGCCTCTGCCATTTCACGGGTTACCGCCCCGACGACGACGCCCAGCAATCCGCGTTCAACCTTGCCGGTTTCACGCAACTGCCTGGCAGTTCGTTCGGCGACTTCAATGGGTATTGAGAACGACAAGCCGATATAACCGCCACTTGAGCTGAGTATCCACGAATTAATTCCGATAGCCTCACCCTTCATGTTCAGCAATGGGCCACCTGAATTGCCCCGATTGATGGCAACATCGGTCTGGATAAACGGAATATATTGCTGTACCCGGTTGGTTCTTCCCTTGGCGCTGACAATGCCGGCCGTCACGCTTTGTTCAAAGTTGAATGGGGAGCCAATCGCAACCACCCACTGACCCGGCTTGACCGATTCCGAGTTACCCATTTTCAGGAATGGCAGGTCTCCATCTGCATCGATCTTCAGAACAGCGATATCACTGGCCTTATCTGAACCGATCAGTTTCGCTTTGAATTCACGGCGGTCCGCCATTCTTACGATGATCTCGTCGGCATTCTCCACGACGTGATGGTTGGTCAGGATGTACCCGTCCGGGGTATAGATAAAACCGGAGCCTGCTCCCATCCGGTCCGGTTGGTCAAAACCCGGATTATCGGGAATATTGAAATAGCGTTTGAAAAACTCGGGAATTTCTGGTTGTGCTTGTCCCTGCGGTCCACCTTGCCTACCACGTTGAATGGATGAGCGCGATTTGGATTTACGTGTGCCAAACTGGGTCACTCGAATATTGACCACCGCGGGTCCAGCTATTTCAACCAGCTTGGTAAAATCCGGCAGGCTGCTCATTTCTGCGACTGCAGGTATGCTCAACAACAGGAATATCAGGGCCGCAAAATGCAGCGAAATTCTTTGTTTCATGTTATAACTCCGTTCAGAATAATCAGGGAACCGGTTCAATCCGTGTTCGGCTCATTGGTGACATCAGTACACATATTGGGGGTCGCCGAGGGATAATAAACCGCCATTTTCAATGAATTAAGTACAGCGCCTGCGCTATTTTTTCTTTTCAGGATGTGCACAAGCACACCACCCGCCAGAATACCGCCAATCAAAGTCCCCGCGTCAAGCATGAAAGAACCCCATTGCAGCCATAAGCCAAAACCATATCCAGCCAACGCGCCAATAAGCGCAGCCAGCAAGGGCCAGCCATAAAAAGCCAGCACCATTTCCAGGTAGACCCGCTCCGGGAAAGCCAGGGTCAGCATCTGACCGGAATTGACTTTGATATCCCGGCGTGCCAGTTCAATTATGACGGGTTTGTGTTGCAGTAGTTTTGCAAACAGGCCGGCACCACAGCCTTCGCCGTTATCACAAGCAGGGCAACCCGTTTGTGAGCCAACACTTACCCATATCCGTTCGTCCTGGCAACGCACAACCTGCACATTCTGCTCAATCATGGGTCGGCTTTAGTTGGATGCCACCGCACGGGCCATCGAATTGGCGATGGTCTTGACCGTGACCTCAGGCACTTCACCGATAACAGTAATCTGCAGGCCACCTTGTTTGCGGGAATAAGAATTATTGGTGCCCAAATGACCAACACCCTGTCTCACCCCAACATCACTACCCCTCTTTTCAATATAAACGGACACTGCTGCAAGGCCGTCGCTATACACCGTATGCTCAAAGAAACCGTCAGGACCAGACTTGTTGCTGTGTGATGACAACTTGAACCCGGGCGGCAACGAAAGCGGTTGCCAACGTGGGGTGGATTGAATCGCCAGGGTCATTACCGGCTTGTAGGTGCGCAGTTCAACAAAATCTTCAGCCGGGGATTCCGGCTCGAGTTCATCCACATCGACGGCTGAACCTATGGAAAAGTCTGTAAACATCAACTTGGCCAGCGCCTTGTTGTGCCCATCATTGAGCACCCATTTTAGTAACAGGCCAGTCTGTTCCTCCAACCAGAAATCGTATCCATAGCGATACTTGTCCTGTGGCAAAATACTGACACGGCGGGCAGTCTGGCCGGCAATTCTGGCCTTGCCGCGGAGTACCAGGCGGTAACTACTGGAACTGCTGTCAAGCGCTGAAAGGGGCAAATCAGGAAAATACGAACTGGCGACGACATCGTCCTCAACAGCACTGCTGGAACCCTGTATTACACCGCGAACACCATTGCGGTCGCGAATAACTTCCCGATGTGGGCCGCTGATCGAATACAAGCGCTCGCGCACACCGGTCTCATCGGTAACATGGGTAATCCGCATGGTTTCAACGGTGCCACCGCGAACGTATACAAAGGTACCCTGGTAACTCATCTGGTTCATGGCCGTGGCCATGCGCTCCAGCCACTCACGCGCCTGATCGGAATTACCCGCAATAACTGTTCCGCTCGCACTGATAAATATCAGCAGCAATACAGCCTGTCGCAGCGGACCTTTCATTTATTTGCTGTGGTTTCCTGATTGTGCCCACCTTCTTCAACACGGGCTTCATCAACCTGTGGGGATGCCTGGGTAGCAACGATTGGAACAAACGAAACGAAACCTTGCCGGCCAGCCGTTCTGGCCATCTGGTTATGGCGTAACAGGTAAGCATTCAGACGATTGACTTTGGGCCGCCCGGAAGCTGAGTAGCTAACCGGCTGCGAAATCGGTGCCATCGGCAGGATGTTAGGGCTGACAAAAGGCTGGCTGGCCGGTCCTGAAAGCACCGTGCCACCCGCTTCACCCGATGATGTAAGCGGTTGCGGTGCGGTAACGACAATGGCCATCAGCGCGACACTGGCTGCGATGGCCAGACCGGAAACCGGTTTGACCCAGTGGTTGCTACGCCAGAACGGCACCGATGGCGCCTGCTCTGCATCCAGCGTTGCACTTAGCCTCTTACTCAGACCGGTAACAACATATTTACCACCCGGCTGCCGGATGCAATCACGAATCAGGTGGTAGCGCTCCCACGTGGCGCTGAGTGATTCATCAGCAGCCAGCCTGCGCGTCAGGAAAATCCCACTGTCTCGCGAAAATTCACCATCCATCAGGCTGGACAGGTTTTCCAAAGATTCCTTACTCATTGCCTTCATTATCTCTGTGCCGGATATCTATGCCAGATATCACTTATTGTCCCCGCTGCTTATGTGACCACCGATCAGGGGTTTTAGTTTCTCATCGATTGCTTCCCGGGCCCGAAAAATCCGCGAACGGACGGTGCCGATTGGACATTCCATGGTGGTGGCGATTTCTTCGTAACTCATACCATCCATCTCCCGTAACATAATGGCCGTGCGTAAATCCTCCGGCAGGTCTGCAATGGTGCCGTACACCGTGCGTTCGATTTCTTCGCGCAGCATTTCATTTTCGGGTGTGCTGGTTTCCTTTAAGCGGTCGCTTAAACCATATTGTTCCGCGTCGACCGCATCAATGTCACTGGCAGGCGGGCGCCGGTTTTTTGCCACAATCCAGTTTTTTGCGGTATTGATCGCTATACGATATATCCAGGTATAAAAAGCGCTGTCCCCCCGAAACCGGCCGATTGCACGGTAGGCCTTGATAAACGCCTCCTGTGCAACATCCTGTGCTTCTGATGAGTCGGAAACATAGCGGGACACCAGGCTGACTATGCGGTGCTGGTATTTCTGGATCAACAGGTCAAAAGCATGTTTATCGCCTTTTTGTACCCGCTCAACCAGCAACTGATCGACTTTGGCTTCACTCACTCCGCCCTGCACTCCACGTGTCTTTACCGGCCCTGTTGTTAGCGGCATCTGCAATGGTGTCACTGCGGATGCCGGGTTTGCGCCGGCTGTTTTAACGACCATGAGCGCAGTCATACGCCCCTACCTGTTAAAGATGAGCATAGCATGAATAATTTCAACCCCGGATTGCGAGTTTCCTTGCACGCTATGACCACTGCTCTTTTCGGAGGTTCCGCAGTCATCGTACAATGGCGGGTAACAACCCATATATGTGCATCCGCGTCCCAGCAATGCGATAATATCGGGTTAGAACCCGACTTTAACAAGGCTTTTGCAATATGGAATTTCTCAAATCTCTGGGCATTAAAGACGTCAACCCTGGTGCCTGTTTTGGCGATAACCAATGGTCAGGCACGACCGATACCCGCATCAAACAGGCAATTAACCCTTCCACCGGAGAAGTAATCGCCCGTGTTTATTCTGCCTCGGAAGACGACTATGAACGCGTAGTAAAGCGCGCGCAGGAAGTGTTCAAACAGTGGTGCACCGTACCGGCGCCACAGCGAGGCGAGGCCATCCGGCTGTGTACCGAGGCTTTGCGGCAACACAAAGATGCGCTCGGCAGCCTGGTCAGTCTTGAGATGGGCAAAATCAAGGCCGAAGGCGATGGCGAAGTACAGGAAATGATCGATATCGGTGATTTTGCACTCGGGCAGTCACGCATGCTGTATGGCAACACCATGCATTCGGAACGCCCCATGCACCGCATGTACGAGCAGTGGCACCCTTATGGGGTCGTCGGCGTGATCTCAGCCTTCAATTTTCCGGTGGCCGTGTGGGCCTGGAACGCCTTCCTGTCCGCAATTTGTGGCAATGCGACCATTTGGAAACCCTCCCCCAAGGGTGCCCTTTGCTGCATTGCGGTACAAAACATCTGCAATGAGGCACTACAGGGTGGTGGCTATCCACCGATCTTTCTGAGCTTTATTGAAGACGGCCATGAACTGGCGGAACGTTTCGTTAGCGACACGCGCATCAGGCTGCTGTCCTTCACCGGTTCTACGGCTATTGGCCGTGAAGTCGGCACCCGGGTCGCCGCGCGCATGGGACGCAGCCTGCTGGAACTGGGTGGCAACAACGCCATCATCATGGACGAAACCGCCGATCTTGAAATGTGCATTCCCGGCATTGTATTCGGCGCTGTCGGTACCGCCGGCCAGCGTTGTACTTCTACCCGGCGTCTGTTTGTGCATGACTCCATCATGACGCGCGTGACCGAATCGCTGGTTCAGGCCTACCGGCAGGTTCGTATTGGTGACCCGCTCGAACCGCAAACCCTGATGGGCCCGCTGACCGACGAAGCCGCCGTCAGGCGCTATGAGCTTGCCATTGCCGCTGCCGTTGGCGAAGGTGGTGAGGTACTCACGGGCGGCAAGCGCATTGATGGTCCCGGCAACTTCGTTGAACCCACTATTATCCGGGCAAGGAATGAGTGGGACATCGTGCAAAGTGAAACCTTTGCACCGATTTTATATGTCATCCCCTTCACAGACCTGGATGATGCCATCGCGATGCAAAACGATGTAGCACAAGGCCTGTCTTCAGCCATTTTCACCATGAATATGCGCAATGCAGAACACTTCCTGTCTGCGACCGGGTCCGACTGTGGCATAGCCAATGTCAACATCGGTACTTCCGGTGCAGAAATTGGTGGTGCCTTTGGTGGCGAGAAGGAAACCGGTGGTGGCCGTGAGTCCGGTTCTGATGCGTGGAAGGCCTATATGCGCCGCCAGACCAACACCATCAACTGGGGCAGTGACCTGCCGCTGGCGCAAGGGATCAAGTTTGATCTGTAGTTGAACAAAATATGTACTCGCTAATACGTAAAGCGCTGTTCCTGACAGATCCGGAAACCGCACACAGTCTCGCACTGGAAAGCCTGCGCCTGGGACACAGCATCGGTGCAACCGATATGTTATGCAAGACCCGCAGCCAGCCGGTAACCGTGATGGGCCTGCAATTCCCCAACCCGGTAGGGATGGCGGCGGGCATGGATAAAAACGGCGACTACATTGATGCACTGGGCAGCGTCGGCTTCGGCTTCATCGAAGTCGGCACGGTGACACCGCGTCCGCAGGCAGGCAACCCCCGGCCACGCGTGTTTCGCCTGGCCCAGGCCAACGCGATGATCAACCGGCTGGGCTTTAACAACAAGGGCGTAGATCACCTGGTGAGACAGGCGCAGAAGCGCAAGTTCAAGGGTATCCTGGGCATTAATATCGGCAAGAACGCTGACACACCGATTGAAAAGGCAGTTGAAGATTACCTCGTCTGCCTGGAAAAAGTTTACCCGTGCGCCGACTACATTACGATCAATGTTTCGTCTCCGAACACCCGGGGGCTCCGCGATTTACAGGCTGCGGGGCAACTCAATGATTTGCTGGAAGCGATCAACGCCAGACGCCAGCAACTGGCCCATGAGCACGCCAAGCGGGTACCCCTGGTGGTCAAGGTAGCGCCTGACCTGGAAGACGGGCAGATAGCGGAAATCGCCGCAGTCGTTGCGGCTAACGAATTCGATGGATTGATTGCCACCAACACCACCACTTCCCGAGCCGCAGTAAAGGGCCTGCGCCATGCCGGTGAATCAGGCGGGCTCAGCGGGGCGCCCGTCAGAGATCAGGCCAACCACGTACTGGCAGCATTCCGCGCAGCCCTGCCGGTAGAGATTGCCCTGATTGGTACCGGCGGCATTACCCGGGGCGAAGACGCAGCCGAAAAGATACGTCTCGGCGCAGCCCTGGTGCAGTTCTATACCGGTTTCGTATACCGAGGGCCGGACCTGGTCACTGGCAGCCTGAAAGCCATTGCCGCAGCACAGGCACAGGCATGAAGCGTGCTTTAAACGCTTCTTTGCAACACTTGAACAGTT
Organism: Oceanospirillales bacterium; assembly: GCA_003233115.1. Classification (GTDB taxonomy): domain Bacteria; phylum Pseudomonadota; class Gammaproteobacteria; order Xanthomonadales; family SZUA-36; genus SZUA-36. Next base: position 41,002 of record QIKV01000155.1, read on the forward strand.
TTTCGGTCGCGGCCCGTGCCGGTCAATTGCTCGAGCTTGAATCAGAGCAGGATCTGCAGGTATTCATGACAGAACACGATTTTGACCCCGAACGCGATCTCATCCTGGGTGGCGGCAGCAATATCCTGTTTGCCGGTGATGTAGAAGGCACCGTGGTCCTGAACCATGTGCACGGCAAGCGCATCGTGGCGGATTCAGAAAATGAAGTGCTGGTCGATGTCTGCGGCGGGGAAAACTGGCACCAACTGGTGCTATGGAGCCTGCAACAGGGCTTGTCCGGTATTGAAAATCTGTCCCTGATTCCCGGTCTGGTCGGCGCTGCCCCGATGCAGAATATCGGCGCCTACGGGGTGGAACTTGCCGATGTTATTGTCTCCGTCCAGGCACTGGAACTTGCCAGTGGTCGAAGGCGGAGCTTCGGGCATGATGATTGCCAATTTGGCTACCGCGACAGCCGCTTCAAGTCCGTTGACGCCGGCCGCTTTTTGATTACCCGTATCCGCCTGCGCCTGCAACGCATATTCACCGCAGAACTAAACTATGCCGGTGTGGGCGAAGAACTGCGGGCCATGGGTGTCAAGGACCCCACGGCAAAGCAAGTCAGCGCCGCCATTGTGCGCCTGCGCCGACGCAAGCTGCCTGATCCGCAAGTTACCGGTAACGCTGGCAGCTTCTTTAAAAACCCGGTGGTCGACCGAGCGGTTGCAGCGCAACTGGCCAAAGACTTTGAGGGTCTGCCCGTATACGCCACAGACCATCAGGCAGCTAAACTGAGTGCCGCATGGATGATTGAGCAATGTGGCTGGAAAGGGCACCGCCAGGGGGACGCAGGTGTCGCCCGGCAGCACGCGCTGGTATTGGTCAATCATGGCCATGCCAGCGGCCAGCAAATACTTGAGCTTGCCGATGCCATTGGTGATTCGGTCAGAAGCCGCTATGGCATCGAACTGCAGCCGGAACCCCGGATTGTTCGGTAACGGCAGATGGTTTCATCTATAATTTTTGCACAGCACAGTAGAAATACAGAGCGGAGATCCATATGAGCACTTTTACAGACCACACACGGTTATTGGCAGTCAGCAGCCTGGCCATCATGCTCTCGCTGGGGCCTGGCACCTCGCGGGCGTCAGCCAGTGATGCCATCGAGAAAATCGATTCAGCCGGTCTGCTCGAGCGTATTACCATCCTGGCTTCAGATGAATTCGGCGGCCGCGCGCCGATGTCGGAAGGCGAGCGCCTGACCCTGAACTACCTGGAAAAACAGTTTAAGGACATGGGCCTGAAGCCCATGTTTGGAGACAGTTACCGCCAGGCCGTGCCGCTGGTTTCCATCGAAGCGAATCCGGACATGGCACTGAGCATCAGCGACATGGAGGGCAACGTGCATTCCTTTGCGTATGGCTCCGAGGTAATGCTCAGCAGTCCCCGGGTGGCCGAAGAAGTCAGTTTGAGCCGCAGTGAACTGGTGTGGGTTGGCTATGGCATTGTCGCCCCGGAATACGACTGGGATGATTACGCCGGAATCAACGTGGAAGGCAAAACTGTTGTCATGCTGGTCAATGATCCTGGTTACGCCACCCAGAACCCTGAATTGTTCAATGGCAACTCCATGACTTACTACGGTCGCTGGACTTATAAGTACGAAGAAGCCGCCCGCCAGGGCGCTGCCGGGGCATTGATCATTCATCAGACCGCACCGGCTGCGTATGGCTGGAACGTGGTGGAAGATGGCTGGAAGGGCCCGCAATTTCACCTGGCCAGGGAAAACAATAATATGGACCAGGTAAAAGTGCAGGGATGGCTGCAGTATGAAACCGCCAAGGCCATTTTTGAGTTCGCCGGTATGGACCTTGACCAATTCGCCGCAGAGGCGGCTAAAGCCCCGGTAAAACCCTACTCCCTGGGTTTGTCAGCCAGCGTCAATATCAGTAATACCATCCAGCGTGCAGAGTCCTTCAATATCGGAGCTGTCCTGCCCGGTAGTGAGCGCCCGGATGAATTGTTCATTTACATGGCTCATTGGGATCACCTCGGCACGGCGCCCCATAAGGAAGGTGAAGTGGGTGACTTCATATTCAATGGTGCCGAAGACAACGCCAGCGGAACCGCCGGATTGCTGGAAATTGCCCAGGCATTTGCTGCCCTGCCATCCCCGCCGCAACGCACTGTTGGCTTCCTGGCGGTGACCGCCGAAGAGTCCGGTCTGCTGGGTTCGCAGGCCTATGCGGACAAGCCGGCCTACCCTTTAAACAAGACCGTTGGCGGCATCAACATGGATCGCTTGAATTTCCGTGGCAAAATGAATGACGTGGTTGTGATCGGCTATGGCAGTTCAGAAATGGAGACCATATTGGCTGAAGAAGCCCGTAAATTCGGCCGCACCGTGACACCCGAAGCCACCCCGGAGAAGGGCTTTTACTACCGCTCAGACCATTTCAATTTTGCCAAGAAAGGCGTGCCAATACTGTATGCAAGAGGCGGGACGGTAGACCGCACCCATGGTGCTGACTACGTGACCAAACGCAATGCCGACTTTGTAAAGAACCGTTATCACTCACCAGCGGATGAAGTCCAGGATGATTGGGACGTCGATGCCGCCGTAGAAGACCTGAAGCTGTTCTTCAATATCGGCGACCGGCTTGCCAACAGTAAAGCGTGGCCGCAGTGGTTTAAGGGCAATGAATTCCGCGCAATCAGGGAAGCTTCTTTAAGCAAGTGACTGCCGTATGAAGGGTGGACAAGAATGTCCACCCTGTGCTGCGATTCTCGTAGGGTGGGCATTTATGCCCACCATTGTCATCAAAACGCGTTAATACCCGTCAACTCCCGCCCGATCACCAGTTGATGGACGGTTTCTGTCCCTTCATAGGTAATCACGCTCTCCAGGTTCAGCATGTGGCGAATCGCTGCATGCTCCACCGTGATACCAGCCGCGCCGAGGATGTCACGGCAGTCACGGGCGATATCCAGCGCCATGCGGACATTATTCCATTTCGCCAGACTGACCTGCTGCGGTGCCATCCTGCCGGCATCCTTCAAGCGCCCAAGCTGCAGAGAAAGCAGTTGTGCGGTGGTGATGCGCCGGGCCATATCTGCCAGGCGTATCTGGATGGACTGGTTGGCGGCCAGTGGGCGCCCGAACAGCTTGCGGTCGGCGGTATAGGCTACAGCCTCGGTCAAGCAGGCAATAGCAGAGCCGATGGGACCCCAGGTGATACCGTAACGCGCCTGCGTCAAACAGCCCAAAGGCCCTTTCAGGCCGGTCACCTTCGGCAGGCGATTGGCTTCAGGCACCCGTACGTTGTCAAAAAACAAGCCGGACGTGACCGAGGCCCGCAACGACATCTTGCCGTGAATTTCCTGAGCCTCAAAGCCGGCCATGTCTTTTTCCAGCACAAAACCCATGATGCCGTCGTCGGTGTGCGCCCAGACGATGGCAATGTCAGCGATATTACCGTTGGTAATCCACATCTTGGAGCCATTGATGAGCCAGTCATCGCCGTCGCGTTTCGCGCGTGTTTTCATGCTGGCGGGATCAGAACCCCCGTGTGCTTCGGTCAGGCCAAAACAGCCGATCACCTTGCCCGCTGCCATATCCGGTAACCACCGTTGTTTTTGCTCCTCAGACCCGTAGGCATAAATCGGATACATGCACAGGCTGGATTGCACCGAGGCAAAACTGCGCAAGCCCGCATCCCCGCGTTCAAGTTCCTGGCAGATCAGACCATAGGACACCCCGTTCAGGCCGGCGCAACCATAACCCTCAATGGTTGACCCCAACAGACCCAGGTCAGCCATTTCCGGAATCAATTCCATTGGAAACTGCGCCTGGTCAAAGGCTGCTCCCATCAGGGGCAATGCCCGCTCATCAACGAAACGCGCAACGGTATCCTGGATCATCTGCTCCTCTTCAGAAAGCAGACTGCGGACATCGAATAAATCGGTGGGATTCAGGTTAGCCATGGGTACTCCGAAAATGGTTAGCAATAAAAGGATCAGATATCGGCTATTCTAAATTGTGCGACGATTGTAGTCACGTCCAAACCCAGGAATTCACCGGCCTGAGCAATGATACGAAGTACTTCCCCAACAAGAATCCACAAGGCTAAGCAGGGATATGGGGGGGGTACTCCCAGAGACCGTAGCCGGCAGGGAAGCCGGCTTCGAGCGTACAGGGATGTATCTACAGCGTGTCTCTGGGGGGACACCCCCCGTGTCGCTGCGGATCGGATAGTACCTACGCATAGAATCAAGTTGAATGATGCGCCGTGCAAACCTGTAAGGTGCTGCTCCTGCCTACGGGTTACGGGTTACGGGTTACGGATACCGTACGGGACGTGACCGGTGGCGACGTGTTCACGCGCTGAATCGCACTGGGCTTGCTGGTCATCGAAAAAAATATCGGCACCGAAGGCTGCCAGGAACGGTCCTTTGGGTTTGCCGCCGAGGAACAGCGCCTCATCAATGCGGATGCCCCACTCTCTCAGGGTCAGGATAACGCGTTTGTGGGCGGGTGCTGAGCGTGCGGTCACCAGCGCGGTGCGGATGGGGTTGTTGTCAATGGGGTAAGCCGACTGAATCCGCTGCAAAGCCTGCAGCAGGGGTTTGAAGGGCCCCCCGCGCAAGGGTGTCCCGGCCTGCTGCTTTTCCTGCTGTGCGAACGCTTCCAGGCCTTCAGCCTGGTAGACCTGTTCAGCTTCATCGCTGAACAATACAGCATCGCCATCAAAGGCAATTCGCAATTGGCCGCTGTCTGGCCGGTGCTGTGTGCCGGGTAAAATCAAGGCGGCCGCAAACCCGGCTTGCAGGGTTTCACGAACATCGTCGTTATGGGCCGACAGGAACAACTGTGTATCGTGTGCCTGCATGTAGCGAAACGGGCTTTCGCCGTTGGTAAATACGGCACGCTGGATGTTGAGGTCGTGGTGCTCGATGCTGTTGAATATACGTAAACCTGAATCCGCACTGTTGCGCGACATCAGGATGACTTCGACACCCTGGTGGCTGACCTCATCACCATTTAGCGCCAGCAGCTTCCTGACCAGCGGGAAGGCGACACCGGGTTGCAGGAATTCATTCTCCCGCGCCACCTGATATTCGGCATAGGCCTCAAGCCCTCTGGTTTCAAACACCTCGTGGCTTTCGTCAAGATCGAAAAGTGCGCGCGATGAAATCGCCACAACCAGCGGTTGCAGGGGTAGCTCATGAATGTTGTCGTCCTTCATACCTGCAGGTTAACACGCTGCTTCTCAGAACCTGAGAAACTTTAGCCCGGATATTGCACGCATTACCCGTGCGATGTTCGGGTCAGCGAAACTGTTCGTTCAATATCCTCTCTTCGAGTGAATGAGCCGGATCAAACAATAGTTTCAATTCGGTATGCTTGTCCTCATAGGCATCCACCCGCGTAACATTCCGGACCTCGTGCGCATCAGCGGTTGAACTCACAGACCGCTTGTATTGGTCAAGAATTTCAAACGTAACCCGCGCTGAACCAGGCAGAATCGCTCCATTCCAGCGCCGTGGGCGGAACGGGCTGATCGGCGTCAGCGCCAGGGCATCGGTGCCCAATGGCAGAATCGGACCACGCACAGAGAAATTATAGGCCGTACTGCCTGCTGCTGTAGAGAGTAATACCCCATCACATACGAGTTCCTCCACCTTCACAACATCATTGATCAGGACGCGTATATGGGCGGCCTGATTGGTCTGTCGCAGCAATGAAATCTCATTGATCGCAATGGCACGGGCCGATGTACCGGACTCCGTTTCCACATCCATGCACAGGGGGTTCAGCGTTACTGCACGCGCGGCAGCCAACCGCGGCAGCAGATCATCTTCACTGAAACGGTTCATCAGAAACCCGACGTTGCCTATTTTCATTCCAAACACCGGCAGGTTGCTGGCAATCACCCGGTGCAAGGTACGCAGCATGAATCCGTCACCACCCAGTGCAACAATGACCTCGGCTTCACTCAAATGACATTGCCCGTAGCGCGCGCGCATGGCATCGGCTGCTTCCCCGGCGGGCTTTACCTGACTGGCCACAAAGTGGATACGGGGCGCTGCCACTGCCATGATCAACCGGTCGCCTGCAACAAATGAGCGAGGGAGCGGACAGCCACAGATACCGTGGCGTAATCCATCGATGCCAGGTCATGCATGTCCTTCATCATGGCAGAAACGCGCTGCACATCTTTGGCATTGGCAGCCATCCAGTCGCCGACCGGGTCTTTTGCATCCGGAAAGGCCTCCAGCACCCGCCCCACCAGTCTTCGATGCTGAGAATACAATTCATCACGCAGGTTGCCGCGTGCATGCGCATGCCATTGCCCTTCAACAGGTAGTTTGTCCACGCTCGTTCGTAACCAGTTCAAACAAAGCCTGTCCCCCAAACCAAAAAAGACAGTCGCCACGCTCAGCACGTCTGTCTGTCTTGTGGCGGCCGTCTCAACTACATCCAGCGCGGGATAGAGCAAATGCAAACTGGCCACGTGGTTGGCCAGTACCTTTGGCATGCCTCCGGCCAGCAAAGGCTCGGCCCGTTCGTGCACCTGAACCTTTTCCGTTGCCTTGAGCGAGCGCCGTATTTTCTTCTCCAGCACTTTCATGCCGGGAGCCAGGCGCTCAATACTGGCACGAATATCCGTTTTGAGACCAGGCTGGTTAAGCACCCAACGGGTTGCCTGACGGAGCAGGTTCCACATTGCCAGGGTGGCGCTGATCTGCAGACTGCTATCAATCTTGTTATCCAGCGACTCAATGCGGGCCCAGAAATCCCGGGCGCGGAAAATCTCGCGTGCGATGGTAAACGCCCTGGCCACTTCCGCTGCGGTTGCGCCGGTATCCTCATGCATGCGCAATGTAAATGAAGCGCCCATACGGTTGACCATGCTGTTGGTCACCTGGGTGGCAATAATTTCACGCTTCAGGCGGTGTCCATCCATGTATGAACTGTACTTCTCCTGCAGTGGTTGCGGGAAGTAGCGCTGCAGTTCCAACGACAGCCACGGATCTTCCGGTACATCGGAATCCAGTAATTGCCGGTACAGCATAATCTTGCTGTAAGACAACAGAACCGCAAGTTCCGGCCGGTACAGGCCCTTGCCACTGGTACGCCGCCGTGTCAATTCTTCATCATCGGGCAACTTTTCCAGCTCGCGGTCCAGCAAACCCTCGTTTTCCAGTACGGAAATGAAATGCTGTTTGGCACCCAGGCGTTCGCCGGTCAGGAGTTCCATCATGGAAATGGTTTGTGATTGCAGGTAGTTACTGCGCAATACCAGTGCTGCAACTTCATCTGTCATCTCTGCCAGTAATTGATTCCTGTTAGCAGCGTTCAAACGACCGGCACGCATGACCTGGTTTAGCAGTATCTTGATATTGACTTCGTGATCAGAACAATCCACGCCGGCCGAGTTGTCGATGAAATCAGTATTGATGCGGCCACCGGCTTGCGCGTATTCGATTCGCCCAAGCTGGGTCAAGCCAAGGTTGCCGCCCTCACCCACTACTTTGCAGCGCAACTCCTTGCCGTTGACACGCAGCCAGTTATTCTGCGCATCTCCTACCTCGACGTTGGTCTCGCGGGAGGACTTGACATAGGTGCCGATTCCACCATTCCACAACAGGTCAACCCTGGCCTTGAGCAAAGCGCGAATCAACTCGTTGGGAGCCAGGTGTCTGTCTTCTATCTCCAGCCACGCACGTACTTCCCGGCTGACCGGAATACTCTTTTCCAGGCGCGAGAAAATGCCACCACCTTTTGAGATCAACTTACGGTTGTAATCATCCCAGCCAGAGCGCGGCAGTTTGAACAGGCGCCTGCGTTCTTTGAACGACGCCCTGATATCCGGATTCGGGTCGAGGAATATATGCATGTGGTTGAACGCAGCTTTAAGCTGGATCCGGGTGGATAACAACATGCCGTTTCCAAACACGTCACCCGACATATCACCGATACCCAGTACGCTGAAAGGTTCCTTCTGGATATTCCTTCCCATTTCCCGGAAATGGCGCTTGACACCTTCCCAGGCACCGCGGGCGGTAATCGCCATGACTTTGTGGTCATAGCCGACCGATCCGCCGGACGCGAAAGCATCGCCCAGCCAGAACCCGCGTTGGAGTGCGATCGCGTTGGCAGTATCTGAAAACGTTGCGGTGCCTTTATCAGCGGCTACAACCAGGTAGGGATCGTCTGCGTCATATCGAATCAGCCCGGTTGGCGGGATAATTTTCTTATCATCTAAATTATCTGTTATATCCAGTAAACCATTGATAAATATCTTATAACACTTTATGACCTCTGCCATTACATCATCACGACTGCCATTCTGAGGTAAATGCTTGACAACAAATCCACCCTTGGCTCCGACCGGTACAATGATCGTATTCTTGACGTTCTGGGCCTTCATCAGGCCGAGCACTTCAGTTCTGAAATCCTCCTTGCGGTCAGACCAGCGCAGCCCACCACGGGCGACCGTGCCACCACGCAGGTGGATACCTTCCATATTGGATGAGAACACCCATATTTCTCTATACGGCAACGGTTTGGGTAATTGCGGCATTTTTGCAGAATCAAGCTTGAAGCTCATGTATTCAAGCAGTTCACCATCTTCTGCCCGCTGATAGAAGTTGGTCCTCAGCGTACCCTTGATGACTTCATAAAAAGAAAACAGGATACGGTCTTCATCCAGGCTGCTAACCCTGGCCAGGGCCAGCCGGAAAACTTTCTTGATGGTAGCAACCTGGGTTGCCCGGTCTGTTTGGCGCGCAGCAACAACACTATCCAGTAATTCGAGCAATACTTTATCGTGGCTTCGTTTGATGGTTGCAAGACCATGCAGTGTCCGATGCAGGTTTTTACCCGCCAACTCTTTTCGATAATCGCTCTCGTCGTCCCGCGCAGGGTTGAACATGGCATCGAACAACTCGACCAGCAGGCGGGCCATTAACGGGTGCCGGGACAGCGTTTCTTCCATGTAAGTTTGCGAATAAGTGACGCCGGTCTGCAACAGGTACTTGCAATAGGCCCGCATACCCTTGACCTGCCGCCAGTCAAGCTGACACGCAAGAATCAGGCTGTTAAAACCATCACTGACTGTAAACCCGCGCCAGGTGTTTTCAAATGCCCGCTGGAAGCTTTTGCGCACTGCTTCAATATCCAGATCCATGCCATTGCCATAGACCATGTCAAAATCCTGCACCCAGACGGACTCCCGGTCTTCGAATTTCAGCTCGTACGGACGCTCACTGACGATGTGCAGGCCCAGATCTTCGAGCATTGGCAAAACATCTGACAGTGGAATTGACCTGTCCCGTTTGAATATTTTGAAGCGAATGATGCCGGTTTCCCTGGCTCGTGGCCGGTACAGGCTTAGCTGCAAATCATCTGCATTTTTGAGCAGGGCGATTTTTTCGACATCAAATGCGGCAACCCAGGGTGACACATCCTCCATGTAGGCCGCTGGGAAGGCATTGCCAATATTCCTGGCGAGTTGCAAGCCGGTTTCTTCCCCGTGTTTCTGTACCAGGGTTATCGTCAGATCTTCATTCCAGGAACGCAGTGCATTGACAATCCTGTTCTCAAGCGCACGCACATCAGGCTCCGGCTGGGTGCCGGGTTTGGGCCGGACAATGACCTGCAGGCGTGCCAGCGCAGACTCTGAAAGCTGAATCATGTAATCCAGCCGGTTCCCTTTCAGGGCCCGTTTGAGGATACGCTGGATTTTCTCCCGGTTTTCCGTATTCCAGTAGTCCCTGGGTATGTAGACCAGGCAGGAGAAAAACCGTCCAAAACGCTCCCTGCGAATAAACAGGCGAACTGTTTGACGTTCCTGCAAATCAAGCACACCCGACGCAATAGCCAGTAAATCGGTACTGCTTGCTTGCAACACATCGTCCCGCGGCAGAGTCTCGAGTATATGCAGCAATGACTTCCAGGCATGCCGGTTCTCTTTCAGGCCGGAGTTGTCCAGCACCGTCTGCACCTTCATGGCCAGTAGCGGCACGTCCGAGACCTGTTGCAAATACGCCTGCGAGGTAAACAGGCCAAGAAAACGGTATTCACCAATGACCCTGCCTTCACCATCAAACCGCAAGACGCCGATATAATCCATGTAGCCGCTACGGTGTATCGGCGAGCGTGCATTGGTCTTGGTAATAATCAGCGGCGCGTTCTGGTTGTAGCGCGCCTCACCACTGAGCGAAGCCATGGGTCGGCTTTTTATGGTCTTGCCATTTTCGCGCAGCAGGCCCAGCCCGGTACCTTCAACCACTTGCAGCGAGGTGGTTTTGCTGTTGCCAACAATATCGTACATGCGTGCGCCAATAAACATGAAATGATCGTCTCCAATCCATTCCAGGAACTTGACGCACTCCGAACGCACCCGCTTGCTTAAGCCCGGTGCATTCTCACCGAATTCTGCAATTGCGACGTCAAGGCTATCTTTCATGGGCCGCCAGTCTTCGACTGTTGTGCGGACCAGGCGTATGCGTGATGCAAGGTGGGATTCAACCGACGCCAGCACCGCCGGTGTGGTCTGCTTTTCGAATTGAATGTGGATTAGCGACTCAGCTTGAGAGCGTTTGTTGGCCTGTGGGTGAAAGGCCTTCAACTTCCCATTTGCATCCCGCTCAACATTCAATACCGGATGAACAATCAGGCGCACACCCAGGTTTAGCTCCTGCATGACCATATTGGCGGTGTCCACCAAAAACGGCATGTCATCATTGGATATTTCGACGATGGTGTGACGGCACTCCCATCCATCGCGTTCTTTTTCCGGATTGAATACGCGAATCAGTGATTCACCGCGTCTGCGCTGCTGTAAAAACTCCAGTTGCCGGGCCACCATGGCGGCAAACGTGACCGGTTTTTCCTGGCTCAGCTCAGCCATAGGCACCCACTTGAAATAGATGTCGCTAAACAGCACAGCCTGCCGGGTAGCCCTGGCCGGCATCCGGTGGGTCAATACTGCCTTGATCTGCTCAAGTATGGACTGCTTTGATTTGTTACTTCCGGTTTGCACTGGCTCTCCCCACCCTGTTCATTCTGAAGCTTCCGCAGCGCAACAATACGCTTGCGTGAAAGTGCATCACAACGCCCCCCGGATTTATACCCGGGCTACCCGGAAATTATAAAGACTTTGCGGACCGGACACATGCTTTTATGAGCAGCGCAAGCCGCGACCGGAGAACTTGCGAACGCGCCCGGCAGAAACTCAACGCTGCAACCTGTTGACCCAACCGGCTCAACTGGTTAACCTCTTATATATCTTTAAATCCCGATAGAAGGATATATACACAGAAATATGGACTTGCAGCACGCATCACAGCATTTCAAGCTACTTTCCGACAGCACCCGTTTGCGCCTGTTGATGCTGGTTGACCGGGAAGAACTCAGCGTGGCCGAACTGGCGGCAATAACGCAACTTGCACAACCCCGGGTTTCGACCCACCTGGCCAAACTGAAAAAAGCGGGCCTGGTCAGCGACCGCCGTGAAGGTGTGTTCGTGTATTACCGCATGGCCGGCCAAATTCCGGACAGCAGCCTGGCTGCCTTGTGGGAGCTATTGCGGGCCAATACGTCCGACCCCCTGATTGAACAGGACAGTGAACGAATCAGGCAGGTTTTGCATGCACGCAGCGGTCCCTCAAACTGGGCCGACAGCGTGGCAGGCGACATGGAGCGCCACTATTCCCCGGGGCGGACATGGGAGGCTACTACCCGCGCCATGGTACAGTTGCTCGATCTTGGTGACGTGCTGGATGTGGCCTCGGGGGATGGCGTACTGGCCGAGTTGCTGGCACCCCGGTCGCACAGCATCAAGTGCCTGGATATCAGCCAGAGGGTTGTTGATGCGGGCAAAAAACGTTTGAGCGATTACGCAAACGTCAGTTTTGAACTGGGTGACATGCACGACCTGCCGGCCCAAGACGCCTCCTTCGACACATTGCTGCTGATGCACGCACTGACTTACACCAACCAACCCGAGGTCGTGTTCTCAGAGACACAACGGGTGCTGCGCCCGGGTGGCCGATTGCTGGCGGTAACTTTGCAAAAACACCGGCACAAAAACTCTGTAGCGGCTTACAACCACCTGAATCTCGGCTTCACTGAACCGCAGTTAAGAACACTGTGCACCCATGCCGGCCTGCAAGCGCTGAATATCCAGTTATCCGTCATTGAAAAACGAACCCCGAATTTTGAAGTCTTAACGCTGATTGCAGAAAAGCGTTAACAGATCTTAACAGTCCAGCATGTATTCCCAACCTTACAAAAACCCTGAATTGGTCGAGACTCTTGGCCGCCTGCTGAGCCAGCAAATACTGGTGCTCGACGGTGCAATGGGAACCATGATCCAGGCACTTGACCTTGGGGAAGCGGATTTCCGCGGCGAACGGTTCAGCGACCACCCGCTGCCTTTGCAGGGCAACAATGACCTGCTGACCCTGACCCAGGCCGACAAGATCGCCGCTATTCACCGGGGCTTTCTGCAAGCAGGCGCGGACCTGATAGAAACAAATACTTTTAACAGCACCAGCATTTCCCAGGCCGACTACGGTATGGAATCACTGGTCAGGGAACTGAATTTCGCGGCTGCACAACTGGCACGCCGCGAAGTTGATCGCTGCGCTGCGCAAGCACCCGGCGAACCACCGGGCAAACAGCGTTATGTGGTTGGCTCATTGGGTCCGACCAACCGCACGGCTTCCCTGTCCCCGGATGTGAACCGGCCTGACTTCCGTAATATCAGTTTTGAGGAATTACGCGCATCCTACCTTGAGGCTGCGGGCGGACTGATTGCAGGTGGCTGTGATATTTTAATGGTCGAAACCATTTTTGATACCCTCAATTGCAAAGCAGCACTGATCGCCATTGATGATGCGTTCAGCATGGCGGGTTCCCGGCTACCCGTTATGATTTCGGGCACGATTACCGACGCCAGCGGCCGCACACTGTCCGGGCAAACCGTCGCCGCCTTCTGGCACTCGGTGCGGCACGCCAGACCCCTGGCCATCGGTCTCAACTGCGCACTGGGTGCAACTGAACTCCGTCCATGGTTGCGCGAGTTAGCGCAAATTGCTGAATGCCCGGTCAGTGTCCACCCCAACGCGGGCCTGCCCAATGAATTGGGCGAATATGATGACTCACCGGAACACATGGCCGG
>QIKV01000098.1 GCA_003233115.1 Oceanospirillales bacterium
TCCATCCACCCATGTGGTTGGCCCAACAGTTGCATAAACACAAGGTACTGTATATATTTACAGTATCAAACCCAAAGGTACAGTCATGAACCGGAAACCGCTAACAAAACGTCAAAATGAAGTTCTTAACTTTATCTCTGATCATATTGATTCTATTGGTTTTCCTCCTACCAGAAACGAGTTATCGAAGCACTTTGGCTTCCGCTCACCCAATGCGGCGGAAAGCCATTTACGCATGCTCGAGCGCAAAGGCATGATCCGGATCGAGGCCGGGCACTCCCGTGGCATCACACTGACTGCGCTGTCCCGATCCAGCTTGCCCACCGCTAAAAGCCGCCACGCGCCACTGCCACTGGTCGGCCGGGTAGCCGCCGGCAGCCCGATCCTGGCGCAGGAAAATATCGAGCACGAGTACCGTGTGGATCCAGCGCTGTTTTCCCCCCGCCCGCATTACCTGTTGCGGGTTGAGGGCCACAGCATGCGCGATGCCGGCATCCTTGACGGCGACCTGCTGGCCGTGCACCGCACACCGGTGGCTCGCCAGGGGCAGATCGTGGTTGCGCGCCTGGATGATGAAGTCACCGTCAAGCGCTTTGAACGTAACGGGCACAGGGTCCGACTGCTACCGGAAAACCCGGATTTCGAACCCATCCAGGTCGATTTGCGCAAGCAGGAACTGGTTATCGAAGGCCTCGGTGTGGGCGTTGTGCGGCCCCGCCTTACAAGTGGCAACAAGTCCCGGTGACGCCCGATATAGCCTCATTAACCGCACAGCAACTGTTATGGCGGGGTAAGCAGGCCGTACATCGCATGCAGACGCTGACCAGCGGCTATGCCGCCCTGGATGCAGCCCTGCCCGGCCATGGCTGGCCAATGGGCGCGGTCACTGAGCTTATCCATGACATCCCCGGCTGTGGCGAGTTCAGCCTGTTATTACCGGCACTCGCACGGCTCAGCCAGGAGCACCGGATTATCATGGTCGACCCGCCGTGGATACCCTACCCGCCTGCCCTGCATGAGCACGGGTTGGTACTGGATAACTTATTGCTGGTTCGGACTCAGAACAGAAAAGAATCGCTGTGGGCCTGCGAACAGGTGCTGCACGGTATGCCCGGCGGTGCGGTGCTGGCCTGGCCTGAGCGCCTGTCCTTCGGTGAGTTGCGGCGCCTGCAACTGGCTGCACAAAGCGGCCAAAAAACAGTTTTCCTGTTCCGTAATGCCGCTGCGGCAAGTAGCCCGTCCCCCGCTGTGTTACGCCTGCAACTTGCGGCGGATGAAGGCGACCTGCAGATCAGCGTATTGAAGTGCCGTGGCCAACGGCCTGCTGCAGCCATACGCATCCGCCGGGGGCAGTTGCTTCAGTCCCTGATACCCCCCCTGGTAAGCGCCAGCGGGTCCAGCAGGCGTTCCAGCTCAGCGTCGGAGAGTCCGCTGGTTTCTTTAGCCACCGCACGGATCGGACGTCCCTCCCTGTAAGCCTGCTTGGCTGTGGCTGCACCCACCTCGTAACCAATCACCGGGTTAAGTGCCGTCACCAGGATCGGGTTACGCTCCAGCGCAGTATTGATCGCATCGCTATTGACGCTAAAGCCGCTGATGGCGGAATCCGCCAGCAAACGGCTGACGTTCGCCAGTATCGCGATGCTTTGCAGCAGGTTGTGAGCAATCACCGGCAGCATCACATTGAGCTGGAAATTACCAGCCTGACCGCCGATGGTAACGGTCGCGTCATTGCCGATAACCTGGGCACACACCATACACACTGCTTCCGGGATCACCGGGTTCACCTTGCCGGGCATGATGGACGAACCGGGCTGCAGAGCCGGCAAGGCGATTTCACCGATACCGGCCAGTGGCCCGGAATTCATCAGGCGCAGGTCGTTGGCAATCTTCATCAGGCTGCAGGCCAGCGTCTTGAGTTGGCCGGACAATTCCACTGCAGCATCCTGGGAGCTGATGCCTTCAAAGTAATTGTCTGCAGAAGCAAAGCCAAAACCGGTGGATTCCGTCAGTGCAGCAGCAACACCGGGGCCAAACCCAGGGTGGGCATTTATGCCGGTACCCACAGCGGTGCCGCCCTGGGGCAACTGCCTGACCCGCTGCAGCGCGCTTTCAATACGGCTGATATTCGATTGGATCTGTTGTGACCAGCAGGCAAGCTCCTGGCCGAATGTTACCGGCATCGCATCCATCAAATGCGTGCGACCGGTCTTCGCAACGTCCTTGAGTTCATCTGCTTTTTTATCCAGCACCTGTTGCAAATGCCGCAACGCCGGCAACAGTGCTGCGCTGCTCTCAAGGCAGGCGCTGACCTGGATGGCCGTCGGGATCACGTCGTTGGAGCTTTGCCCCATGTTGACATGATCATTGGGGTGTACGTCGGTACCCGCCTGCCCGGCGAGGTGGGCAATGACCTCGTTCGCATTCATATTGGTGCTGGTGCCCGAACCGGTCTGAAAAATATCGATCGGAAAATGCGCGTCAACCTCACCGGCAGAAACTTTACCGGCTGCGGCTATGATCGCTGCCGCGATATCGTCATCCAGCAGACCCAGGTCGTTGTTGACGCGCGCGGCAGCAGACTTGATCAGGCCCAGCGCACGGATCAGGGCCGCCGGCATGCGCATGCCACTGACCGGAAAATTATCCACCGCACGTTGCGTCTGTGCACCCCACAAAGCCTCCACGGGTACCTGTAATTCACCCATCGTGTCCCGTTCAGTGCGGGTCTCAGTCATTGCCTTAACTCCATTGAAAATCCAAGCTTGTATTATAGGCTCACGGCGATGTCAGTGGTATCATGGCGCAGCCGAAATCAGAGCTAAAAAAAGCATGCAACTTTCTTCCCTGACTGCTGTTTCATCTGTCGACGGGCGTTACGCCGGACGCACGGCCGGCCTGCGTGAAATATTCAGCGAATACGGCCTGATCCGTTTCCGCGTTATTGTGGAGGTGCGCTGGTTCCAGGCACTGGCCGGCTGCGCTGCCATCCCGCAGGTGGGCGCACTCAGTGAATCCGCCAACGCCTGGCTTGAAAACCTGCTGGATAATTTCTCGCTCGCAGGAGCGGCACGGGTGAAGGCGATTGAAGCCACCACCAACCACGACGTCAAAGCGGTCGAGTATTACCTGAAAGAATGTTTCGCCCAGCATGAAGAACTTGCACGCCTGTCTGAATTCCTGCACTTCGCCTGCACTTCAGAGGACATCAATAATCTTGCTTACGGGTTAATGATGGCAGCGGCGCGCCAGCAGGTCCTGCTGCCGGCGTTCGCCGACCTGGCCGGAATACTCACAGACATGGCCGGCGCCTATGCCGGCCTGCCCATGCTGTCGCGCACACACGGGCAAACGGCCTCCCCCACCACGCTGGGAAAAGAGCTCGGCAATGTGGCCGCACGCCTGCAACGCCAGGCCGACCTGTTTGAGAAGCAACCCATACTGGGTAAAATTAACGGTGCAGTCGGCAATTTCAATGCCCACCTGGTGGCCTGCCCCGGGGTTGACTGGCCGGAATTTGCGTGCCGCTTCGTCGAATCGCTGGGACTGGTATGGAACCCGTGGACGACACAGATTGAACCACATGACTGGCTGGCGGAAAGTTTCCACACGCTGAGCCGTTACAACACCGTATTAATCGATCTCTGCCGCGACATCTGGGCTTACATCTCTATCGGCTACTTCACCCAGCAAACCATTGCCGGCGAAGTGGGTTCATCGACCATGCCGCACAAGGTCAATCCGATCGATTTCGAAAATGCCGAGGGCAACCTGGGTGTCGCCAATGCCCTGCTGGGCCACCTTGCAGACAAGCTCCCCGTGTCACGCTGGCAACGGGACCTGACTGATTCAACCGTGCTCAGGACCATCGGCACCGCTGCCGGTCACGCGGTCATTGCCTATGCCTCCCTGCTCAAGGGCCTGGGCAAACTGCAGGTCAATGAGGCAAAAATGGCTGCTGATCTCGATGCCAGTTGGGAGGTTCTGGCCGAGCCCATCCAAACGGTAATGCGTTTACATGGTCTCGAAAAACCCTACGAGCAGCTCAAGGCGCTGACCCGCGGCAATGCCATCAGTGCAACAGTGCTGGCTGAGTTTGTCGCAACCCTGGACATTCCTGCCGGAGCCAAACAGCAGTTGCTGGATCTGACGCCCGCCGGCTACACCGGCAATGCCGCAGAAATGGCCCGCAAGGGGCTGACAGGTGATGATTGATGACCGCGGCACTGGCATTCAATTCGTGAGCTCAACCCTCGAGCAGTTATACCAGACCTCGCATCTTTATGGCGGGAATGCGCCCTATATTGAAGCCTGGTATGAAGCCTGGCTGGAAGACCCGGCGGGCGTGC
Organism: Oceanospirillales bacterium; assembly: GCA_003233115.1. Taxonomy (GTDB): domain Bacteria; phylum Pseudomonadota; class Gammaproteobacteria; order Xanthomonadales; family SZUA-36; genus SZUA-36. Next base: position 4,350 of record QIKV01000098.1, read on the forward strand.
CGGAACAGTGGTGTCATTATTTTGACTCGCTGCCTGCTTCCGATGCATCGGAAGCAGGTCATTTGAATGTCGGGGAACGCTTTCGGCAACTCAGGCATGGAAATAACTCTGCGGTCCCGGGCAATATTGAATTCACCGACCACAAACAGGCAGGTGTGTCACGACTGGTCAATTCCTACCGCATCCGCGGACATGAAATAGCCAAACTTGACCCACTCGGCAGGGCCCACCATGCGCCGGTTGCAGATCTGGAACTGGCTTTTCACGACCTCGACAGTTCGGATCTTGAGCACGAATTCGACACCGGTTCGCTGGCCGTAACCGGTCGCATGAAGCTGGCCGATATACTGGCCCTGTGTCAGCGTGTTTATTGCAACAGCATCGGCATTGAATACATGCATATCGTCGATACCGCCAAACGGGACTGGCTGCGACAAAGGCTTGAAGGTTCACAGGGTTTTTACAGTGTCGATAATGACGAACGACTGCGTATCCTGCAAATGCTGACCGCTGCTGAGGGCCTGGAAAAATACCTGCATACGCGTTACGTGGGGCAAAAGCGCTTCTCGCTGGAAGGCGGCGACAGCCTGATTCCACTGCTGCACGAAACCATACTTTACGCCGGTGCCGGCGGCGTGGAAGAAGTCGTCATGGGCATGGCCCACCGCGGGCGTCTGAACGTGCTGGTCAATATCCTCGGCAAGTCACCCTCGATGCTGTTTGATGAGTTCGAAGGCAAGCATGGTGACAATAACCCGAACCGCCCGGGCGACGTCAAATACCACCTGGGTTTCGCCTCCGACATCCAGACGCCGGGCGGAGAAGTCCACATGGCGCTGGCATTTAACCCGTCACACCTCGAAATTGTCGACCCGGTGGTGCTGGGCTCTGCCCGCGCCCGCCAGGTCAGGCGGGGCGACCACAGCCACGACAAGGTCATGCCCATCCTGATTCACGGTGATGCCGCTTTCTCCGGCCAGGGCGTGGTCATGGAGTTGTTCCAGATGTCCGAGGTGCGTGGTTTCGCAGTGGGCGGCACCCTGCATATCATCATCAATAACCAGATCGGCTTTACCACCAGCAAACTTGAAGACACACGCTCTACCCTGTATTGCACCGCCATTGCCAAAATGGTGCATGCGCCGATTTTTCACATCAATGCCGATGACCCCGAAGCGGTGCACCACGTGATGAAAATCGCCTGCGATTTTCGCCGCCAATTCAAACGTGATGTGGTCATCGATCTGGTGTGTTACCGCAAACATGGCCACAACGAGGCGGATGAACCGGCCGCGACGCAGCCGTTGATGTACAAGATCATCCGTGGCCTGCAAAGCACCCGGCAAAAATATGCCGCAGACCTGTTGAGCCGCAACATCATTGAGCCCGGCCTGGCGCAGCAACTGATGGATGAATATCGCCGCTGTCTCGATGCAGGTGAGCAGGTCGCAGATGTCGAAGCCCATCCGCGCAGCAACGAGCACGCGGCCGACTGGCACAGTTTCGAACGTGGCCTTGACTTGAGCAACAGCGTGGTGGAGACCGGCGTAAACAGCTCAGAAATAGCCGCCCTGGCAACCCGGATGACCCGCCTTCCGGATGGTTTTGAGCTGCACCCCAGGGTCGCAAAGATTATCCAGGACCGGCAGAAAATGGCCCGCAATGAGTTGCGCCTGGACTGGGGCTTTTGTGAAACAGTAGCCTATGCAAGCCTGATCAAGGCCGGTGTTAATTTGCGCCTGGTTGGCCAGGATTCCAGCCGTGGCACTTTCTTCCACCGTCACGCCGTACTGCATAACCAGGTCGATGGCGCTGTACTGACGCCGCTTATGGAGATCAACCCGCAGGCCCAGGTCGACATAGTCGACTCGCTCCTCTCGGAAGAGGCCGTCACCGGTTTCGAATATGGTTATGCTACCGCAGCGCCTGGAACGCTGGTGATCTGGGAAGCACAATTCGGCGATTTCGCCAATGGCGCCCAGGTTGTCATTGACCAGTTCCTGACCTCCGGTGAAGCCAAGTGGGGGCGCCTGTGCGGACTGGTGATGCTGCTTCCGCACGGCTATGAAGGCCAGGGTCCGGAGCATTCCAGTGCCCGGCTGGAGCGCTTCATGCAAATGTGCTCCAACGACAATATCCAGGTCTGCATACCTTCAACGCCCGCACAGATGTTCCACCTGCTGCGCCGGCAAATTCTGATGCCGACACGCAAACCGCTGATTGTCATGACGCCCAAAAGCCTGCTCCGGCACAAGGCCTCTACCTCCACGCTGGATGAACTCGCCAGCGGTGGCTACCAGCTCGTCATCGACGACCAGCGAGTGGCTGACAGGGCAGCGGTCAAGCGCATCGTACTTTGTGCGGGTAAGGTCTACTATGATCTGGCCGACGCAATCGCCGCCAGCGGGCAGCAGAACATTGCGGTGGTACGGGTGGAGCAACTCTATCCGATCCCGCACCAGCAGCTAACGGCGGTGTTGCAGCGTTATCCGGATTGCAGCGAAGTTGCCTGGTGCCAGGAAGAACCACAGAACCAGGGTGCCTGGTACCAGAGCAGGCATAATCTGCTCGCTTCCATGCGCCCGGGCCAGACGCTATATTACACCGGCCGGCCGAGTTCGGCTTCGCCCGCAGTGGGTTACCATTCCGTCCACATGCAAGAACAAAAAGCCCTGGTCAGCGAGGCAGTCAGCATGGGTGCCGGCCTGCAACAATAAAATGGAAAGACAATGAACATAGAAGTCAAGGTGCCGATATTACCCGAATCCGTTGCCGATGCAACGGTCGCAGCGTGGCACAAGCAACCCGGCGAGAGCATTTACCGGGACGAAAATCTCGTTGACCTCGAAACCGACAAGGTCGTGCTGGAAGTGCCCTCCCCGGTCGACGGCGTGATCGGGAAAATCGTCTGCGACACGGGCGCAACCGTCACCAGTGGTGAATTGCTTGCTGTCATTGAAGAAGGCGCGGTCGCGGATGCCCCGGAATCAGCAGATGAAACCACCGGCCGATCAACCGCTGAAGCAGCGGCACCGGCGGGCGCAGCCCCCGCTGCAGTCTCTGCACCCGCCGCGCAAACTGAAAAACTCAGCCCCGCTGCCCGGCGCGTTGCCGAAGAAGCAGGCGCGGATGTCAGCAGGCTGGCAGGCAGCGGCCGGGGCGGGCGCATTACCAAGGGCGATGTGATCCATTATGTGCGCCAGGGTGCTCCCGCAGGGCCACGCCCTGAGGAACGCATCAAAATGACCCGCTTGCGCTCCCGCGTTGCCGAGCGCATGAAACAGGCACAAAACACCGCAGCGATTCTGACCTCTTTCAACGAGGTGGACCTCAAAGCCGTCATGGACCTGCGCAGGAAGTATAAGGATGCATTCCAGCAGGAGCATGACGTCAAACTCGGGTTGATGTCCTTTTTTGTACAAGCCGTCTGCGATGCCTTGCGTAAATACCCCATCGTCAATGCTTCACTGGAGGGAAATGAAATTGTTTACCACGGTTTTCAGGACATTGGCATCGCGGTCTCCACTGAGCGCGGCCTGATGGTGCCGATACTGAGGAATGCCCAGCACCTGTCACTGGCCGACGCTGAACGCGCCATTCGTGAATTTGCCGGCAAGGCACGCGATGGCAGGATTGCGCTGGAAGACCTGCAGGGCGGAACTTTCACCATTACCAATGGCGGCACCTTCGGCTCGCTGCTGTCAACGCCCCTGTTGAACCCGCCACAGAGTGCGATCCTCGGCATGCATGCCATCAAGGACCGCCCGGTGGTGGTGGAAGGTAAAATACTCGCCCGGCCGATGATGTTTATCGCGCTGAGTTACGACCATCGCATTATTGACGGCAAGGAAGCGGTGTTGTTCCTGGTCGCGGTTAAAGAAGCACTTGAAGACCCGGCGCGCTTGCTGCTCGGTCTCTGACTGACCCCTATCAGGAAACCCACATGACAGACAATGGCATGGCAGAAAAATTTGATGTAATCGTAATCGGCGGTGGCCCGGGAGGCTATGTGGCCGCGATCAGGGCCGCACAACTGGGCCTCAGCACCGCCTGCATCGACATGACCACCGGCAAAGATGGCAAGGCCGCGCTGGGCGGCACCTGCCTGAACGTCGGTTGCATACCGTCCAAGGCCTTGCTGGACAGTTCCAAACACTACTACCAGCTGCAACACGAGTATGCGGCGCACGGCATCAGCGTCGCTGACGCCAGCATGGATATCGCAACCATGCTGGCGCGCAAAGACAACGTGGTCAGCAAACTCACCGGTGGTGTTGCACAATTGTTCAAGGCCAACAAGGTCAAGCAGTTGCATGGGCGTGGCCGCCTGCTGGCCGACCGCAGGGTTGCGTTCACACCACACGCGGGAGAAGACTCCCTGCTGCTGGAAGCGGACAACATCATCCTGGCCGCCGGCTCAGTACCGATCGCCATTGCCAATGTCGAATACGACGATGAATACATTATCGACAACGCCGGTGCACTGGATCTGACCGAAGTGCCGCGACGCCTCGGTGTAATAGGTGCCGGTGTCATCGGCCTGGAACTGGGTTCAGTCTGGCAACGGCTTGGCTCTGAAGTGACGCTGCTCGAAGCCCTGCCGACATTCCTGCCGGCCGCTGATCAGGATATATCCAAACAGGCCGGGCGCCTGTTTAAAAGACAGGGCCTGGATATCCGCCTCGGGACACTGGTCAAATCAGCCAGCGTCGCAGATGCTGAGGTCAGGGTAACGCTGCAGGATAAAGAGGGTGAAAGCGAAATCAGCTTCAACCGCCTGTTGGTAGCTGTAGGCAGGAAACCCTACACCGAAGGCCTGCTCGCTGAAGACAGCGGCGTGGCGTTAAACGAACGCGGCCAGATTGATGTGAATGAAAAGTCACAAACCACTGCAACCGGTGTCTGGGCCATTGGTGATTGCGTGCGTGGCCCGATGTTGGCCCACAAAGCCTCTGAAGAAGGTATAGCAGTGGCCGAGTTAGTGGCCGGCAAAGCTGCGCATATCCACTTCGATACCGTGCCCTGGGTCATCTATACCGATCCGGAAATCGCCTGGGTGGGTAAAACAGAACAGCAACTGAAGGAACAGGGCGTTGACTACCGATCCGGGTCTTTCCCGTTTGCAGCAACCGGCCGTGGTCTTGCCATGGGCAATGCTGCCGGCCTGGTGAAAATTCTGGCCGCTACGGATACCGATGAAATCCTCGGTGTGCACATCGTCGGCCCGGCCGCATCTGAACTCATCGCAGAATGTGTTGTGACGATGGAATTCCATGGCGCTGCTGAAGACCTGGCGCGTATCGTGCACGCCCACCCGACCTTGTCGGAGGCCATCCACGAGGCTGCGTTGCACGTCGACAAGCGGGCGATTCACAGGGGCAACTAACGAAATGACAGGTAACGAAATGACCGGCATACCCGACACATTCATGGCATTTCGCATTCACAACGATGCCGAGGGCTACCGCTGCGCTATTGAGGACATCCGTATCGAAGACCTCAGCGAAGGTGATGTCACGGTTCGCGGCGAATGGTCAGGCATCAATTACAAGGACGCGCTGGCGGCCACCGGTGAAGGCCGGATTCTTAAATCATTTCCACTGGTTGGCGGCATTGATGTTGCCGGTGAAGTGATTGCTTCGGACTGCGAGCGTTTTTCACCCGGAGACAAGGTTCTGGTGACCGGCTGCAGCCAGTCTGAAACACGCGATGGCGGTTACAGCCAATACCTGCGCCTTGACAGCAACAGCATCGTGCCGCTGCCGGCCGGTTTAACCACCCGCGAAGCCATGGGTATCGGCACCGCAGGCTTTACTGCCGCACTATCCCTTTATCGTATGGAGGCCCTTGGCCAGACACCGGCGGACGGTCCTGTTGTGATTACCGGTGCCACCGGTGGTGTCGGCAGTTTCGCCATCGACATCCTGACGCGGGCCGGTTACGAAGTGCATGCCATCACCGGCAAGGTGGAGCAATTTGATTACCTTGAGGAACTGGGTGCGCGCCAGTGCATATCGCGCCACGACCTGCACTGGGGGCAAAAGCCCATGGAATCCGTGCGCTGGGCCGGTTGTATTGACAATGTAGGTGGCGATATGCTGGCTGGAATCTCCCGTGTCATTGACCTGTGGGGCAACATTGCCGTGTGCGGCATGGCCGGCGGCATCGGCTTGCATGCGACCAATCTGCCGATGATACTGCGGGGTGTCAGCCTGCTCGGAATCAGCTCCAACAACGCACCCTATGACATCCGGCGAACCCTGTGGGACCGCCTGGCCAACGAGTGGCGACCACGACACCTGGACCAGATCATCCGAACCGAGGTTGACCTCGACACGCTGGCCGGGGCTTTCGCTACATTGATTGGCGGGGACTCGCTGGGCCGTATCGTGGTCAGCCTTGCCTGAGTGGCCATTGAGATTAATTGGTTGGATTGATGCATTTCCCGGCAAAATTGGTGCATAATTGGCGCTTGGGGTACCAAACAGCAAAGACGGATGCGTATTAATGGCAAGAGTTCTTATCGTAGATGACTCCCCCACCCAGGTTTTTGCCTTGCAAACGCTGGTAGAACAATGGGGGCACGAAACCCTGGTTGCAGAGAATGGCGACCAGGCGCTCGAAATTGCCCGCGAGGAACAACCCGACGTCATTCTGATGGATATTATCATGCCCGGCATGAGTGGTTTCCAGGCCACCCGCAAGTTATCACGGGACCAGCAAACACATAGTATCCCGGTCATATTTGTCAGTTCCAAGGACGGCGAGTCAGACCGTGTATGGGGCATGCGCCAGGGTGCCATCGGATTTGTCACCAAGCCAATCAACCCGGATATATTACTGGGCGCCATAACAGACGCAGTCGCGGCCTGAAATAAACATTTTATTCTTGAGGATTGAGCATGAGCATCAACGTTGGAGACCGTATTCCTGATTCAGTTCTGACCCGAATGTCAGATCAGGGCCCGCAACCCGTTGCTACTGCAGATTATTTTGCCGGCCGCAAAGTCGTCCTGTTTTCAGTACCCGGTGCATTTACACCGACCTGCACCGCGCAGCACCTGCCGGGATTCGTCGCGCGCACCGCTGAATTTTCCGGCAAGGGTATCGATGCCATCGCCTGCATGGCAGTGAACGACGTATTTGTCATGCACGCCTGGGGCAATAGCGCAAATGCTGACGGTATCGATATGCTGGCCGATGGCAACGGCGAGTTCGCTGCGGCAATGGGGCTGACGATGGATGCCTCCGCCTTCGGCATGGGTAAACGCTCGCAGCGATTTGCGCTGGTGGCAGATGATGGCGTGATCACCCAGTTACAGGTGGAAGCACCCGGCGAGTTCCGGGTCAGTTCTGCCGAATCCGTTCTGAACCTGCTCTAGGAATCACCCAGGACCAGGTCCTGAATGACCGGCAATTGCTCCTGATAACGTACCAGCCGGGGCTGATGCCGGTCAATCAACCACTTTGCCATGACCAGTTTGTGCGTGCTGTCTTCAGCGTCACGCTGGTGAATGCCCTCGTCAACCAGTGCAATGATCGCATCCAGCCAACCCGTATCCCTGACCCAATCGGCCACGATCAAGGTCTGTTCAGCGCTGTCTGACTTGCGTAACAAGGCACTCTGGTCTTTGCACGTGGCAAGCGCCTGCGCCAGTTTGTCAGCGGTATCTGCGTCCTCGATCCGTGCGGACACCCGCGCCAGGCCCGCTTCAAGATCAGCCAGCAGGACTGCATCAATCCGGTAACGCAAAATATCCCGCAACATCTGCATGAACAGTGTGTTGTGGGTGCCTTCCCAATTCTCAAAGACGATGGAGTCCCGCAGTAATCGCGGCAGCGGCGAAAAGGTCTCAATGGTGCCGTTTCCGGCGAGCACGTCAATACAGTGATGAATGTGCTCAACCGAATATTTCGATGTCATGTATTTGCTGATATTGACCCGCCCGCGTAACAGCAGACGGCGGGGGTCGTCCGCCCCCGCACCCTCGGCATCGGCCTGCTGCTGCAGTACGCCGGTGCGCATGATGCTGGCCAGCAGGGCGGCATTCTCGGCACGCACAGCGGCGAGATTCAACTGCACCAGGGGGTAGTTCGCGATCGCCTGGCCGAAGGCTTCGCGGTGCAGAGCGTAAGAACGCGCTACCTGGAAAGCGCGGTGCGCCGCGCCGGTTGCAGCAAAACCGTTCAGGATGCGTGACAGGTGCAGCACGTGTTCCATCAATAGCTTGAAGCCCGTCTTGGGCTCATCAGGGTGACCGACCGCGAAAGCGCGTGCACCATCAAAATCGATCTCACCCGACGCCATACTGCGGGTGCCCATCTTTTCTTTCAGTCTGCGGATGCGATAGTTATTCTGGCTGCCGTCATCCAGCACCGCAGGAACCAGGAACAGGGAAACCCCTGCCGTACCCTCAACTTCGGCCTTAACCCGCGCTGTCATCAGGATCAGGTCGGCATTGGCATTGGAGCAAAACCACTTTTCGCCGTAGATACGCCAATGCCCTGCTTCATCCTGTTGCGCCAGTGTATCGTTCTGTCCCACATCCGAACCCCCCTGGACCTCGGTAACAAATTGCGCACCGGTGAAATTTTCACGGTAGGAGGGTACCACCAATTTTTCCAGCCACGCAGACGCCAACTCTGGCGCTTCTTCAAGTTCTGCCTGTTGCAGGATACGCACAATGCCGGCACTGCATGCCACCGGGCAGTTGTGCCCCGCTTCACCGGCGTGGCAGAGCAGAAAAGACTTGGCCAGGGCGGAAGTGAACTCGCCGTTGGCCAGATCACCCATCAGTCCGGTACCGTAGATCAGATCGCCACAATCCGCATACAGGGGATGGTGGACAACCTCCTGCTGCCAGTCGCCGACGCCGTCGTAATGTTCAAGGCGCGGCAAATTCAGGCGCTCGTCATTGGCACCCGCGAGGGGCTCAAGAGTCGCTGCGACCATGGCCCCCACAGCATCCAGTAACGGTAGCAGCGAGGCAGGCAGGTTATGCTTTTCGATATGAAAACGGACACTGTGTGCAAAATCACTCTGCGGTGAAAACACCGTGTCCTGCAGCGACCGCTGCCAGTCGGCTAAGGCCGAACGGCCGGAAACCTGGCGCCCCCTGGCCGTTGAAACTTGGGCTGTCATCATATATTTCCCTGCATGCAAGTGTTACTTCGAAGCTTCTTCCGAGGTCTTCAGATAACGCTCCGTCAATTTGTCGATCGACCATGAATCAGGTTTCTGGCTGGGTGGGAATTCGGCGAATGTCTGCAGGAATGTTGCCGTTTGAGCCAGGCCCATGTAAACCCAGGGCGCCTTGCTGATCATCCAGTCCCAGTAGGTGTTGGAATTGTGGTCAGCACGTTCAAAGGGGTCGCGCCGGAGGTTGAAAATCTTGGGCAGTCTGAGCACGACCTCAGGCTCGGCCCACAAAGCCATGGTTTTTCCGCGCTGTTCAGCATAAACGATTTTCCAGTCACCTACCCGCACACCAACCGGCATGCCCTCATCGTCCAGGTAATGAAAAACCTTTCGTGGTCCGGTTTTGGTTTTCCCGGTCCAGTACGGCAGGAAGTTGTAACCGTCCAGGTGTACGCGGAATTTTGTACCGCCGGCCGTATAGCCCTTTTTAAGCTTGTTGACAATGTCCGGTTCGCCCGCTGCGGCCAGCAGGGTCGGCAACATATCCAGGGTCGACATGATCTCGTTTGAAATCACGCCGGCGGGAATCTTGCCGGGCCAGCGGAACAGGGCGGGAACGCGGTATGCACCTTCCCAGTTGCTGTTCTTTTCGCTGCGATAAGGGGTGATGGCGCCATCGGGCCAGGTATTGTAGTGCGGCCCGTTATCCGTGGAATACATCACAATGGTATTGTCGGCAATGCCCAACTCGTCCAGCTTGTCCAGCAATTTCCCGACCAGGTCGTCATGCCCCATCATGGCATCGTTGTACGGCCCCTCCCCGGAACGGCCGATATCAGATGGCTTGGTATGGGTACGGAAATGCATGTGGGTTGCGTTGAACCATACGAAAAATGGCTTGCCGGCTGCGTGCGCACGATCAATGAAGTCCAGGCCTGCCGCCAGGAACTCATCATCAACGGTTTCCATGCGCTTGCGGGTCAGCGGGCCGGTATCTTCAATTCTGCCGTCAGCATAGGAGTGGATTACCCCGCGTGGCCCAAATTTCTTGCGAAACCACGGCGCCTTGGGGTAGTCCGCGTCTTCCGGTTCCTCTTCCGCGTTGAGGTGGTAAAGATTGCCAAAAAATTCATCAAAGCCATGATTGGTCGGCAGGTACTTATCCTTGTCGCCGAGGTGGTTCTTGCCGAACTGGCCGGTGGCATAGCCCTTGTCTTTCAACAACTGGGCGATGGTCACATCGCGGTCCTGCAGGCCCAGTTCTGCGCCCGGCAAGCCCACCTTGGTGAGACCGGTACGCAGACCAGACTGGCCGGTTATGAACGTCGAGCGGCCCGCAGTACAACTCTGATCGCCATAGTAGTCGGTCATCCGCATACCTTCTTTGGCGATGCGGTCAATGTTCGGCGTGCGGTAGCCCATGACCCCATCGTTATAGGCGCTGATATTGAATATACCGATATCGTCGCCCCAGATGATGAGGATATTGGGCTTGCTGGTTTTGGCTGCAACGCTGGTTGAGAGAACCATGCCAGTGACAAACAAGGCCAGGAGCATGAGTGAAATTCGCTGTGACAGATGTATGTTGCGCATTTTTAACTCCTGTTGATCAAATGCATTTCGTGCCGAAACCTGCTTTAAGGATAACCACCAGCAGTACCAGTACCAAGGTTTACTTCGGTCATAAACAGGTGCTTAAAGGTCAAACTAAACGTGTATACTGATATACTGATATTTGTACCTGCTTGCAGACTCGACCCGGTTCAGAAATTTCAACCCGGTTCAGAAATTTCACTTTACCAATTTGCTATAGTCTACTCCTCCCAAGTAGAATTAAGCTGTTCATTTTTCACATAGGATTTATGTTGGAAAAAACTGCGCCGACCAGATTCAGGCTCCCGCTGGTTGAAAATATCGCCATCCAGAGCATGGATGACAAACTGTACGCGCCGTTTGATGTTAACCTGCTGGTAAAAGCGGCGGCGGCTCAAAACATCGCGGTAGCGAGCGTTCTCGTCGGCACCAGCATCCTTGCTGAGCAACTGGAGGATCCGGCAACCCGCATCTCCATGCGGCAGAGACTAATCGTTTATCAGAATCTGCTTGATTGCTGTGATGACCCATCCATTTTCCTGCAGGCCGGCAATCAGGCCACCGTATGCAGTTTTGGTGTCTGGGGGTATGCATTGTTGAGTAGTAATACGCTTCTGGATGCCATTTATATAGCCTTCAAATACCTTAAACTGGCTGGACCCCTGTTGCAAAAATCCTTTGATATTGAAGCAGACCACGCATATTTTGAAGCGCAGGATTCCCTGTTGCTGGGGCCCTTGTTGCAACCCGCTATTGACTTCTGGTTTGCCTTTTCTTGCAAGACCAGCACAGAGGTTAGTAAAGGTGCTTTCAAGCTCGAACAGGTATGCATGGCTTTCCCTGCACCCGAACACGAGAGCCGTTACGAGGTGTTCTTTAAATGCCCGGTCACCTTCAACGCCGACAGCAACCGGATGTACTTCAGCCGGCACAGCCTGGAACTTAAGTTACCCAGCGCCGACCCGCTTTCATTCCAGATTTGCACTGAATTGTGCACGGCAATGGTCCAGGACATGGAAAGCATTAGCGGCCCGGCCAAAGATGTCCGCGACCTGCTGCTGTTAACGCCCAACTATTTCCCGACCTTAAAGGATATTGCCGGGCGCCTGTACATGACCCCGCGCACGCTGCGCCGACGACTCGCTGACCAGGGTACCTCCTACCAGCAAATTCTAAACGAAACCAGGAAACACCTGGCGATCAAATTCCTGCGTGAAACCAGCATGAGCATGGACCAGATTGCCGAGCGCGTCGGCTTCAGCGATGCACGGAATTTCAGACAGGCCTTCAAGAAATGGACCGATTCAACGCCCAGCAGCCATCGGGCCAAGCAGATCGTGCACTAAATAAAGATTAAGCGATGACAAATAAACAAACCTCAGATTTCGACTACGACTGGCTTATCGTTGGCTCAGGCTTTGGCGGCAGTGTGTCAGCACTGCGCCTGTCTGAAAAAGGCTATCGCGTGGGCATTCTGGAAGCGGGACGACGTTTTAAGGATGAGGACTACGCAAGCAGCGCCTGGGATATCCGCCGCTACCTGTGGGCACCCTTTTTAGGGCTGCGCGGAATCCTGCGGATGAGCCTGTTCAAAGATATTTTTATTCTCAGTGGTACCGGCGTAGGCGGTGGCAGCACGGTTTATGCCAATACCCTCTACCGGGCCAAACCGGAATACTTCAAGAATGAGCAGTGGGCTGATCTTGAAGACTGGCAAAGCACGCTGGAGCCTTTTTATGCCGTGGCAGAAAAAATGCTCGGCGTAAATATCGTCCCTTACGAAAACCCCAGCGACGGTTTGTTGCAAGACATTGCCAGTCACTTTGGCACCCGGGACACCTTCCAGCGCACACCGGTCGCGGTGTTTTTTGGCGAACAGGGTGTTGAAGTCGAAGACCCCTATTTCGATGGTCAGGGGCCCAAAAGAACCGGTTGCACCCGCTGTGGTGCCTGTATGGTCGGTTGCCGGGTAGGTGCGAAAAATACCCTGTTGAAGAATTATCTGTGGTTTGCCGAGAAACAAGGCACCGAGATTCATGCCGAACGACAAGTGGTTGATATTCAACCATTGGGTGCAGCAGACGGAAGCGATGGATACCGCGTCACAACCGAGCGCCCGGGTGCCTGGCTGAACAAAAGACGTCGTGTATTTACCACCAGGGGCTTGGTGATGTCCGCCGGTGCATTGGGCACCAACCGGCTGCTGGCGCAGTGCAAACACAGCGGGTCCTTACCGCATATCAGTGACCAATTGGGCCAACTGGTGCGCACCAACAGCGAGTCTATTCTGGCGGTGACGCTACCAGACGATTCAATACCTGTCTGGAACTCCGTGGCCATTGGCGCCAGCATCTATGTTGATGCAGACACCCATATTGAATTTGTCACCTACGGTGAGAAAGGTGATGCCATGGGCTACAACTTCACCCTGTTAACGGGCAAGGGAACCAGCGTTACCCGTCCACTGATGTGGCTGGGTAATATTCTGCGTCATCCACTCCGGTTTTTGAAAATGCTGGTGCCCTTTGGCTGGTCAAAACGTGCGGTGATTTTACTGGTGATGCAAAGTCTGGACAACGCCATTGCATTCAAAACAAAAAGAAAGCTTTTTACCAAAGGCGTTAAGCTGGTCACAGTTCAGGATCAGGCAAAGCCGAATCCAACTTATATTGATATCGCCAATAAATCCGCTGCATGGTTGGCAGAAAAAACCGGCGGCACCGCCCAAAGCATGGTGTTTGAAGCGGTTGCCAATATCCCCTCCACCGCACATATCCTGGGTGGCGCAACCATTGGTCAAAATAGCGATAGCGGTGTTATCGACAAGAACCACCACGTGTTCGGTTACCAGAATATGCTGATTTGCGACGGCTCAGCCGTGCCGGCCAATCCCGGCGTCAACCCCAGCCTGACCATCACCGCAATGACCGAACGGGCCATGAGCAAAATCCCTGCAAGCTCCTGATGAACTCCCTTTGGGCTGGGACTAGTGCGCGGCCCCGATCATCGCTGCCATCTTTTCAGCTATCATGATGGTAGGTGCGTTGGTGTTGCCACCCACCAGCGTGGGCATAATTGAGGCATCTACAACGCGCAATGCTTCAATCCCGTAGACTTTCAATTCGGCATCGACCACTGCCCCAGGGTCGTCTTGCGAGCCCATCTTACAGGTGCCGACCGGGTGGTACTGGGTGTCGGCGCGGTTGCGAATATCCCGCTCCAGTGCTTTTCTGTCACCCAGCTTGACCGGGTACAGCATCTTGCCGCGCACCTCATCATAGAACTCACTTTCGAGGATCTTCTGCATGACCTCTGCGCCATCAAGCAATACCTGCATGTCTTCATCGCGATCCAGGAATTTGGGATCGATACACAGTGGATCCAAAGGATTATTGCTGTGCAACTTTACTTCACCGATACTGCGCGGACGCAACACCGTGGTATGACAACTTATGCCATGCCCCAAATTCAACTTTCTGGCGTGGTCATCAACGATAGCTGCTACCCAGACCAGTTGTACATCGGGGACTTCAAGCGCGTCATTCGATTTAAAAAATGCACCTGATTCGGCCAGCGTACTGGTAATTTTTCCTGTCCTGGACTTTTTCCATTGCCGCATCGCACCCAGTATATTTTTGCCGCCCCGCAGGCTGACGCCAAAGGTTTCCTCACTGGCAGCGACTTTGTAGGTTTGCACGTAGTCAATGTGGTCTTGCAGGTTTTGCCCTACCCCCGGTAAATCATGCAGCACCCCAATACCATGCTGCTGCAGATGCTCGGCCGGGCCGATGCCTGACAACATTAAAATCTGTGGCGAACCGAACGCGCCGCCACTGAGGATAATTTCTTTTTTGGCTTTGACCGTTTGCTGCTGGCCCTTGACTGAAAATTGCACCGCCACTGCTTTTTTACCTTCCAACAGAATTTTTTCTGTGTAGGCATGGGTGACAACGCTCAGGTTAGGCCGGTCAAGAACCGGGGTCAGATAGGCTTTGGCTGCACTGCAACGTTCACCGTTGACCACCGTACGCTGATACATAAAGCAGCCTTCCTGCCGGGCACCGTTGTAATCGTCATTTCTGGGGATGCCCAGCGCTTCACATGCCGCCAGGAAAGGCAGGTTTAGCTCACTGGCGTCGCTCGCATCGGATACATTGAGCGGGCCATCCTGACCATGATATTCATCGTCGAAGTGTTCATTGTGTTCTGCTTTTTTGAAAAAAGGCAGGACGTCCTGGTAACTCCAGCCCGGGTTGCCCAGTGCAGCCCAATGATCATAATCCCACTTGTTGCCGCGCACATACAGCATGGCATTGGTCGATGAACTGCCGCCCAGGACTTTGCCTCTGGGTTGATAGCCCTTGCGGCCATTCAAGCCGGCCTGGGGTACTGTTTCAAAGGCCCAATTGTTGAGCTTGGTGGGCATCATCGCCACCACCCCAACGGGCGCGTGGATGAACACACTGCTGTCCTTGCCGCCGGCTTCCAGCAGGCAAACGCTGATATTTTTATCTTCCGACAGCCGGGCAGCCATTACACAACCGGCAGAGCCGGCTCCTACGATGACATAATCAAACTCTTGTTGCATTTGGGCAGACCTCTTTGTGATACCTGTTCATATTTCCTTGCGCTGACAACAACCGGGACAATGATCCAGCCTCAAGTCAGATAACGCATCGCCACCTTGATCAGTTTACGGACTCTGGGCGTGTACGGCGGGAACAGCAGGTGTCCCATGCTGAACCGATCCTGCACCACCGCCCGTTCGTTGGAAAAGGCTTTAAATCCATAGACGCCATGCGCCTTGCCAATGCCGGAGTCATTGACGCCGCCAAACGGAAGATTTTCCTGCAGAAAATGTACCAGGCTGGTATTGATGCAGGTACCGCCTGCCGACGTGTTGTCGATGATCTGCTTGATAAATTTCTTGTCTCCGGAAAAGATATAAAGCGCCAATGGCTTTGGGCGGGCGTTAATTTCAGCCAGCACACGCTGAGGGTCAGTGAAGGCCATCACCGGCATAATCGGGCCAAAAATCTCCTCCTGCATGATGGCCGAGTCATTGTGCACATTGCGCAGCAGCGTGGGCGCGATGAACCGGTCTGCGGCGGAAGTCTCACCACCAAACACCAGCTCAGCACCACCCTTGACGGTCTCATCAAGCAAATTACTCAAGCGCGCGTAGTGCTTCTGATTGACGATACGGCAATAATCCGGGTTGGCAGCCTGCGCCTGGATGGTTTGACCATAACTATGCTGCACACGCGCTTGTACCGCAGCACAAAAGTCATCCATGACGTCTGCGTGGACATAAACGTGATCAGGGCTGATACAGGTCTGGCCATTGTTGATAAACTTGCTCCACACCAGGTTGCGGGCCGCCTTTTTAATATTGGCCGTCCGGTCGACAATGGTAGGTGACTTGCCACCCAACTCCAGCGTGACCGACGTCAGGTTCCTGGCCGCCGCTGCCATGACAATTCTGCCCACTGCCGGGCTGCCGGTGAAGAAAATGTGATCAAAGGGTAACTGCAGCAAGGCGGTGGATGCCTCCATACCGCCCTCAACCACGGCAACCTCCTCGGGTGCAAAAGTGGTTTCCATGATCCTGCGAATGACGCCAGACATATTCGGCGTCATTTCCGAAGGTTTGATGATGGCCGTATTACCCGCAGCGAGTGCTGACACCAATGGACCAAAACTGAGCGTAAAAGGGTAGTTCCAGGGTGAAATAATCAGGCTGGTCCCCTTGGGCTCATAACGAATATGACTGCGGGTGCCCAGCAGGGAGCGAACCACGGGCACCCGTTCAGGCTTCATCCATTTGCGCAGGTGGGCAATGGCATGGTTGACCTGCGAAAGCACCGCAAAGATCTCGGCAAACTCCACTTCTGCCGGCGTCTTGTTGAAATCGGCATAGGCGGCTTCGCACATTGCCACCTGATTTTCCAGAACGGCATCCCTGAGTTTTTTCAGCCTGGCCAATCTTTCTTCGGCGGTGGAGCTTCTGAGGCCAGGGGCAAATGCCTTTTGCTTGCGGAAAATCAACTGCACGGCTTGCGTGTGCTCGTTTATCTGCTGAGTAGATTCCAGCGCCATGGCGATATTGACCTCTTGGAACGACGTGCCGGGCATCTTTGCATACAGGCGAAAAGATTCTCCCAGGGGAACGTCCATGTTCCCAAGGAAGTATCAGTGATATTTATTGTGCCGGAATTGAAATTGCAAGTCAGGTGCAAAAAAGACAAATAGGGGCTGAGCTTCGGACAGGATGACGATTTCAGTCAGGGTTATCTCTAGTGTAGTGTCAACCCTATTTTACTTGTTGACAATACTATCAACATTAGCTGATACTTTTATCAGTAAGATAGAAGACATGGCGACAATGATGAACAACACGGCAGCAAAGACCAAGGGTGCGGGTGGCAAGGATTCCGGGCAGAGTCGCGGACCGACCACCAGGCTGCCGCGCGGCAAGCGACGTGCGCAGTTGCTCAGTTGCGCGGTAACCGCCACCTCCCGCTACGGAATAGGTCGGGTGGGCCACACCCAGGTCGCAGACATTGCGGGCATATCGGTACCCAGCGTATTCCGCTATTTTCCCACCCGTGAGGCCCTGGTCAATGCCGTGCTGGGACAGGTCGAGCGAAAGTTTCTGACCCTGGCGCGCCACTCACACCAGTCGAAAAGCCCGGTACGAGAAGCAATGCAGGAGCACGCTCGCGGATTCATCCACATTGCCCGCAACGAGCCGGAATACGCACGCATATGGCTGGAGTGGAGCGGAACTCTGCGCGACGATATATGGTCGCGCTTCATCAAATTGGAAAAAAAGCTCGCCAAAATCATCGTGGACGATATTGAAGCCCGTGAGGAAGTTCTCGAGGAACTGACCCCATTCGAAGCAGCACTCGCGCTTAACGGCGTGGCCCATGTGTTGATTCACATGGTGATATCACCGGCGGAACTTTCCGGCGATCCCGAGCGCCTTGCCGAACATGTAATCGATTCTTTACTGCGGCTCGAGTCCACCCCGAATACACGCCCACACAGGGAGAAGTAAAACAGATGGCAATAGCACAAACACAGCTGCCCAGAATACTGGGCATCGACGCCGGCGGGACCATGACGGACACTTTTCTGATCGCGGGCGACGGTTCATTCGTGGTCGGCAAGGCCCAGTCCACCCCTGAGGATGAATCCATTGGGTTCTTCAATTCGGCTGTGGATGGGCTGGCTTACTGGGGACTCAGCCCGGAACAGGGCTTCCCGGCCATAGTAACCGGCATTTTCTCCGGCACGGCAATGCTCAACCGTCTGCTCGAGCGCAAGGGAAGGCGTGTCGGGCTGATCGTTACCGCCGGCATGGAGGACTGCCTGCGGATGGAGCGTGCCGTGCAGACCTACCTGGGCTACTCCTACGCCGATCGGGTCCACGTCACCACCCATCATCACAATCTGCCCCTGGTGCCCCGGGACCGTATCTTTGGCGTCCGTGGCCGCATCGACCAGTTTGGCAAGGAGGCGATAGCCCTTTACGAAAACGAAGTGCACGAAGCCGTCACCGCCCTGCTGGATCAGGATGTAGAGGCGATTGTCGTGTGCCTGCTGTTTTCTTGTCGCAATCTGGAACACGAACAACGGGTACGGCAAATTATTGAGGAAGAAACGGAAGCGCGGGGCAAGGCGGTGCTGGTCTATCTGTCCGGAGAACTCTACCCGGCACGGCGTGAACTGCCACGCCTCAACACCACTTTGATCGAAGCCTATGCTGCCGAACCTTCGCGCGAGTCACTCCAGCGGGTGCGGGCAAAGACCCGAGAACTCGGCGGCGATTTCGATCTGCGGGTTATGGCCAGTCACGGCGGCACCATCTCCATGGATACCAGCGGACTTGCCCGAACACTCATCAGCGGCCCCATCGGCGGCGTCATCGGGGCTCAATATCTCAGCCGGCAGTTGTCTATCGACAACATCGCCTGTTCCGACATCGGGGGCACTTCGTTCGATCTGGCGCTGCTCACCGACGGTCATTTCACGATCCGGCAAAACCCCGACATGGCGCGTTTTGTTTTGAGCATGCCGCTGGTGCGTATCGATTCGGTCGGCGCGGGAACAGGGTCTTTCGTACGCGTCAACCCCACTTCCAGACGTCTGGAAATCGGCCCCGACAGCGCCGGCTCGCAGATCGGCGTGAGTTGGCCCGCAAGTGGGGTGGATACGGTCACCATCACCGATTGCAACGTCGTACTCGGGTATATCAACCCCGACTTCTTCCTGGGCGGCGATATTCAACTGGATCGTCCGCGCGCTATCGCCGCGGTGGAAAAACAAATTGCCGGGCCACTGGGAATCGACGTCTATGCCGCTGCGGCGGGTGTTTTGGAAGTGTTCGAGGATAGCCTGGCCAATTATCTGCGCGCCGAGATCATGGGCAAAGGTTATGGCCTTGAGGATTACACACTGCTTTCCTACGGCGGCGGGGGCCCCCTGCACGTCGCCGGCTACTCGCGGGGCATGTCCTTCGAAGATATCCTCATCCCGGCCTGGGCACCGGGTTTCTCAGCCTTTGGCTGCGCCTGCGGGGATTTCGAATACCGCTTCGACCAGAGCCTGGATGTGCGCCTGTTTTCCTTCGACCCGCCCGCGCAGCGCAGTGCTACAGCGCAGGCCATTAATACGGCCTGGCGCGCACTTAGGGAGCAGGTTCTGGAAGAGTTCGCCAGGAGCGGATTCTCCGCAGACACCGTACGCTTTCGCCCATCTGTGCGCATGCTCTACCGGGGACAACTCAACGACCTCGAGATTGCCTCACCGGCAGATTACCTTGAAACGGAGGACGATCTCACGGCCCTTGGTGAAGCGTTTGAGGCAATGTACGGTCGCTTGTATGGCCTGGCCGCACGCACGCCCGAAGTGGGCTACATCGTTACCGCGGCCATCATGTCCGGCGTGGTGGACGTTGAGAAACCGCAGTTGCCCGAAGAGGATGACAGGGGCGAATCCATTGCCGAGGATGCCTGCAAGGCCGGTCGCAGCATTTACTGGAGCCATGACTGGATCGATGCCCAAATCCTCGACCTGGATAAACTGCAGGCCGGCAATCTCGTGATTGGCCCGGCCGTGGTGGAATCGCCATCGTCCACCATGCTGGTCCCGCCGGGACGCAGTGCCCGGCTCGACCGGAATCGCATATTCCACATGAACACGACGATCGCATCCGGGGAGGAACAGTCATGAATAGAGCAAAAACAGCAGTTGAACCGCCAGGCAACAGGCGGACGGAAAGAAAGCCGGGAAATACGGGGAATGCCGGGGTTTCCGGCACCAGCAGCCCCATCGGCTGGGACGGCAGGCGCCTGGAGCAGATGCTGGCCGACCGGGAGGATGAACTGGAGTGCACGGGCCGTTATTGCGGACTGGACCATCTCACACTCAAGGAAGAAGATCCAATCCGTTACGAAAAGATGTGGTCGCGTTTGCGCGGTGGCATCGTCGGAGCAAGGGAAACGGCATTGAATATATCCGCCTCTCCCGTGGTTCGCGAACTCGGTGAGTTGTGTTTCGGACTTTACACGCCTGAGGGAGATTCGGTGACACTGTCCACCGGCATCATGGCCCACGTCCACACCATGTCCGAGGCGATCAAACACATGATACGCTCCGGCTACGAGTCCAATCCGGGGATAGCCGACGGGGACATCTTTGTGAACAACGACCCCCTGCTGGGTAACGTTCACAACGCCGACGTGCAGAGCTTCGTGCCGATTTTCTGGGCAGGTGAAATCGTCGGCTGGGCAGCCGGCGTGACCCACGAACTCGATATCGGGGCCCCCCAGCCCTCGGCCATGCCCATCGGCAACCTGAGCCGGTTTGAAGACGGTTACATACTGTCCTGCCTCAAGGCCGGATCCAATGATCAACTCCACCGCGATTACCTGAAGCGCGCAGAAACCGCCGTGCGCATGCCTTTTTACTGGACGCTCGACGAGAAATGCCGTATTTCAGGCGCGCATATCATCCGGCAAACGGTGATGCGCCTTATTGCAGAGGAAGGCATTGACGCTTACAAGCGCTTTATTCGCGAAGTGATCGAAGACACGCGACTGGCGTTTGTGGAGCACGTGAAAACCATGCTGGTGCCGGGGATTTACCGCTCCCCTGCATTCATCGACGTGACCCACGCCGCCGACAAGGGCAGGCTCCCCGATTACGCCGCCCGCAATTCCATGATGCACAGCCCTTTCAAAATGACAGTGAAGGCCGACGCCATGATCGAGATGGATCTGGAAGGCGCAAGTAAATGGGGGTACCACTGCTTCAACTGCACTCCGACCGGCCTGCAGGGCGGGCTGTGGGTCGGTCTTACCCAGACCCTGATTCCGAACGACAAGGTAAACGATGGCGCCTATCTGAACACTTGCTTCAAAACACCTTACGGTAGTTGGGCAAACCCCGACAACCCACTGGTTTCCACGACCTTGTCCTGGTACTTTCTGGTACCCACCTTCACCGGTCTGTTCCGTGGCCTCAGTATGGGGTTCACTGCCCGCGGTTACCTGGAAGAGGTTCTGGCCGGCTACCCGGTGACCGGGAATATCGCAGCGGGCGGCGGCGTCAATCAATATGGCGAGGAGGGGGCCTGGGCCAACTTTGAAATGGGCGCTTCGGGCATGTCGGCACGTTGGGTGTCGGATGGCGAGAACTCCTGTGCGGCTATATGGAATCCTGAAGGCGACATGGGGGACGTGGAAGCCTGGGAATTGCTCGAGCCAATGCTGTTCCTCGGACGCAACATTCGACCCAACAGCGCCGGGCCGGGCAAGCACCGTGGTGGGCTCGGTCACGAGTCGATACGCATGGTCTATGGAACCCGTGAGCAGCTCATGTTCCATGCCGGCAACGGACACGTGTTTCCATCCGGCGGCCTGTTCGGTGGCTACCCCAACCCGACCCTGTACCGCCACAGTGTCAAGAACACCGACCTTCCTGAACGCCTGGCGCGAGGCCTGCCTTACCCAGCCCGCGATCTTGATGCGGAGAACAGCGGTATAGCCGCCCACACCAATGGAGAGGTATTACGTGATAACTCACTGTGTCACCTGGCCGACCCACACAGTGAACACGACATCTACCTCAGCCTGATCGCTGGAGGCCATGGGCTCGGTGATGTGCTGGAGCGGGATCCCGGGGCAGTCGCAGATGATCTCAACGATCTCTATTTGCTGCCACGTTTTGCGCGCAGCATCTATGGTGTCGTCGCACACCTTGCTGAAGATGGAAAGTGGCAAGTCGACACCGCCGGGACTGAAGATCTGCGTGCGCAGATGCGCCGGGAACGGCTGGAGCGCAGCGTACCCGTACAGGAGTGGTTTGAAGCGGAGAAGGCGCATGCCTCGGCCCTGGATATGATCGAGCCGGTCCGCAGGATGTACACCGAGAGCATCGGGCTTTCGGCGGCTTTCGCTGACGAGTTCAGGAAATTTTGGGAACTCCCTGACGACTGGCAACCGCCGGGACAGGTGGATGCCGGTGAGCAGGAGCAGAGCGATGACTAGAAAAAGCTATGACAAGGGTACCATCGCGGACCTGGTCGACGGCGTGCTGCCCTGGAAACAGGTCAAGGACATGATGAGCAGCTACAAGGATCCCGACCGCTTCATCAAGTACCTGGAGGTGCTGCAGGAACGTGTGCCGTGGAGCGACAGGATCCTGCTTCCTCTCGGCCCGCACCTGTTTATCGTGCAAAAGGAAGACGGGCGCATCGTCACCAAGAGCCGCAGCGGTTTCGAGTTCGGTGATTACCGTAAAAACTGGAAGCTCAAGGCGCGCATTTTTGTGCGCAAAACCAAGGAACAATACCGCGAAATCTATACGGAGATGACCCACGCCGATCCGGAGTGGATGGAAATGCGGGAATTCTATGACCCGCTGGACGGTACCCTGCTCGATATCGAGACGGTTCCCCCGGCTTATCCGCTGGTCCACAGTTTCGAGCCGGACCTCGACACCTTCTATACCCAGTGGCTGGGAAGGTCTTACCGCAATGACAATTAGCAGTTTGCGGGATATCCGTCTGCTTGAAGAATCCCATATCGATCCCATGAGCGGGCTGGGCAGCACCTACGAGATGATTGCCAACGGCGCGGCGATCGACCCCGGGTCGATAGCACTTTCATTTTTCCTGCGCAGCGAAGACTTCAAAACACCAGTGACCTGGACCTATGCGGATTTACTTGCTGACATTACGCGTGCAGCGAATATGTTCCGCCGGCTTGGTGTAGACCGGGGTGATGTCGTGGCCTACATCCTGCCGAACCTGCCGGAAACACATATAGCGCTGTGGGGGGCTGAGACGGCCGGCATTGCTTTTGCCGTCAACCCACTGCTCGACGGCAGCCAGATGGGGCAACTGCTGCAGGCAGCCAACACCCGGTGGATTGTTACGGTCGGATCGAACCCGGATCCTGAGATATGGAAGCGCGTCGAGTCTGCCGCGGAATCATTGACGCAACTGCGGGGCCTGCTGTGTATCGATGCCCTGAAACACCTTCCGGGCTATGCTGGATCACAGGCGTTGCCAACGACCCTGGATAATGTTCCGGTTCTCGATTTTCACCGTGAACTGGCCCGGGAAAGTGGCGATGAACTTAATTTTACGCCACCAGGGCCTGAAGACATCGCGGCCTATTTTTGCACGGGCGGCACCACCGGGCTACCAAAGATTGCCCAGCATACCCATCGGAACGAGACATCGAACGCCTTCCAGGTGAAAACTTTCGTCGCAGGGCACATTGTCGCACCCGGTCAAACGGTGTTGACGGCACTTCCCCTTTTCCACGCGAACGCACAGCTTGGCACCGGGCTTGCGATTTTTGCCGGCGGCGGCCATGTCCTGCTGGCGTCAGCGGACGGTTACCGGACACCGGGGTTGATTGAACACTTCTGGGAAATCATTGAACACCACCGGGTGGCTTCCTTTTCGGGCGTGCCAACGGTGTATGCGGGTCTGCTTCAAACTCCCCGTACGGGTCTTGACCTTGCCTGCCTGAACCGGGCCATTTGCGGCGCCGCACCGATGCCGGTGGATCTGTTCCGAAATTTTGAAAAAGAAACCGGCGTGCGCATTCTCGAAGCATATGGCCTCACCGAAGGCACTTGCGTCGCTTCAATCAACCCGCCCGACGGTGAATCCCGCATCGGGTCGATAGGAATCCGCGTGCCGTGGCAAGCCATGTGCACGATGATCGTCGACAACAACGGCAACTTCGAGAGGCTCGCCGCAAGCGACGAAGTCGGCGCGATTTGCCTGAGTGGACCCAACATCTTTCCGGGTTATCTGAATCCCGGGCAAAACCGGGACATCTGGATTGATGCCGCCGGTCCCGACGGCATCCGGCGTCGCTGGCTCAATACGGGCGATCTGGGTCGCTGTGATGCGGACGGATATTTCTGGCTGACCGGCCGCAAGAAAGAGTTGATCATTCGCGGCGGACACAACATCGATCCGAAAACCATCGAGGAAGTACTCGCTGAACATCCGGCAGTTGCGATGGCAGCGGCCGTGGGCCGGCCCGACCCGCGGCTAGGAGAAATACCCGTGGCCTATGTCCAGCTTCGCGCAGGCCTTGACGCCGATGCCTCCAGCTTACTGAAATTCGCCGCTGAGCACATCAGCGAACGCGCCGCGGCGCCCAAAGCGATCAACATCGTCGATGCCCTGCCGGTCACCGCGGTCGGCAAGACTTTCAAGCCCACCCTTTCCATGTGGGAAATCGAGTCGGTGGTTCGCGCGGAAGCGGAAGCTGCCGGTGCTGAACTGGCAGAACTGCACGTAGAGCAGGATGCAAAATCCGGCTTCGTGGCTTATTACCGTGTGCGGGATCCCGACAGCGCTGGGGCAACTGCTTTGGGTACCGCACTGGGGCGTTATACCTTCAAGATATCAAGCACTGATCCCACGCTATAGGATTGACACTACACTAGCGCACAACCGCCTGATAAAGTTGCTCTTCCAGGGCCCTTGGGGACAACTTGCCACTTGCCTTGAACCAGTGGGTTGTTTCCATCAGTGCGCCGCGAATAAAGTGACGCATCAGGCCGCCCTCAACCGCAATCAGCCCTTCGGCATACATCTGATCCAATACCGCTCTCCACACAGCTTCGTAGGCACTACGCAGAACGAGAATCGGCGCCTGGTTCTCTTCACTCAGATTGCGCCACTCCGGCACCATGATCACGAAGCCCGGATCAACGACCCCATGAACCGCCTCAACCTCACAGTGGATCAGTGCCTGGAGCTTTTCGCTCACACTGTCTGCCTGTACCAGAGCGTCTTCCATACGTACCAGCGCACGTCTGATACTCTCTTCTATCACCGCCTGTAAAATCGCCTCTTTATTGGGGTAGTGATAAAACAGACTGCCCGAAAGCATCCCCAACTCGCTGGCCAGATCGCGTACTGTGCTGCGATTGAAGCCCTTGTCCTTAAATAGCCTGGCTGCAGTGCGCAACAGACGCCCCTTGGCCGAATCAGGGTCAGTTATCAGTCCGGCTTCTATTAACTGTTCTGTGCTCACTAAACCACCCCAATCTCAAATCATTTCTCTGCACGCTGGGCAAATTGTCAAACAGGAACTATCACATTAGCTGGGATCTGCGTATCTCATATAGCTTGTAAGGCAGGATACCCCGTCATCAATCGATCACAATCCAGTTGACAACCAAGCGCTTGCTTGGTTATCATAGCATACAATCTGAACACACGCTACGCAACCATTGCCAGATCACACCGAGGCTCAGTCCCATGTCCGATAAAGCGGTAGTTACCTGTTCCCTCACGGGTGTGCTTACCGACCCCACCCGCCACCCGGTGCCCGTCACCCCGGAGCAAATGGCGGCTTCTGCCAGGCAGGCCTACGATGCCGGCGCCAGTTGTATGCACGTCCATTTCCGCCAGCAGGCGCGGGGCAAGGGCCACTTGATGAGTTGGGACCCCGAGTTGGCACTGGAAATTGACCAGGCCATCCGTGCTGCCTGTCCGGATGTTATGCTCAACTACACGACCGGCACCATCGGTCGCGACCAGCGTGGGCCTATCGACTGCATTCGTGCCGGCAAGCCGGAAATTGCAGCCTGTAATGCCGGTAGCCTCAACTATCTGAAAACCCGTGCTGACGGCAGTTGGGCGTGGAGCCCTCTGGTATTCCTGAATCCGGTTGAAAAAATTGAAGAAATCCTGGCAGTGATGAAAGAAACCGGCACCCGCCCGGAATTCGAGTGTTTCGATGTCGGTATGGTCCGCGCAGTCGGCCTGTATCAGGAAGTCGGTATGCTCGAACGGATTGATTACAATGTGGTCATGGGCGTTGCCTCCGGCATGCCGTGCGATACCGATTTGCTCGAACTGGTGCGCAAGTATATGAAACCCGACTGCCAATGGCAGACCACGTTAATCGGACGTCAGGAAATCTGGCCGGTACACCGTCGGGCTGCGGAATTAGGTGGTCACTTACGCACCGGTGTGGAAGATACCTTCTACCTGCCCAGCGGCGAGCGCGCCAATGGTAACGGGCAGTTGATTGAAAGTATCGTCAAAATTGCCGAACAGGCAGGCCGCACCATCGCCACACCGCCAGAAGCACGCGCGATATTCATTTAAGGAACCAGCAGATGAGCATAAAACTCTGGCACTGCCACAACGCACGCTCTCTACGTCCGCTGTGGGCACTGGAAGAGATGGGCATGGACTTTGAACTGGTCGAAATGCCCTTCCCGCCGCGGGTTTTTCAGAAAGATTATTTGCGCGTAAACCCACTGGGCACCGTGCCCTACTTTATTGATGGCGACACCCATATGACCGAATCCTCAGCCATCGGTCACTACCTGGTGGAGCGCTATCAGCGCTACGATTTTGGCCTGCGGGCCGATCACCCGGAGTTCGGTGACTATCTCAACTGGATGTATCACAGTGACGCCACCCTGACCTTCCCGCAAACGGTGGTTATTCGCTACGCCATAATGGAACCTGAAGAACGCCGCCTGCCCCAGGCCGTGAGCGATTACGGCCAGTGGTTTCTCGCCCGCCTGAGGCGCCTCGACAGTCACCTTGCCGGGCGTGAATACCTGTGCGACAAACGCTTCACCGTGGCCGACATTGCGATCGGCTACGCCCTCTATCTGGGCGAAATACTGGGCTTCTCAAGAGATTACAGCGCGGCACTACAAGCTTATCTGGAGCGCCTGAAAGCACGCCCCGCCTTCCAGAAGGCTGTGGTCATTGGTGAAGAAAATAGTCGTTTCAAAAATATCAGCCTGCCCAGGCCCTGACTTTTGCAAGTGACTTGTGCAACATACAAAACATATCCGTTATCTGACAGGTTTTAGCCATGGCTATGATTGAATCAACGGTGGATACCCAATCACCACCATTCATGGAAAACGCACAAATCATGCGTGCGGCCATCGCCGAGTACCGTGGTATTGAAGCGCATGTTATTAATGCCGCCCGGAAAAAGGCTCCACGCTACATCAAAAAGGGCCTGTTACCCCCCCGTGAACGTTTAAACCTGCTACTGGATCCCGGCGCACCCTTTCTGGAACTGTCAACCCTGTGCGGCTATATGCAGGAAGAAGACACCGATGGCTCCTCGGCTGGCGGTAGCTGCATTGCCGGGATAGGCGCTGTGGAAGGTACCCGCTGCATGGTTTTGGTCGATGACTACCTGACCCGTGGCGGCAGCATCACCCAACTGGGCAGCGCCAAGCGCCGCCGCATGCTGCAACTGGCGCTGGAAAACAAACTGCCCGTGATTACCCTGGCGCAAAGTGGTGGCGGCAACCTGAAACTGCTGGGTGACTGGTTCGCTTTTTCCGGCACTTTCTTTGCCCAGCAGGCGCGGCTCTCGGCGGCGGGCGTTCCCCAGGTCACCGTCGTACACGGCGGTGCTACTGCTGGCGGCGCCTACCAACCCGGCCTGTCGGATTATGTCGTAATGATTCGCAGACAGTCGACCGTTTATCTGGCCGGACCACCCCTGCTGAAAGCTGCGACCGGCGAAATTGCCAGCCATGAGGAAATCGGTGGCGCCGAGATGCACAGTGAAATCGCCGGCACGTGTGATTACCTGGCGCAGAACGATGCCGATGGCATCCGTATTGCGCGTGAGATTACCCGTAAACTGGGCTGGAATACCAAACGACCGCAGATACCGTTCAATCCCGGCTTTAAAGCGCCGCTCTACCCCGTTGAGGATCTGTTGGGTATCGTCCCCAAAGACCCCAAAACACCCTATGACGTGCGGGAGATTATCGCCCGTATTGCCGATGGCTCTGACTTCCTCGACTTCAAGCCCGCATACGACATGGGTACTGTTTGCGGTCACATCGAAGTGGAAGGCCAACCCTGCGGCGTCATTGGTAATAACGCCCCGATCACCGCCCGTGGTGCAGCCAAAGCAGGTCAATTTATTCAACTGTGCGAACAAGCGGGCACCCCCCTGTTGTTTCTGCACAATACCACCGGCTTTTTGGTGGGGGCTGAGTCAGAACAGGGCGGCATCATCAAGCACGGTGCCAAGATGATTCAAGCGGTGACCAACTGCACGGTGCCTCGCATCGCCATCATTGTTGGCGGTTCGTTCGGCGCGGGCAACTACGCCATGAGTGGCCGCGGCATTGACCCCCGTTTTATATTTGCCTGGCCACGCACCGTGGTATCCGTGATGGGCCCTGCCCAGGCCGGCAGCGTACTGCGCACGGTCGCAGAAGCCAAAATGCAGCGTACCGGCAAGGTCGACGCCAAAGTACTCGACAGACTGGAAAAAGACACCGTGGATGCGATGTATGCCAAATCCAGGGCGCTGGCTAATACCGCCCGCCTGTGGGACGACGGCCTGCTCGACCCGTGTGACACCCGCGCGGTGCTTGCCTACGTCCTGAACGTCTGTCGCGAGGGCGATGTGCGTGAAGTCAACACCAATACCTTTGGTATCGCACGCCTCTGACCGGGCCAGGGCATGCGCAGACACAAGAATTACGCTATGAATACGCTCAACAAGATTCTGATTGCCAACCGCGGTGAAATTGCCGTACGGGTTATCCGCACTGCCCGCAAGCTCGGTTTCCGCACGGTCGCTGTTTACAGTGAAGCCGATGCCGACAGCCCGCATGTGCGCGCTGCGGACCAGGCGATCTGCATCGGCGCACCTGACGCTGGTGAATCCTACCTGGCGCCTGAAAAGATTTTGGCTGCGGCCGCAGCATCCGCGGCCGACGCCATCCATCCCGGTTATGGTTTCCTGTCGGAGAACGCGGGCTTTGCGCGCGCCTGTGCGGATAAAAACATCACCTTTATCGGCCCGGGCGCCGAGGCCATTGAGTTGATGGGCAACAAGCGGCTGGCAAAGATCGCCATGCTCAAAGCTGGCGTCCCTTGCATTCCCGGTTATCAGGGCGCCGGGCAGGATGACGACACGCTGATCGCCAGGGCGCTGGAGCTTGGCTTCCCGCTGATGGTCAAAGCGTCCGCCGGCGGTGGCGGGCGCGGTATGCGCCTGGTATCGGAAGCGCGCGAACTGTCCGAACAGATACATTCCGCCCGCTCAGAGGCCAGCAACGCCTTTGGTAACGGCGAACTGATTCTGGAACGGGCCATGAACGATCCGCGCCACATTGAAATCCAGGTGTTTGCCGACACCCACGGCAATGTCGTCTATCTGGGTGAGCGCGACTGCTCCATCCAGCGGCGCCATCAAAAAGTGCTCGAAGAGGCACCCTCCCCCTTTGTTGATCCCGAACTGCGCCGGCGCATGGGAGAGGCGGCCGTCGCTGCTACCAAAGCCTGTCACTATTGCGGCGCCGGCACCGTCGAGTTTCTGGTCGACAGTGAAAAGAACTTCTATTTCCTGGAAATGAACACCCGTTTGCAGGTAGAACACCCGGTGACTGAACTGATCACCGGTCTGGATCTGGTCGAGTGGCAGTTGCAGGTGGCCGCAGGTGAGGCATTGCCGCTGACACAGGATCAGGTTACCCTGACCGGCCATGCCGTCGAAGCCCGTCTTTACGCCGAAGACCCACGCAACAACTTTTTGCCGCAAACGGGCTGTATCATGGTCTGGGACTTCCCCCGACGTGCTGGCGTGCGCGTGGATCACGGCATTCGGGTGGGTCAGAATATCAGCCGCCACTACGATCCACTGCTCGCCAAAATCATTGGCTTTGGCCCCGACCGCAAAACTGCGATACGCCGCCTGGCTTCCGCCGTGCAGGATACCCGCTTGCTCGGTCTCAATAACAACAGGTTGTTCCTGCAAAATATACTCTGTCATCCGGTTTTTACTGCCGGGCGCGCCACCACGGCATTTATCGGGCAGCACTTCAGCCAGGATGCGAGTCTGGATCAGACCCATCCCCTCGCCATTACTCAGGCGAAGGCGGCACTGCTGTTCTTCCAACGCCGCAACAAGCGCCGCGAACCGGATTTCAACTGGCGTAACGCAGCACCCAGGGCATACAACTTCAAGTTTGATTGTGAAGGCCAGATTTACCAGGTGGGCGTGGAAGATCATGGCGACCGCTACAACATGACTGTTGGCGACGCCAACATTGAGTTGGAGCTGATCGGGGCTAGCGGCAATGAATGTGTTCTGATTGATCAGGGCATTCGTGAAACCCTGTGCTATGCCTTCGACAACAATACCCTGTACCTCGACGCTGGCTACGGTCACTATGTCTTCAACGACATCACCCAGCAGCCGGCTGCCGCAGCCGCTGGTCCAGGCGGTGGTCAGATCAAAGCCCCTATGGCCGGTGCGGTCCTCGAGGTACTGGTCAGGAAAGGCGATACCGTTGCGCAAGGCCAGACCCTGGTGGTTCTCGAAGCCATGAAGATGGAGTTGCAGCTCAAGGCCGATACCGGCGGCAGCATTGAAAACGTCAACGTAAAAGCAGGTGACCAGGTAAAAAACCGCCAACTACTGGTTACTATCGGGATTTTGGAGTAACCGGATTAGCCACTCATTGGTATGGAATAAATGATGTCCCTCGATTTTGACAGCACCCGCCTGAACAGCCCTTTCTACTCTGCCGAGCATCAAGTCTGGCGCGACCAGGTGCGCCGGTTTGTCGCGACCGAAATCATGCCTTTCGTAGATGACTGGGAAGAGGCCGGCGAAGTGCCTCTCGAGCTGTGGCCCAAAGCCGCCGAAATCGGCTTGCTGCAAGTGGGGTACCCCGAAGAATACGGCGGCATCAGCGAAGGCATCGACATTTTCTTTCACATCATTGTCAGTGAAGAGTTGGCGCGCTGCGGTGCCGGCGGCATTTCTGCTTCCCTGATGATCCACTCCATTGGCCTGCCGCCGGTGGTTAATTTCGCCAGTGAAGCTATCAGGCAGGCCGTTGTGCCCAAAGTGCTGAGCGGCGACGAACGTATAGCACTGGCCATCACCGAACCGTCCGGCGGTTCCGATATCGCCAACCTGACCACGACCGCGCGGCGCGATGGTGACCACTTTATCGTTAACGGTTGCAAAACCTTTATCAGCGGCGGCATGCGCGCCAACAACTTCACCACGGCTGTGCGCACGGGTGGTGACGGCAGCGGTGGTATCTCCCTGCTGCTGGTTCCCGCTGATGCCGAAGGTGTTGCACGCACCCAACTGAAGAAGAAGCAGGGTTGGTGGTGTTCTGATACCGCCAATATCTATTTCGATCAGGTACGTGTGCCCGCTGAAAACATCATCGGCAAACTCAACCAGGGCTTCCAGGCCATGATGGAAAACTTCAACTTTGAGCGCCTGGCGCTGACCGCCGGTGCCATCGGCGCCGCACGCGTGTGCATTGAAGAGGCGGCCGAGTGGGCCATGCAACGCGAAACCTTTGGTCAGCGTTTGAGCCAACACCAGGTGATCCGCCACAAGTTCGCCGAAATGGTACGCAAGGTCAACGCCTCGCAGGCCTATATGGATATCTGTGCCTGGAATCTTGAAAATGGTACGGCCAGCCCCGCTGATGTTGCCTTGCTGAAAGTGCAGGCTACCCAGACCATGGAATTCTGCGCCCGCGAGGCCATGCAGATTTTGGGCGGCATCGGCTATATGCGTGAATGCCGCACCGAGCGCATCTACCGGGAAGTTCGCGTCATGGCCATTGGCGGTGGTTCAGAAGAAATCATGCGCGACCTGGCCAGTAAGCAATTTGGCCTCTAGAGACCACCAGGATCAATACCAGCAGGAGTACTTATGCTTATCACCCACGAACATGAAGAACTGCGTCGCACCACCCGCAACTTTATCGAAAAAGAAGTTAACCCGTTTGTTGCAGAGTGGGAAGCGGCGGGTATATTCCCCGCCAGGGAATTATTCAGGAAAATGGGCAATCTGGGCCTGCTTGGTATCACCAAGCCGGAAGCCTGGGGCGGCATCAACCTGGACTTCAGCTATGAGGTTGTATTCGCTGAAGAAATGGGCAGTGCCCTGTGTGGAAGTATTCCCATGGCAGTCGGCGTACAAACCAACATGTGTACACCTGCCCTGGCGCTGCACGGCAGTGACGAATTGCGCGCAGAGTTTCTCGCGCCCGCCATCAGTGGCGACCGCATTGGCAGTATTGCCGTGTCCGAACCCGGTGCCGGTTCCGATGTCGCGGGCATCACCACCGCGGCCCGCAAAGACGGCGGTGACTACCTTATCAACGGCAGCAAAATGTGGATCACCAATGCCACCCAGGCTGATTTCTTCTGTGTGCTGGCCAATACCGGCAACGGCCACAAACACCACAACAAATCACTGATTATCGTACCTGCCGGGACACCGGGGCTAAGCGTGGGCACCCGTCTGAAAAAAATGGGCATGCGCTCATCGGATACTGCCCAGGTCTTTTTCGACCATGTGCGCGTACCCCAGCGTTTTCGCATTGGTGAAGAAGGTATGGGCTTTACCTACCAGATGGAACAGTTCCAGGAGGAACGCCTGTTCGCAGCCGCCATCGTCATTAAAACACTGGAAAACTGTATCAACAGCACCATCGACTATACCCGCGAGCGTAGCGTCTATGGCAAGCCCCTGCTGAACAAGCAGGTCATCCAGTTCCAGTTGGCCGAAATGCAAGTCGAAACCGAGGCCCTGCGCGCCCTGGTGTACCAGGCCACTGAAACCTATGTCAAGGGCGACAACGTCACCAAACTGGCCTCCATGGCCAA
This sequence comes from Oceanospirillales bacterium, assembly GCA_003233115.1. GTDB lineage: Bacteria > Pseudomonadota > Gammaproteobacteria > Xanthomonadales > SZUA-36 > SZUA-36. The sequence continues at coordinate 37,286 of QIKV01000098.1, forward strand.
GTTGAAAGCCGGCCGCCTGTGCCGCAGCGTTCCTGACCAGTGCCTGCAATTCTGGGGTGGCATGGGTTATATGGAAGAATCCCTTATCAACCGCCTCTGTCGTGACATGCGTCTCGCCGCCATTGGCGGCGGTGCCGATGAGGTGATGCTGGCTATTATTGCAAAAATGATGGGCATCATGCCGCCTGAATAACGCATCTGACCTACACAAATCAAGACCATCATTGAGATAAGTTTCAAGTTTGCTGGCCCGAAACGACGTTACATCACGCGCCCGGCGCGAGCACGGACCGCCACGAGCACGGACAGCCACATTTAATCCATAACCTACAACGCCACGAGCACGGACACACGAGCACGGACAGCCACATTTAATCCATAACCTACAAGACCAAGCGGTAATTTGCTCTTTTTACCCAACAGCAGTCTGTCTAAACTAACCCCATGCCCGAACCCAGATACCGCCAGGTCTCCATCGACGACACACCGTACTACCATTGCATCTCCCGCTGCGTGCGACGTGCCTTCCTGTGCGGCGCTGATCCGGTTACCGGCTTCAATTTCGAACACCGCCGCCAATGGATCGTCGATCGCATCAGACTGCTATGTTCCGTATTTGCAGTTGATCTGTGCGCTTATGCCATCATGCACAACCATTACCACATCGTGATTCGAATAAATGCTGATGAAGTAAAGCAATGGTCGGATGAAGAAGTCGCACAACGCTGGATGCAGATCTTTTCAGGTCCCCTGTTGATGCACCAATATTTGGGCAATGCCGATTTGACCAGGGCTGGGCTGAAATACATTGCTGACCTGTTGCTTACCTGGCGGGCCAGACTCTGTGACCTTTCCTGGTTCATGCGCTGTATCAATGAGCCCATTGCCCGCATGGCCAATGCTGAAGATCGTTGCAGCGGCAGGTTCTGGGAGGGACGGTTCAAGTCCCAGGCCCTGTTAGATGAACGTGCATTGTTGGCCTGTATGGCTTATGTGGATTTGAATCCCATCCGGGCTGCCATGGCCAGGACACCGGAACAATCCGACTACACTTCTATCCAGGAACGCATTGAACGCCCACACAATAGTTGCCTGAGGCCGTTTGATAGTGAAGAAAATAGTGGTATCCCGTTTAACCTTAAAGACTACCTGGAGTTGGTGGATTGGGGTGGCAGGGAGGTCAAGCGCAACAAGCGGGGCTATATCCCTGCCAGCGCCCCACCCATTCTGGTCAGATTGAGAATGGATGCCGTGCCGGTTCTGGATTATCTGGCCAAAGATGATCTCCCCGCCTTCGGTGCTTTGGGGCCGGTCAGTATGCTCAGGGCCTTTGCCAAATCGGTGGGCCGGAGATTTATCAAGGGCCATGTGCTTGGCGACAGGCTTTGTCCGGAAAAGGCGTAGCCAAAACCATCAAGCTCTAAATTCCAGCCTGGGTCCCGGGCTGCCTGAGATCGGCTGAATCCGGCTGATTTTTGACCAACAAATCTAAACCACCCCATTTTTTAATACACCTGTCAAATTTGCAGCAAATTTGCTGTTAACAGGGACTACTCTGGTCGGGTATGAGTTAATTTCCTCGGGGCAAGCCTTGGATGTCCGTGCTCTGAGCCTTGGATGTCCGTGCTCTGTCCGTGAGCCTTGGATGTTCGTGCTCTCTCCCTTCCGTGCTCTGTTGGATGTCCGTGCTCTGTCCCCGTGCTCTGTTGGATGTCCGTGCTCTGTCCGTGCTCTGAGCCTTGGATGTCCGTGCTCTGTCGGATGTCCGTGCTCTGTCTGTGCTCTGTCCGTGCTCTGGCCCTTGCTCTGGCCTTGGCTTGGATGTCCGTGCTCTCTCTGCAAAAATGATGGGCATCACTCCACGCTTGTGTTATGAATACGCACATGCTGGTATCAGAGGCTCCTGTCAGACTTGGATCAGCGTTAGATTGTCTTCAATTTGAACAGTAATCCTTCGGTGCTCTTCACCAAATGTTATCTGGCTTATCGCCAGCAGAACGAGATGAAGCCTGGGAAGAAATTGAACAGGCACTCAGTAAATTCGAAGTTAATGGTGCATTTTGTGGTCCTTGTGAAATGCTGGTTGCTGCCGGAACAAAATAACTCCGTAATTTGAACAAGTTAAAGATAAAAATGTAAAAAGGGAAATATAAGATGAACAAAATAGCCATTGTACAGCAAGCCCCCGTCTTTCTGAATAAACACAAAACCATCGAAAAGGCTTGCGAGTTAGTTAAACAAGTGGCAGATGAAGGCGCAAAGCTTGTTCTTTTCCCGGAAGCATTTATCCCTGGATATCCAACCTGGATCTGGCGTTTAAGGCCCGGAAAAGACGCATCCATTTGTAACGATGCTCATGCATTGCTATTTGAGAACTCGGTTGATTTGCAAAGTGATGATCTCAAGCCGTTACTGAAAATGGCAAAATCCTGCTCTGTCACTGTGATTTGTGGCCTAAACGAGCGCGATAGTCAGTTGAGTCGGGCCACGATCTACAATGCGATGATCACCATCAATGAACAAGGAAAAATAGTCAATCATCATCGAAAATTGATGCCAACCAACCCGGAGAGAATGAGTTGGGGGTTCGGTGACGCACGAGGATTAAAAGTTGTCGACACTGAAGTGGGCCGGGTCGGAGGACTGATTTGTTGGGAAAATTATATGCCGCTAGCTCGCTATGCACTCTATGCACAAGGTATCGAAATTTATGTTGCGCCTACTTACGACAGTGGAGAAGATTCCATTGCCACCATGCAACATATTGCAAGAGAAGGTCGCTGTTGGGTACTGTGTTGCGGTTGTGCTATCAAGCTATCAGATATTCCTGAAAATTTACCAGATAGAGACAGACTCTATTCTTTGGAGGAAGACTGGATTAATCCAGGAGACTCTGTGGTAGTTGCGCCAGGCGGTAAAATCGTCGCTGGGCCATTAAATAAACAAAAAGGGATCTTGTACTTTGACATCGATACACAAAAAGCAGCAACTGCTAAACGAACATTAGATGTCGCGGGGCATTACTCAAGACCTGATATTTTCACATTGCAGATAAATGCCAAGCCACAAACTTCTATTAAAGTAAATGCTTAATGTTCATTGGCATTTCTCCGGTGAATACATTAATCATACATGCGGCATTATCGAATGAATGTTATGTATGGCAATAAAGCATAGCCCAACTTCCACACAAATTGAAATACAGGTACTCCAAATAGACTTAAGGCAATCAGGCCAAATAAGATAGTATTGCCATATTTCTCATTGAGTTGGCGATATAGGTAGGCATGTTTGCTTGATAGAAAATAAGGTAGCATATAGTGGCCATCCAAGGCGCCAATCGGAATCAAATTGAAAACCATGAGGATGATATTGATAACAGCTAAGGTAATAAAAAATGTTTGAGCACCGACAGATGTAAGGACATCCCAATGCATATTTAGCGATAAAGCCAGTAAGTTCATTGAAAATATAGCAATTAACAAATTCATGCCGGGTCCCGCAGCGGAGACCCAGAAATCGGCCCATTTGTGTTTATAGTTTCTTGGGTTTGTAGGTACTGGACGTGCATAACCAAAGCCAATAAGAATCACCATCAACATGCCCATAAGATCGATATGGGCAACAGGATTTAACGTGAGTCGTCCTGCCATTTCTGCGGTATTATCGCCCATTTTTTTTGCTATAAGGGCATGGCCAAATTCATGGAATGAAAGGGAAAGAATCAAGGCAAAAACCAGCATTAAGAACAGACCATATTGGCCCTTATATAACATATTAAGCATTTATCAACTCTACTTTTATATTTTTGGTTAGCTACAGTATACATTGGGGATACTTGACTCAAAAGACATGATGAAAAAACTATTCAAACCGTATCGAAAATAATCCTCATTCTCCTGTATCGGCTCAATTATTTTTTCTGAGTTAATATCTCCATCAACAATTTTCAACAGATAGCCGGGAGCACTTTGTTCCATCCGTGCCAGGTAATTTAATGGGAAGGCATGTTTCGCATCAGGTTGATATTTTGAGATTGATCCAGCCGATGTGGGCATCATGCCGCCTGAATAGCGCATCTGACCTGCACAGCACACCTGCCATATAACACCGGCACGACCTTCGCCGCCGACACACTGGCAGGAACAGTACCTGCCAGTGTGCCTGTTGGCCGCCCTACCGGCCTGCGACTATGCGGGCTTGGGATTCGCCGGGTGCTGCCGGTATTTTTCGACCGGAATCAGGAAGTGGACCAGGGCCGGCAACAGGATCAGGGCGCCCAGCATATTCCACAGGAACATGAAGGTCAGCATGATACCCATATCACCCTGGAACTTGATCGGTGACCAGACCCAGGTCGCAACCCCGATGGCCAGCGTGAAGCCAGTAAAAGCAACCGCTTTGCCGGTGGTCTTGAGTGTTTCAAAGTAGGCCCTGTCTAAATCAAGACCCTCTGCAAGATAGGACTGAAGTTTGCTGAAAATATAGATACCGTAGTCGACACCGATGCCGACGCCCAGGGCGATCACCGGCAGGGTTGCGACTTTCACGCCAATGCCCAGCCAGGTCATCAATGCCTGACCCAGCACAGAAGTCAGCGCCAGCGGGAGAATAATGCAGGCCACCACCCGGATGGAGCGGAAGGCCAGCAGGACCAGCAGACTGACCACGCCGTAAACCCAGGCCAGCATCTTGTATTGCGCTTTGCTGACCACGTCATTGGTTGCTGCCTCGATACCGGCATTGCCGGCCGCCATGACAAAGTGGATGTCACCGGTGTCATAGTCCCGGTTAAACTGATCAACTGCCGCGGTAACCGTCAGCAGGGTCTTGGCCTTGTGATCCTGCAGGAATATCAACACCGGCACCAGGTTGCAATCAGCGTTCATCAGGCCGGGCGGGATTTCCTTGCCGCTGACCGAACCATTCAACACCAACTGATTCCGGGTGATAGTATTCCACCTCGGATCACCTTCGTTATTGGCGGCAATAATGCGCTTGGACGCATCGATCAGGGAGAAGGTAGACAGCACCCCGGGAACATCCTGCATGACCCATTCGAACATATCCACGGCAGAATACGCATCGTAGGATACGCATTTCTGATCCGGCGTCTCAACCATGACGACAAAGACATCCGTGCTGGCCGAATAATGCTCAACCATATACTTGTTGTCCAGGTTATAGGTGGAGTTTGGTCGCAGTTCCGGTGCGCCGGCATCGAGGTCACCAATTTGCAGGCCCCGTCCGGCATAAATGCCAAACACGAACAACGCGGCCGCCACCACCACCGTGACCGTTGCGGCGCGTGGCCTGGTGAAGATCACGGCCTTCTCACACAGGTCGTGATATAAACCACTGGCTTCCTTGGCCTTCAGCCGCCGGATTGCCTTCGCACTGACACCGAGGTAGGACATCAGGATCGGCAGCAACACCAGGTTGGTGAGGATCACAACCAGCACACCAATACTGGCGGCAATTGCCAGATCCTGGATCACCTCGATCTGGATCACCATCAGCGTTGCAAAACCGATACCGTCCGACACCAGTGCGGTCAGCCCGGGGACATACAACGAACGGAAAGCAAAGCGCGCCGCACCCTCCGCGTCTTTACCCATGGCGGTGCCATGCTGGACGGCATTGATCACCTGTACACCGTGACTCACACCAATTGCGAACACCAAAAATGGTATCAGCATCGAATACGGATTAAGCCCATAACCCAGCAGGCCCAACAGGCCAATTTGCCAGGAGACTGCAATAACGGAACAGGTCAACACCGTCAGCGAACTGCGTATACAGCGTGAATACAGCAACAGCAGGATCAGCGTAATGACAATGGCAATCAGGAAAAATATGACCACCTGCCCGGCACCCTCAATCAGGTCACCCATGACCTTGGCAAAGCCGGTGATGTGAATTTTTATCTTGTCGTTCTGGTATTTGTCACGAATTCGTTGTTCCAGCCGCTTGGAGAAATCACCGAAATTAAGCGGCTTGCCCGTTTCCGGATTCGTTTCCAGCAGCGGGGCGATAATAATGGTCGAGCGAAAATCATTGGCGACCAGGTTACCCACCTGGCCCGACTTCATCACGTTGATGCGGACCTTTTGTAAACTGGCCTTCGAGCCGTTGTAATCCTCAGGGACAATTGTCCCGCCGGTAAAACCTTCCTCGGTGACCTCACCCCAACGAACGTTGGGTGTCCACAATGATTTAACCCCGGAGCGGGCGACTCCGGGAAGAAAAAACACTTCGTCACTGATCTTGCGGAGTGTCTCCATGTAATCCTTGGTGAAGATGTTCCCCTGCGTGCTTTCCACCGAGATGCGTACCGTGTTGCCGAGCCCGGTCAGCTCGTCTTTGCGCTTCAGGAAGGCCGCGATATAGGGGTGCTTGACTGGCACCATCTTTTCAAAGTTGGCGTCCGGCCTGACTTTGAGAGCGGCAGAAACCAGGTATACCGTGACCAGCAGGAAGGCCAGCAACAGCCACAACCGCTTGCTGAATACCAGCCGCTCCAGGAATGGTTCAGCTTTGTCAATGTGATGCTGTTCGTTCATGGTGCCCGCCTCATGGTTTTTCAGAATTAACTTCTACAGGCACAGCTTTGGAACTGACCTCGTGAACGCCGCCTGCTCCGACCAGCAGGAGGTTGCCATTCTCAAGCTGGGTCAGCGCAGCAATGACGCGCCGGTCCGGATTCTTTACCGGAGTAAATGACTGCTGACCTGCCGGGCGGGCCAGTATGGTGCCTGCCTGACCTGCGATGACCACCGTTCCATCACCCAGAAGCATGCCGGTCAACAGTGTCACTGGCGTGCCCGAATCTACCCGGGTCCAGGTTTCACCCTTGTCGGTAGAGCTGAACAGGTTGCCACGCAGACCATAGACCAATAATTCGTAGCCACCCGCAGCCGCGGGTACGACAACAAGACCGTAAAAGGAACCCGGATAGCCTGGTTCCAGGCTATCCCAGGTCTCGCCACCATCCGCTGAGCGATAGACAAACCCGGCTTCACCTGCAATATACAGATTACCATCGGGAGCCGGCGTAATATGATTGAGGTGAAACCCCTCTGGATTATCCATCCGGTTGGAAACCAGTTTCCAGGTCTCACCCGCGTCGGTGGTGTGCAGCAGCATACCGTAAGAACCAACCACAAAGCCCTCACGTGCATTCCGGAACCATACATCCAGTAACGGCCTGACCGGGCCTGCAGCGACGTCTTCGCGCGCACCTTCCAGCATAAATTGTGCTTCTTCCAGATTGTATTGGGCATCGTCGATCGCGTTCGGATCGGCCGGCTCAGCAGACTGCAACTGCTTAAGTTTATCCTCGACTTGCTGCACGGACAATTCAGCGATCGCAATGATCTGTTTATTGAGCGCATACCCGTCCAACTGCTTCTGCCAGCTCAGACCACCATCGGTCGTATGCAGAATCAAGCCATCGTGCCCGACCGCCCAGCCCAGCTTTGGTGTGGGGAAATTGACACCGGTCAACATCACGGACACTGGCACATCTGCCTGGGTCCAACTGACGCCGTCATCGCTGGAAAGAATAATCACACCGTATTGGCCCACCGCAGCAAATGAGTTGTCACCACGGACCGCGACGTCCAGCAGCAGATCTTTACTGGCGACACCAGTCTTAATGGCCGGCAATTTGAGCAGGTCAATGGCAGAAGCTGAGGTTGCAATTCCGATGAGCACGACCGCCATGAGCAGGCGCCATAGTTTGCACTTGAAAGATATCATGGTTGACTGATCCCGCTCTGGTGGCCGCTGGATGAACAGCATAATAGATCCTGAATCTAAACCAGGGGCCGGCAAGGCGGCCGGCCCCTGGCCCAGTTATGACAGATCTCAGCGCTTGCCAAGACGTCTGAGGGCACCGGTGTCAAAATCCCTTCGTTTCATCTTGAGGCCGAATTCGAACGGGCCTCGTTCTTCATTGGTCAAACCGAGCGTGAGGTAGCGCCCATCGTTAAGATCCATCAGCGTTTCGGCCGTATACCAGGGAACATTCACATTATAATACTGGATTTCGTGTGCCTCGCCGACACGCCAGAGCTGGAGCTGGCCATCGTACTCATCCTTGACTGCGATCTGCCAGGTGTCTTCGTCGAGGTAGAAAACGCGCTTGGCGTAAATATGGCGCTGGCCCTTTTTCAGCGTGGCCTCGATCTCCCAGACACGATGCAACTCGTAGCGCGGATAATCCTGGTTCATATGGCCCTTGGTGTGAATCTCTTTGTAAGTGAGCTTAGGCGATTCCAACCGATAACTGTTGTACGGGATATACATTTCCTTCTTGCCAACCAGTTTCCAGTTGTAGCGGTCCGGCGCGCCGTTGAACATGTCGAAGTCATCTGCGGTACGGGTTCCGTCCGAACCCTGACCGGGGCCGTCATAAGCCACCTGTGGTGCCCGGCGTACACGCCGCTGCCCGGCGTTGTACAACCATGCCCGACGGGGGGCTTTCACCTGGTCCACGGTCTCGTGCACCAACAATACGGTGCCGGTCAACTGCGGCGGTGAACTGATGGCATAGGTGAAATATAACAGTACATTACGGTCTTTTACCGGATCCCTGCCACCTTGCAGGAAATCTGGCCACGCGAAAGTGTCAGTAATTCTGACGGGAACAAAAGCCCCGTTCGCCTGCACCGGAACCTGCACATAAGTCCGCTTCGCAGTCCCGCCACGATAGCGCGTCAGGTGGTTCCATAAGACTTCATAGGCATTTTGCGGCACTGGAAAAGCCTGCGCGTCCTTAAAGTTTACGGCACCGTTACCGTCATTGACGAGTTCAGCGGTGAGACCATTCTCACGAACATCCGCGTAGATGTCTTTCGGCAAAGCCGCCGTTCGCCGGGTCTGGTAGACCTTCATCTTGTAGGTGTCCGGGTATTTCTTGAACAGCGCAACCTGGCCCGGTGAGAGATTGTCTTTGTACTGATCGACATTCTCTGCGGTGATCACAAATAAAGGCTGATCATCCGGAAAGGGATCCACCAGGAACCCCCGGTCAGTATAACCTGCGGGTGCCGTGGTGAGCCCACCCGTCCACGCCGGGATGGTGCCTGCCTCGTTACCGGCCCTTTCCGAGCCCATCGGGGTCAGGGTTGTGTCCAGTTGGGCCAGCTCTGCTTCCGGTACCTTGGCCATCGCACTGCTCACACTCAGCGCCAGCACTGTGAAAAACACAGCTATCGGGTGAAATGTTTTCATGTTCATTTACTCCTTGAACCTGACCGCGTGGTCAGATATCCATTGAAAATGTAAGTGACAGGAAGTCCCGGTCAGACAGGCTGTTCGCCTTGCCACCAGAGAATCTCGTATATGAAATCCCGGCACGATACTTGGTCAGATAGTCTGCATTCAGGCCAATGCTGATAGCTTTCCGGCCCTCAATAAAAGTCGGTGCCGGTGAGGTGCCCTTGACATCCTGTGACCAGGCAAGTGTCGGCGTGAGCGCTACGCCTGCAAACACATTCGGGTATTGCGCCGCTGCGCGAATCCGGTAACCCCATGAATTCGTGGTCAGCAGTCCGGCATCCGTACCACCCATCGAAGCCGGTCTTCCAAAAATCGGATTACGACCATAGGGCATGATACCGGTAGCAGGCAGGTTGGCAACGTGGATCCAGGCCACTTCACCGATCAGGGTCACGCGGTCAGCACCCAAGCCCTGATCCCAGAAATAAAGTGCGGTTGACTGCCCCTGGTAAACATCGAACCGATCCCAGCCCTGCGCCACACCATCACCTGTGGTCATGAAATCCACCAGCGCAGCACAGGCGCGCTCACCGAATGGACCGACCAGGGCATTGGGGATTCCGGATGCGCATACTGCGGGGTTAAGGGCCCCCAGCGCGCCCGTTAACTCGGTGGTCCCGTTGACGCCGATTGGCTGGTTCAGCCGTGCGCTTACTTCACCCGATACCGCTACCGGGCCGATGTTAGTCGCTGCGGTCAGGCCCCAAATACTGATGTTTTCCGGGTATTCAACCTGGTAAAAAGCAGGTGCAGGCACGCCCAGGATTGTCCCGGCGGCGATCGCGGCCATGTTGTAACGCACGTTCAGAACCGGGGTGCGGTTATGCAGGTTCTGGTAATAGAGGCCGAACTCCGTATCCATGGACTCGACATAATTACGCAGCGCCAGTCCAAACTGGCCGCCATTGCTGGGCGTCACAATATGCGGATCCTTGGCGACGCTGGCAACATTCTGAATGATGACATCAGGTGCCAGGTTGGACACCAACAGTCTGTCACAGCCCTGCGCCGCAAAATCAAGGTCGGAGAAATAAGTGCCGCACGCATCGATAGGCGTTGCCTCCCATTTCAACTGGTAGAAACCCTCCACGCTCCAGCCGTTGCCAAGCCCCAGGTTACCGTACAGCATGGCGACCGGTAGCAGGCCCTCTTTGATCTGCGCGCCGGGCCGGCGGAATGCTGACACGTCGATCGGATTGACGCGGTTGATGCCCTGGATAAAGGTAGCCTCGCCCCAATTCACGACCTGGCGGCCGAGGCGGATGTCCAGCGGGTAGTCGCCCAGGTCAAAATTTCCGTAGACAAAAAGATCCAGCAATGCAACGCCTGAGAACTTCGCAAATTTATTAAAACCACTGTCACTCAGTTTGCTATTGGGAGCCCAGTTATTCGGTTCGTTACCCTGCGGGAATTTATTGTTCTCAAGTGCGTAATCGTACCAGTACTTAACCCTGCCAAAAACGCCGAACTGGCCATTATCCAGTTGCATTTCGGATGTACCTTTGACGATATTGGAGAAAATGTCGCCGTTTTTGAAGTTCAGGTTGCCGTCATCCGTGTTAATGCCCGGTCCGTTGCCACCATTGCCGGCACCGATCAGATTCGGATCCTGTGCCTCTGCTCTCCAGGAAATGCCGTAGGTGATGGTGTTGTCCCAACTACCGTTCCAGTCACCCCACTGAAATTCCTTGGCCTCTACACTGGAAGTTATCGCCAGGGCGGAGATGACCGCCAAATGTGCAATCCAGCGCCTATTTTTTATACCGTGTACCTTTTTCATCCTGCTTGCTCCTCTAGCCGACCTGAACACAAATCCAATACCGGATTAGCCTGGGACCAGCCACCTATAGTGTTTTTTCTGGTCTCAATGCCCGAATTGACCATATTAAATAAGTCCAACGCTACTTTAACAGGCGCAAATCGGTCAATGTTGGTGTATGTTACGGACAACCGATTCAGATTACTTTACGCCCCGGCAGCCTTGGCTGCCTCCAGCATGGCAAAATAGTATGGGTTGATCCGCCCTGTGACGCTCAGACGATCATACTCATTAATCGAGCGGCTCGCACCAGTGTCGCAATAACCAGCGCACTAAAACCATGCCGGAGTTTCGGTAACCGACCTAGTATATACCCTCTGCACCCGGGTGGAATGGGCCCTGTGTATGAAAATAATATTTGTGTATGTGGTAGCATTTCTCGTTGAGGTATCCACGAGTGTATAAACGATACGAGTGAGTAAAAGATGAAAAGATTAACCACGCTGGACCTGGCTTTTTTTCTGGTCGAGTCGGAAGGCAGCCCCAAGCATGTTGCGGGACTTCTGCTATTCAAAAAACCGGCAAAATGCCCGGCTGATTTCGTCACCCAACTGACTGAAGAACTGAAAACTTTTGACCACCCGACCGAGCCCTTTAACCTGGTGATCAAATTTGTCGGCTGGAGCGGCCCTCATTGGCGGCCCTGTCAGAGTTTTTCTATTGATGACCATGTTTTTTACCACCGGCCTAAAAAAGTAATGAGCTGGCTGGATGTCAAAAACCTGGTGGCCGAACTGCATGAGCCACTCATGGAGCGTTCCAGACCACTGTGGGAATTTCATTTGATCGATGGGATCAAGGGCGGTAAATTCGCCGTCTACCTCAAACTCCACCATGCCTATGCCGATGGCATGACGATGACTTCCTGGCTGGGCCGAAGTTTCAGTGAAAGCCCCGAAGATCAGCAGTTGACGCCGATCTGGACACAGGTAAAGCCAGCCAGGGCGACCAGCGACGATCATTCTTCATTCCTTGGCAAAACCATTAACAAACTGACCTCGCAAGCCTGGGGACAGGTGGTAGCGACCGGCGGTATCGCCAAGCTGTCAGCGCAGCAATATCTTGAGTACATCGGTATGACCCAAAATGCCGTCTCGGTACCGTTTAGTGCGGATGGTGATACGCCTTTGACAGGCAGTGCATCTCCAGGCCGCTGCCTGGCTACTGCAAATTTACCGATGAAAAAGATAAAACGGGTGTGCAGGGCAACGCGTTCGACCCTCAATCATGTGGCTTTGACCTGTATTGATGGTGCCCTGCATCGATACCTCGCCGATCGTGGAATTACCCTGGACCATCCGATCACTATCCAGATGCCGGTCAACCTCAGGAAAGAAGGCGATAAAAATTCCGGAAATAAACTGGGTATTGTGCTGGTCGAGCTGGCACAGCCGACCGATGACCCGTTTGTGCGTTTGCGTGAAATCGGCTTTACGCTACGCAACGTCCGGAATCAGATCGATGGGCTGCCGGGTGAATCAATCGAACAATATACTGTCTTGACTGCGGCCCTGGGCGAACTCATCGAGAAATTCAGGCTCAGTGATAAATTTCCGGCCAATGGACATACGCTGGTTTCCAATGTGCCCGGCCCGAAGAATACACTCTATATGAAAGGCGCAAAATTGGAGCATATGTTCCCGATCAGCACCCTGGCACCGGGAAATCACATGAACATCACACTGTTCAGTTACGCAGGCTCCCTGCATTTCGGGCTGGTAGCGACCCGGGATATGGAAGAACTGGACAAGCTGGCTGAATATATCAAAGAGGAATTTCACAACCTCGAGAGCGCGACCTTCGATTCCGTTGATGCATGATCACAGCCCGTTGGCACGCCACCACGCCAACGGGCCAATACAGAAAAATTCAAGTGTTTCACCTATAGTTAGCAGTACGACAGTGCTGGTTAAAGTCGGCTGCGCCCGCAAGTAAGACGAAACAGGGGTCGGACTCAAATGCGCGTGCCGCAGTGTGTTTACTGACCGGTGTGTGCCACATTTGAATCTGACCCCGGAGTGAAAGACGAAACAGGGGTCGGACTCAAATGCGCGTGCCGCAGTGTGTTTACTGACCGGTGTGTGCCGCATTTGAATCTGACCCCGGAGTGCCGGAGTGAAATAGCTGGTCTGTACTGCCAGCGGTTTGCTATTAAACCAATTACTGTATATAAATACAGTATGCCTCCAAGCCCCACTGCAAACGCTTACGCAGAACTGGTCTGCACCAGTAATTTCACCTTCCTCACGGGCGCCTCGCACCCACAGGAACTCATCGCGCGCGCCGCTGAACTGGGTTATTGCGCCATTGCGCTGACCGATGAGTGCTCGCTGGCCGGTATTGTGCGTGCCTTTGAAGAAAGCCGGCGTTGCCAGCAACGCGGCCAGGCCATCGAGTTGCTGGCCGGTAGCCTGTTCAGGCTGGAAAATGGCTCGCGACTGGTGCTGCT
>QIKV01000124.1 GCA_003233115.1 Oceanospirillales bacterium
TGTCAGATACAATCACTGGTACCGTAAAATGGTTCAATGACGAAAAAGGTTTTGGTTTTATTTCCCGTGAAGGCGAGCGTGACGTTTTTGTCCACTTCCGCCAGATCGTCGGCGAAGGCCGTAAGACCCTGAAAGAAGGACAGCAGGTTGAGTTCACTGTTGGTGAAGGCCTGAAAGGACCGCAGGCAGAAAATGTAAATCCGCTGTAATAGTTTTCGTTCTGTAAAAAAACCCGGCAGGCCTGCCGGGTTTTTTTTATTTTGGAACGGTGGATTCCTGTAGGAGGGAGCAGCAAAGCTGGTCGCTCCTCGCAGGTGTATTTTAATTCAGCCCACGGCGTTCCAGCAATGGCTTGATATCCGGTTCAGCACCGGTGAAGTTCTTGAACAGGACCATGGCATCTTCAGAACCGCCGCGTGACAGCAGGCTCTCGCGGAAATAGTCGCCGTTTGCCCGGGTCATGCCACCATGGCGCTTGAACCACTCAACGGTATCGGCATCCAGTACTTCACTCCAGATATAGGCGTAGTAACCGGCCGAATAGCCACCGATAATATGTGAGAAGTATGTGCTGCGGTAACGTGGCGGCACGGTATCCAAAGCAATGCCGGCTTTTTCCAGGGCGCTGGCTTCAAATGCCAGCAGGTTGTCTGCATTGGGCGCATCTGCCGGTTTCAGTTGGTGCAAAGCCTGGTCAAGCAGTGCTGCTGCCAGGTATTCGGTCGTGGCATAGCCCTGGTTGAATTTCTGCGTGGCGAGGACCTTATCCAGCAGTTCCTTTGGCATGGCTTCACCGGTTTTATAGTGGACGGCATAATTGGCCAGTACGGCCGGCCATATCGCCCACATCTCATTCACTTGCGATGGGTATTCTACGAAATCACGCGGTACCGATGTACCTGAGAAAGAGGGATATTCCACATTGGAGAACATACCGTGCAGTGCGTGGCCGAATTCGTGGAACATCGTGGTCACTTCGTCGAAAGTCAACAAGGTTGGTTCGCCTGCGGCCGGCTTGGTAATGTTCAGGTGATTGGCTACTACCGGCTGGGTGCCCAGCAGCTTTGATTGGCTGACATAGGCACTCATCCACGCGCCGCCACGTTTGGAAGGGCGCGCATAGGGATCCATGATGAACAGCGCCAGCGGCGAGCCATCGGCATCAAATACGTCAAACACGCGGACATCTTTCTGGTAAACCGGCAAGTCGTGCCGTTCTTTGAAGGTCAGGCCATAAACCTGGTTGGCCGCAAAGAACACGCCCTTTTTCAGCACGTTGTTGAATTCGAAGTAGGGGCGAAGCTGTGATGCGTCGAAATCATAACGTTGCTTGCGCACCTTTTCAGCGTAAAAATCCCAGTCCCAGGAGGCCAATTTGAAGTTACCACCTTCGGCATCAATGATGGCTTGCATATCCGCAGCTTCACGTTTGGCGTTGGCAACCGCAGCCGGTGTAAGCCGGGCAAGCATCGTATTAACGGCCTCAGTGGTGCGGGCAGTCTGGTTTTCAAGGCGGTAGGAAGCGTAGTTTTCATAGCCCATCAACTGGGCACGCTCGGCACGGAGTTTGATGATTTGTGTCAGCACTTTGCGATTATCAAATTTACCACCATGGCTGCCACGGGCCAGTGAAGCCTGCATGATGCGTTCGCGTAATGCGCGGTCTTGCAGCGAAGCCAAAGGCGGTTGCTGGCTGGTGTTGAGCAGGGCGATCAGGTATTTGCCTTTCAGGCCCCTGGCGGTAGCCAGCTTGGCCGCAGCTTCAATCTGGATATCGGAAAGTCCCGCAAGCTCTTCGAGGCTGTCGACGAGCACGGCGGAGGCATTCACTTCGTTCAAAACATTCTGGCTGAAAGTAGTCTTTAAAGTAGCCAGTTCGGCGTTCATTGCCTTGAGTTTTTCCTTGTCTGCATTGGAAAGCTCTGCGCCGGCACGGATAAAGTTCTTGTAGGTTTCTACCACCAGATGGTATGACTCAGGATCCAGCTTGAGTTCATCGCGTTGTTTGTAGATGGCCTTTATGCGGGCAAAGAGCTTGCTGTTGAGCAGGATCTGGTCGCTATGCGCAGACAGCAATGGAGCCATTTCGCTACGGATTTTCTCCAGGTCATCATTGGTATTGGCACCTGTCATGGCAAAAAATACCCGCGATACCCGGTCGAGGGTCTGGCCGGAACGTTCCAGCGGGACCAGTGTATTGTCCAGCGCGGGTGCTGCGGTATTGTTGACAATCGCCTCGATCTCAGCCAGGTGTTCCTGCATGCCCCGTGCAAACGCAGGTTTGTAATCCGAGGTCTTGATTTTATCGAATGGTGGGTAATGCATGTACAAAGGGCTTTCCTTGAAAAATGGGTTGTTCTTGTCAGACGAAGTTGCTATTGCGGTCTCCGTCTGATTATTAGTTTCAGGTGATGCAGTCGCTGCCTGTTCGTTGTCAGTTTTAGAGCAACCGGCGGCAGCCAGAAGCAGTACTGTTGTCAGCGCCAGCAGTAAATTGGATTTCATGGATATGTTTCCTCAAAAGGCTTAATAAGTAACCGGTCGATTCTACCCTAAATGTCGATTCAATGCCCCTGTCACGGCAGCGTTTATAGATTCCAGGGAGGAAGGAAATGAGACCGGGGACCGGTCGCGAAATTGGCCGGCTCCAACCGCATTACCGGTCACGATTGGTAAAAATTAGCAATTTGTTTAAACTCCCCGGCAGCGGAGTTGTCCCTCTCCCACACCATCGTTATTAAACTGGAGTCGTACAGGTGAATTACTGGCTGTTTGTTGGATTGGTTCTGACCGCTGTGGTGGTCGCGCTGCTGGTTCCGGTCTATCGCCTGAGAAAGGCCGTCCAGACGCCGTTCCCTGACGCATGGGTGGCGATTGTTGAGGGCAATATTGCAGTTTACAAAAACCTGCCAACGCCCTTGCGTTTGCAACTTCGCAAGCTAATCAAACAGTTTCTGCACCAGAAGCATTTCTCCGGCGCCGGCGGACTGACAATTACCGATGAAATACGTGTCACCATTGCAGCGGAAGCCTGCATGCTGCTGTTAAACCGCAGGACCGGTGTGTACCCGTCTCTGAAGTACATCATTGTTTATCCCACCGCCTTTATAGTTGATCGACCCCAGGGTGGAGCAGATGGAATCGTCAGTGAGGGGCGCAAGGGTTTATTGGGTGAGTCGTGGAGCAACGGCAAGGTCATCCTGGCATGGGATAATGTTCTCCACGGGTCGACCAATTTTGTTGATGGCCAGAACGTTGTTTTGCATGAGTTCGCACATCAACTCGATAGCGAATCCGGCAACACCAATGGCGCACCGATTCTCGTTGGTAAAAATTGCCTGCGTACGTGGGCGGGTACACTTTCAAGTGAATTTGAAGTTCTGCAGGAAGACGCCTGGCTGGGAAAAAAGTCTTTATTAGACCACTATGGGGCAACCAACCCGGCAGAGTTTTTTGCTGTGTCCACCGAGACCTTTTTCGAAAAGCCCGTGCAAATGGCTAAATATCATGCGGAGCTATTTGAAGTGCTCAAGTGCTATTACCGGGTTGACCCAAGGGCGTGGCATAAGGTGTAAAAGCTGTAAGCGGCCCCCTCCTGCGGTAGCGCCGTCAATCTCTGAAATTTTTGTATTGCAGGGGGATGCCGGGGCTGGTGTCTTTTAGCAGCGTGATTACGGCTTGCAAGTCATCGCGCTTTTTCCCGCTAACCCTGAGTTGTTCACCCTGGATCGCGGTCTGTACTCTAATTTTACTTTGCTTGATCAGCTTGACCAGTTCCCTGGCAGTCGATGTATCGATCCCCACGTTGATCTTGACGGCCTGGGTGGCTGTGCGGGCCTGGATGACCGGTTCAGCTTTTTCCAGGCAGGCAATATCTATTCCACGCTTTACCAGTTTATTGCAGAGAATGTCGTACATTTGATTGAGTTGAAAATCAGATTCGGTGTGCATGGTCATGACGTTGTCTGCCAGGTCAAATTTTGAACCTGTACCTTTAAAGTCAAAGCGGGTTGTGACCTCGCGGTTAGCCTGGTCAAGGCCATTCGACAATTCGTGCTGGTTAACTTCGGAAACCACATCAAAAGAAGGCATATCGAATTCCTGTATTTTTTATAGTCGATCAGGCACTTGGCGATCAGGTACCTGGGGGCTGATATTGGGGCCTGATACGGTAGTATCAATGTTGTTGGTAGCAGTGCTGATCCTACGTTACAGGGTTGACACTACACTAGTTCAGCGCAGCAACACTACAAATTATCTCCGGCATGGCTGGTCCCTCCTGCGTGTTACCATGCGAAGCAAATCCTGGAGGATGTGTTTATGAACGAATTATCTGAGGCGGCTAAAAAGACCTCTGGAGCTGTCACGGTGTGGGGTGTGTTGACCATTGTACTTGGCATTTTTGCGCTCGGATCCCCGCTGATCAGCGGCCTTGCGTTGGCTGTGCTTATCGGCATTTCCATGATTGCCGCCGGCCTGGCGCAGACGGTGTACGCTTTTCAGGCTGGCTCGATTGGACGGGGTATCCTGAGGTTGCTGTTTGGCGGAATCACGGTACTCGCCGGTATTGCGATTACCGGGCAGCCGGGGATGGCACTGGCAACGCTGACACTGTTGTTGGCGATCTATTTTATTGTAGACGGGCTGTCGACCCTGTTTGCGTCCAGGGCGGTAGCCGGTGGGCAGGGTAAAGGCTGGGTGATCTTCAACGGCATAGTCACGCTGATACTGGGCCTGATGATCTGGCGGGGATGGCCAGTGAGCGGTGCCTGGGCCATTGGTATCCTGCTGGGAACCCGCCTGATCTTCTCCGGCATGACCATGTTGGCACTGGCCTCGGCCGGGCGCGCCGTTGCCGACAAGTTACCGCGCTGAATGATCGATCTGGCCATAAATTTTTGATGAAAAATCAGGATTGTATATAGTTCGGTAAGTTTTTACGTAATATTCCTGATAAACTAACCGGTCCAGATCAAAAGGAATTGGAGTTTGAATATGTTTGAAAAACACAGAAACGGCAAGCAGGACCCAGGTAACATGCAGGCACCACAGGACAGTTTTACGGCTTCCCCAAAACCGGCGGTCAGTAGCGGCAAGGCCGCTGTCATCGGTCCGGGCATTCAGATTAAAGGTGATATAACCGGAGATGAGAACCTTATTGTTGAAGGCAAAGTTAGCGGCAAAATCAAACTTGATTCACACCAGGTTGACATTGGTCAGAACGGTCAGGTAAATGCTGATATTACCGCCAGGGTTATCAAGATATCCGGTAAAGTCCGCGGCGACCTTAACGGCACTGAAAAGGTTGTGATTTCCAGTAGCGGAAATGTTCACGGCAATATTGTTGCCCCGCGTATGACGCTTGAAGACGGTGCCATTTTCAAAGGCAGCATCGACATGGATCCAGGTGAACCGGCGCAGTCTGTTAGCACCAAGGTGCCGGCCAGGAAAGCCGAAAAAAAGATCGAAGACAAAAAGATTGGAGAAGCACCTAAAGTTGCGACGGGCAAAGTTACGACGGGTGAGAAGCCTAAAGAGAGTACAGGTTACTCACTCAATGGTGGTTAGTGTTCTATTATTCGCGTCGCAGAAGCAGGCCGGATTCCGCCCTTTCAGCGGTATATTTTTTGACAGAAGATTGATGAATTGAACAGAGTCTATTCAGGCACAGCGGGTGTGGGCCGACTGCCCGCAGTGCCGCCGATGCCGCCGATGCCGCGCACCCAGCAGACTCTTTTGTTTCCAAACCTGGTGAAAAAAATTGATCCGGACCGGCGTTTGTCAATACTTGAAGTCGGACCGGCGCTACCCGAGACGGTTGAGTTTTTTTCACGATTTAAATGCCGCTTACAATTTGCATCCATGTATACCAATCCGGTGTTGCAAATGCAGTCAGGCGAGTTTTCAGAGAACGAACTGGCCGAGCATTTCACCCTGTCTTTCGATTTCCCCAGGGAGACACACTTTGATCTGTGCCTGTTCTGGGATTTTTTGAATTATCTCGACGACAAGGCATTGCGGGCATTTAACACGGCAATAAAGCCATTTTGTCACAAAACTACCCGGGCTCACGCATTTACCGTTCGCACGCTGGATACTTCCTTTCCCAATCAGCACTATGGCATTGAACAGGCCCATATATTTCGCATCCGTCCCGTGTCTGGCAAGCAAAGACAGCGTTTCCCCAAAACCCAGGCGACACTGGTCAACCTGTTACCCTGTTTTGATATCGACCAGGGCATGCTACTCCCGGATGGCAGGTTGGAAGTCCTTATGTCGGCCAGTCAGTCAGGCTAAGCCAGCGCCGGGAAACTGTACCCAAAAACCTCAATATCTTCATGAAACCACCGTGCTACTATGTCCCGGGTTTCAGCATCGTAATAGGATTGGCAGGGGGTCCGTTGGGTGGCATTGAGGTGGGGTAATGCAGCATCCAGGCCGATATCACGTTTGATTTGATCAAAATCCTCACTGATGGACTCAAATTTGCCGACATAGTCTATTGAAATCTTACCGTCGTTATCTTTTAGCCAGTCAACCTGTGGCTGAAAAGACTTGGGGCTATTGTAGTAAAAAACATTTTTTTTCTCCCCATAGGTCATTTTTACCCAGTCGGGAAATGAGATGCCCCGTGATGCGATTTTAGTTTTGTCCTTTTTCCGTCGATACTCATAGTGGGACACGACCTTATCCCACGGATTTCTCACCAGTGTGAATTTATACGCAGCGTTCCATCTATCCATGCCGATCCGGGCAATGATTTCCTTTGCGGTCAGGTGATCCTTTACGGGCAGGCCAATGGCTTTGCCTATGCTTGTGCCGGCAGTTTTATTGATATGAATAAATATAAACGGCCCATTGCCGCCCGGTCTCAGTGGTGAGGGCTTGATGTGAAAAAGTTTGTATATCAGCCTTTCATGGCCTGGCCTGTGAATCATTTGCGGGCCGCTGAATGTTTTTGCTGGTTAAGCTGCTGGCGCATTCTGAAATTGCGCCAATTGTTAGGCGGCTTGGTGTCTTGCCAGCCACTTTGCAGCATTTCCTCTACGGCATCCAGGATGCGTATTGAGGATTTACCATCAAGGTAGGGTGTAACGGAACGCCCATAGGCATGGATGGCCTTGACCAGTGTGTCGTCAGGTGCCAGTGCATGACCAATGGCCGCCTCCAGTGCGTGTGCGCCGGTGATATTGATCATGCAGGCCTGAGGGTCCCGGTTTCTAAACGTCACGACCGGTTTATTGAGCAACAGGAACTCCTGCAGTATGGAGGAGTTGTCACTCACCATGACATCGGCTCTTTGCAATAAATCGATCACCTCGCCGGTGCCGTGATAGGAAAGGTTCTCACTCTCGAGCGAACGGTATCTGCCGACGGTATCTGCCGCCATTTTCGGGTGCAAGGTCACCAGCCATTGCCATTGGTCCGATTGTGACAGCCGTTCTATTTCCTGGTAAAGCGCCCTGGCACCGGACAATCGCCGGGTGAAGGTCGAGGCGTACAGAATCTGCGGTCGGTGATAGCCGGTGTCGTCACGGGGCCTGGTCAGGATGGCATCCAGTTTCAGCCAGCCGGTTTCACAAACCCGAAAATATCCATGTTGTCTGGCAATGGGTTCGAGCATGGCGGTTCGCGATGGCCCCTCGGTGCAGTAAAGATCAAATAAGCCGCGCTCAGGGTAGATATTGCCACGCTTGTCTTCGTTGAGCCCGTGAAATACCTGCACCTTGAGGCCAGGAATAAATCCTGGCACCCTGTCCCCTGGTGCAAAAACGACATCCGGGTGATAGGCAACGGCCGCGTCAATATCGGGTGCGACTGCCTCACCCCGCTCCAACAGGCTTGCAGACGCATCTCCGAGCAGGAACCAACGTACCTGGTGGCCCCGTTTGCGGGCGGTGCTCTGCAACGGGCGCAGCATTGCAAAAGAATAATCCTGCTCAACATAAAACAGGAAACGTCTGGAGTTCTGGCTGGTGGTGATGGCTGCGTCCTTAACCGTGCATCTGGCTGTCATAAGACAGCACATTGACCTGATTCAGTTGATTAATGCTGATTGTATCACTTGTCATTGACAACCGAAGCAGGGCGGCTGTCGCATTCCTGAATGTGGTGCCTACTGCCCCCGCGGGAGTATTTGTTCCCCCCGTATTCAGCTAAACTTCATGACTTTGTGCAGCGGAATAAACAGGCCAGTTGCTATGCATATTTACTTTGGAACCGTAGCGAGAGCCGCGCCGGTGAGTGCGGGCGGAAGTCTGTTTAAGCTGGATTGGGAAAGTAAAGCCATCATTAGGGAAGTACCCAACATACCCGTCAAGCCATCGCTGTACCATGATCCGAATGCGCGTGGCAATGTGCGCGGGTGCCGGGGCATCCGTATCGTTGATGATCAGGTCATTGCCGCTGATTATCACACGCTGAATTTTTATGACCGTGACTTGAACCTGCAGCACACGATGACACATGGCCTGATGGTTGGTTTGCATGAAACCTGCATCTCGGGGTCATCGATTTGGGTGACATCAACCACCCTGGATGCAGCCCTGAAATACAGCCTTGGAGACGGCACACTGGAAGCCTCCCACTGGCCCAGGGAAATGCCCGAATTCCAGCGTGCTCTCAACCTCGAACCCCTTGGCATCGACAAATCCGCCGATAATCGCCTGAACTTCCTTGCGCGACACTCTTTCCGCGGGCCATCACACCTGCATCTGAATGCCGTGTGTGAGTTTCGGGGTGAACTGTATGCCTTGTTCCACTCCAAAAGCGTTGTGGCCAATCTGAGCCGGGGGACCATCGTTATTCGGGATGAAAAACTGAAACACGCACACAACCTGATCATGGAAGAGCCCGGCGTTGTATATATCAATGATACCCATCGTACCGTGGTGCGTCAGTACGACTTGAGCAGCGGCAAACAAATCCGCGCTATCGACATAAAACGAATGCGCGGCATTAAGCCACTACTGTTAAAAAGTGCTGCCCGGGCAATCCGGGAAATGGGTATTAATTTTTTCGGTAGCCGGCGCAAGGCGACTGCCAAACCACTATATTTGCGTGGTCTGGCTATACACGGGAACCACATTTTCGCCGGCTTTTCACCTGCGACTATTGTGTGCATCAATAAAACCAGTGGTGAACTGGTCGATTATTACTTTCATAGTACTGATATGCGCGTGTGTATCCATGGCCTGGCCTGTGCGTAATACCGGCTAGGAGCTTTCTTCGAAGGTGTATTCAAACAGTTCAATCTCCCTGGACCAGTGCCGGGCCACCAGTTGCCTGCTTTCATTGTCGTAGTAGTTCCGAAAGCGCTGGTGCTGCGTTACATTTTTACGCGGCAGAGGCTGGTGGACAAGGCCGATCCGCTCGCAAACGGTGTGCCAGTCACCCTGCAGGTTCTCCAGTTTGCCGACAAAATCCATCAACAGTTTCCCCTGCTGGTCACATAACATATTCATCTGGTAGGCATCGTTGCGTGGTACCTGCATTTGGATGAACTGCTTGAAGCCAGCCAGCTTTTTTACACGGGCATGACGACCGTGCAGGGGCCTTTCGAGCAGGAACTCATACTCTGAAACCAGCCGCTCCCACGGGTTGCGGACAAATGCGAATTTAAAGTACCGGTCGAACCTTTTTGCCGGCATTCGTTTTTGCACCGAACGGATATCATCATGTGCCCGGAATACATATTTGTGGTAGTCCCGCTCCAGCCGGGCCCGGCTCTTTATATGTGCAAGCCGACCAGCCGGTCTTGGTATACACAGCGGTAGCAAAACGGCTTTCATGCTGGTGCTGGCCACTTTGCGTATGCGCAGGAAAATGAATTCGTGACTATCAGAAATCAGCATGCTGTCTGCGTGGAAAAGACGTACCAGGGGTCAACTATTTTTCGTAGACGATGATGAGCCTGCTGTCCCTGCCGGCGGTAAAACTAAAGTCGGTTGATTCAACCAGGTCTCCCTCCCTGATAACCTGTTCATTATCCGGAGCGTCGCCCGCAGTCCCTTCGCCGGTTGTCACGTAGACGAGGCTTTTGCCCGCCTGCTCCAGTCTGTCACCCGCACCGATTTGCGCGACCTCAACGATGGTATGCGCGGCAATGGTTTCATCCTGTTCAGCAGGGCCGCCGTAGATGCGTTTGCGCTCACCGGGCCTGGATTTGAAAACCTGATAAGAGGCCGCTTCACCGGGTGTTTCAGGCAGTACCCAAAGCTGGATCATGCGGTTTTTGGCGTTATCTGGATTGATTTCGTTGTGGGTGAAGCCTTCACCACCGGCACGTTGGACCTGGATACCATCAGCTTGTAACTCCTGGCCGTGTTCCAGTGAACCCTCATGCTGAATCCGGCCTTCTACCATCACGGAAATCACGTCGATCTCCTTATGCGGGTGCATACGTGTTTCGCCCAGGGGCATAAAACGGGCGTCAGCCAGGTAGACAAAACGGCCAATACCGGGTGACGTGCCGGACTCCCGATGGGTTCTGAATATCCTGGGGCTCATGACCAGGCGTGTTTCACGCAAGCCGGCGAACCCACCTCTGCGCAATGAATTCCGGCGGATGATACTCATTAACTTACTCCATGTAACACGTTTGTGACCCTGTTAGAATCTTCGCACTCAACCCCTATTATACGTGTAGGCGGTGCTAAGATTAAGTCACTCAGAATATTGCTCGCAGGTCGCATTGGATTACCGTTCAAATAACGGCATTGTCGCCGCTGATCAGGCGTATTTGTTGTACCCGGTGACCAGCATACCAGTTTCAGAATGACGTGCAGAAGCAATGATTTAGTCATCGCGATTCTCGCCATGATTCATATATAATACCTGTTGGGAAGAGGATAGAGCATTCGCAAACTGGAGGAGAAAATAATGAAATACTTAAAATTGGGTGTGATTTCAGTCATTCTGGCATTGTTTCTCAGTGCCTGTGCATCCAGTCCAGGCAAGACCGCCTGGTACGATCAGTGGGGAGCTTGTGCTGCCGGTGGTGCAGGACTGGGCATAGCAGCAGGGGCACCGGATGATTTCAGTAAGGCGATGACCGGCGCCGCTGTTGGCTTTGCTGTTGGCGGCGCAATTTGTGCCCTGAAAGATACCGACATGGATGGCGTGAAGAATTACAAAGATGACTGTCCGGGTACGCCCGACGGCGGCATTGTCGATGACCGTGGTTGTGAAATCGACAGCGACAGCGACGGCGTGGTTGACCGCCTGGATTCATGCCCGGGAACAACTGAGGGTGCCCGTGTCGATGATCGTGGTTGTGAGATCGACAGCGATAGTGACGGTGTGCCTGATAGCCGCGACAGTTGTGCCGGAACGCCGGCAGGCGCAGAAGTAAACGAACAGGGTTGTGAACTGGACAGTGATGGTGATGGCGTAGTCAATAGCAAAGATAGCTGCCCAGACACCATACAGGGCGTACCGGTTGACGATACTGGCTGTGAACTGGCTGCTGCATACGAGCTTGATAACGTAAACTTTGAGTTTGATTCTGCCAAGCTGACTGCAGGTTCAACGGCAACGCTGGATGAAGCCGTCAGGATTCTGAAGCGCCATTCCGACTTGAAGGTCGAGATTGCCGGCCATACCGATAGCCGGGGTAGCGAGCAGTATAACCAGGGTTTGTCCGAGCGTAGGGCGCAGTCTGTTGCAGATTACCTGATTGCCCACGGTGTGAGTAACCACAGCATTACCGTAAAGGGTTATGGTGAGAGCCAGCCGATTGCAGATAATGGTACAGAGGAAGGTCGTGCTGCCAACCGCCGTGTTGAGTTGCGGCACTAGTGCTCAATCGCGGGCAGTGAAGCTGCCCCCTCCTGCAGGTTGAACGAATCTGTGGGAGGGGCAGCGTAGCCGCCCCCCTCTACCGGTTCAGTTTTGATTCCAGTTTCGGGTACCAGATTGCCTGGGTGATGCCGCGCATGGCCATGAAAATCAGCACTGCCCCCCACAAGCCTGCAAGCCCCCAGCGCGTTGTCATTGGATTGAGCAGCAATATATAGACTGAAAAAGCGATCGCCATGGTCACCATCATGGCTGCGCCTGCGGTTGCAGCAATGTAAGCGCCGTCAAATTGATAACCGGCGACAGCGATAACGGGCAGCGCGATCACCAGTGGCATCAGCGCTGCCACTGCCAGTCGGACTTCGTGTATGTCTGTCAGCAAGCCGGTAATTCCCATACCGACCAGCCAGAATCCGATAGCGTAGACCACGCTCGCGACCAGCGCCCAGGCACTGGTCAATTTGAGCCAGTGACGAAACTCGGGGGCCTGGCCTTTGCCCCATGCGGCACCGGCCTGGGCTTCAGTTGCATGGGCAAAGCCATCCAGGCCCAGTGATATCAGCAGCATGTATTGCATCACGACATGACTGGCGGCCATTTCCACCTCGCCCAGCCCACCCGCAATGCGCATGACCAACGAGAGCGCGGTCATTAAAAGTACCGTGCGGATAAAAATAAACCCGTTAATGGCAATCAGCTTTCTGAAACCTGATAAAAGCCATGTCTGGCCGTTTCTGAGCCCTTTCAGCAGGGCGGCCAGACCGAATATCTGGATCAGTAACCAGGCGCCGAATACAGCCGCGAGCCATTGGGCAATCAGGGTTCCCCAGGCCACGCCGGCCACGCCGAGGCCGAGGCCGACGACGAACACGATATTCAAAACCGCATTGGTCAAATTCAGGACCAGTTGCTGCACCAGAACTGCACGGGTTTTCGCCAGCCCGAAAAGCACCCCGGAAGTGGCATAAATCAGTAACGCGGCAGGGGTGGCCCAGATACGAATGTGAAAATATTCCTGGGTCAGAGTGGCCACGAAATCCGGCGGTGCCAGCGCCTTGAGGGCTGCAATCAGGATGAGGTCCTGTAGCACAAGCAGCACTGCTCCCAGTGCCAAGGCCAGTGCAATACTGCGCCAGACTGCCGTTATCTGGCGTTCGCTGTCGTGCTTGCCTTTTGCCTGGGCGACGATGCCGGTGGTGCCCATGCGCAGGAAACCAAAAGCCCACAGGATAAAATTGAAGATCACGCTGCCAAGGCCGATTGCTGCCAGATAGGCGGGATCGGGCAGGTGGCCTATGGCCCAGGTATCGACCAGTCCGACCAGTGGTGCAGAAGAGTTTGCCAGGATGGCCGGGAATGCGATCGCAATGATGGTCCGGTGAGGCCCAGAGGCTTGGCTATTTATCACAGTGGCTGGCGTTCCCCAAAAATGACCAAGGCTATAATACCGGTGCATTGTGTCCATTGTGCGATTTTTTGTAATGATGGCCACCACTGGCCGGTCATGGTTCAGTGTTGCCAGGATTGTTCAAAGCGGAGGTTATAAGTTTATGCTGATCAAGCGCCCAAGTGATGTATCCCCTTCCGAAATCACGCGTGAATCGGTCTATCTCAAGCGCCGGGATTTGTTGAAAATGGCCGGGATAGCGACGGCAGGCATGCTGGGCAGTCATTCGATATTTGCTTCGCAGGCTGTACCCGGCGCCAGTGGCAAGTTATTGCCATCAGCCCGCAAGAGCCCATTGAGCACGGACCAGGCGCCTAATTCATGGTCTGATGTAACCACCTACAACAACTACTACGAGTTCGGCACCGGTAAAGAAGACCCTTCCCGCAATGCAAAGAATTTCAAGCCCCGGCCATGGACGGTCAAGGTCAGCGGAGAGTGCGACAAAACAGGTACCTACGCCTACGAGGACTTGATACCTGCGTCTGCGCTCGAGGAGCGAATTTACCGTTTGCGCTGTGTTGAGGCCTGGTCAATGGTGATTCCATGGGTTGGAATCCCGCTGGCTACGATACTCAGGAAATTCGGTCCGAATTCGAATGCACGGTATGTCAGTTTCAAGACATTGCATGATCCGTCCCGGATGCCGGGGCAGCGACGGCGAACGCTGAACTGGCCCTATGAGGAAGGCCTGACCATTGAAGAAGCGATGCATCCGCTGAGCCTGATCGCGGTGGGCGTATATGGATATGAGTTGCCCAACCAGAATGGTGCGCCGATGCGCCTGGTGGTTCCCTGGAAGTACGGGTTCAAGAGCATCAAGGCCATTGTCGAAATTAAATTCACACGCAGACGACCTCGCGGTAGCTGGGAGCAGGCGATTGCTGCTGAATATGGCTTCTACGCAAATGTGAATCCTGAGGTTGCGCACCCCCGCTGGAGCCAGGCGCGTGAACGGCCAATCGGAGCAGGGTTGTTTGCCGGCAAGAAACCAACACTGATGTTCAATGGGTATGGTGCGCAGGTTGCTGCGCTGTATACCGGTCTGGATTTGCGCAAAAATTATTAAACCCGGTTCAAAGTCTTTTTTCCGGCTAACCAAGCCGGTGGTGTTTTTGCTTGGTCTTTTGCCACTCGCTATTTTGCTGTTGCGGGGGTTTGCGGTGGCAGGCTTTGGGCTGGGTGCAAACCCGATAGAAGCGTTATTGCAAGAGCTTGGCCGGTGGGGGCTGAAATTCCTGTTGCTGACGCTAGCCATCACGCCGCTGCGGCGTTGGACCGGTTGGCACTGGTTGTTAAGGTTCCGGCGCATGCTGGGGCTGTTTTCATTTTTCTATCTCTCGCTTCATTTCACTGTGTATGCCGTACTGGACCAGGGGCTGGACGTTACAGCAATTACCGAAGACGTGGTTGAGCGCCCCTACATAACCTTAGGCGTGACGGGTCTGTTGCTGCTAATTCCGCTGGCGCTTACCTCAACCAGGGGCATGATGCGCAGGTTGGGCAAGCGCTGGCAAAAATTGCACCGACTGGTCTACGTAATAGCGATAGTCGGCGTATGGCATTTCTACTGGCAGGTCAAGCTCGATACGCTGGATGCCAGCCTGTACGCGCTGGTTCTGGCGGTATTGCTCGGCACCAGACTCCATTACCGTCGAACCTAGTCGAACGCGGGAGAAAGTGGCTGTGCTGTTCACGATATATCGTATATCCTGTATCTGGATCGCGACTGGCAAAACCGGTCCTTTCGGTCGTTAAGTTTGCAGAGCAGGTAGAAATGAACCAAATTAACCACATCAATAAGTACTTATATATTATTGTTATAAATATTGTTTTAGTGATGTCAGTCCAGGCCCAGCAGCTGGATTGGCCACGCGAAATGGCACTTAAATCCGGCACGTTAACGATTTACCAACCGCAGGTGGATAAACTCGAGAAAGATATTCTTACTTTTCGTGCCGCCGTTTCTTTTAAAGCCAGCGGCAGCAATGAGCCGGTATTCGGTGCCGCCTGGTTCGAGTCCCGGGTTGAAATTGACCGCGATCAGCGCATGGTTAACATGGTCAGCCTGACAATTACTGATACGCGCTTTCCTGAAGGTTCCGAGCATGTCAAAGCTGAACTTGAGCAGGCGATCAAGGCAGGCTCGACAGATTGGAATATTAATTTTTCACTGGATGACCTATTGACTTCACTGGAGGCTTCCGAGGAGCAAGTTGCGGCCGCCAATAATCTGAAGATGAACCCGCCCGATATTATTTACCGGAATCACCCCGCGTTGTTGATTTTGCTCGATGGTGACCCGGTACTCCGGGAAATTGAGAACTCGCCTTACCAGGCTGTGATCAACACGCCTTATCCCATCCTCGTTGATACCAGCAAAAAGGTTTACTACCTCAATGCGGCTACAGACGTCTGGTACCAGGCGAACAAGGCCACTGGCCCTTACAGCTACCTCGCCAGGCCACCGGCCGATATTGCAAAGATGGTTGAGCAGGCGGATGCCCAGGATGGTGATGATGTGGTAACGGCTGAAAATACTCCGGAAATTGTCGTAACCACCAAGCCGGCGGAACTGATCGTTACCGAGGGCGAAGCTGAATTTGAGCCACTGGTCGATGACTTGCTGGTCATTACCAATTCGGACTCTGATATCTTCATGCATGTCAGTACGCAGAAGTACTACATCGTGCTCTCCGGTCGCTGGTATAAGGCTGCATCAATGCAAGGGCCGTGGACTTTTATAGAATCTGATAAATTGCCGGCCGCATTTCAGGACATCCCAACGGATTCAAACCAGGCCGAGTCAAGGGTGTACGTCGCGGGTACTGACGAGGCCCGGGAAGCGGTCATGGATGCCCAGATTCCACAGACAGCGGCCGTAGCAAAAGGCAGGGTTGAAATTGATGTCAGCTATGATGGTGAACCGAGGTTTGCTGGAATCAAGGACACCGGTCTCGCGTACGCTGAAAACACCGGTTCAACCGTCATTCGGTCCGCCAGGCAATACTTTCTGGTCAAGGATGCGGTCTGGTACGTAAGCGCCACACCCAAAGGACCCTGGGATGTAGCAGATAGCCGCCCCGCAGGGGTGGAATCCATACCGCCGGAAAGCCCGGTTTACAATGTCAAGTACGTTTATATCTATGAGACTACACCGGAAGTTGTATATGTGGGTTATACGCCGGGGTATACGGGTAGTTACGTCTACCATACAACCATTGTTTACGGCACAGGCTGGTACTACCAACCGTGGATCTCGCCTTATTATTATTACCCGCACCAGGCGACCTGGGGTTTTAATATTACCTATAACCCCTGGACAGGCTGGGGATTTGGGTTGAGCTGGGGCTGGGGGCCTTTCCGCATTGGCTTCTACTCTGGTGGCTACTGGCATCATGGTCGCCCCTGGCATGGCGGTGGTCATGGGGGCTGGGGTGCGGGCGGCTATCACCCGCGGCCGGTTCATTTCGGCAACAACAATATCAACATCAATAATATCAACATCAACAATCCAAGAATAAATGTGCGGGACAAAAACCTGTACCGTGACAAAGGCCAGCTCGCCAGAGTTCGGCAAACCCGCGATACGCCGATGAACCGGGATATCCGGGATCGGGTAGCTGCTTCGGACGGCAGGCTTGATCGCAGCAAGGCCGGCAACCGGCCAGCGACCACAAATACCGCAGCTTTGCGCAATAGTGCAGCAACGATGACCCGGTCCGATAAGCAGAATAATGTGTTTGCGGATAAACAGGGCAATGTGTACCGCAATACTGACAATGGCTGGCAGAAACGTGAGGCAGGAAGCTGGCAGAACACATCTGGCGTGGCGGGCACGGACAGAACCCGGCCTGCCAGCGCCAATTCAAGACCGGCTACCGGTGCGAGACCATCGACCAGCCCCAGGCCATCGACCGGTGCCGTGTCATCCACCGGCACGGCCTCAAGCCGCTATTCCGGCACGACCGCCCGGCAGAGCAGCGCATACAGATCTTCGGGTTCAGGCTATAACAATCCGTCCAGCCTCGACCGGCAGAATTATTCCCGCACCAGGTCTTCCAGTCGCAACCAGCAAAGAGGTGCGTACCAGGGTGGCAGAGCCAGCGCCCCGAGGGGGGGCAGGCGCCGGTAACGTCTCAGAAACATGCCGTGGAAGCTATTCGTAAATTAAGTTTTTTTTAATGGGTGAGCCGATCTAGTGTAGTGTCCTGTATTAAGTAGTGATCACTACTTAATACAGGACACTACACTAATTAAAATATATCGGCTCACCCTCCATCAGGCGTAAATTATCTGCCCGGCCCAGGCGGTTGGAACGGATCGTGTTTTGCAACGCCCTGGTATATTCCGCACCACGTTCTGAATATGAAGTCAGGGTACCGGCCAGTTTCGCACCGTCGAGCGCAATGCGCCCCCGTCTTGCACCTCGTTGGGCGGCACGTTCTTTCCGGAAGGCCGCATAAGCGGGCTGGGTGTTCAGGTTCCAGATATAGGCACGAACTGAATCAACTGGCTGGTTGAACGACTTCATGCCGTAGTTCCCCATGCCCTTGCGTTGCTGTTGTGGTTTTATGGCATCTTTGCTCCAGTCCCATTGGCCGAATAGTGCGTTACCTGTTTGCGCAAACTGCGATGTGGCGTAACCACTTTCATAGGCTGCCTGGGCCAGTGCGAGGGAAGGTGGAACCATATCCACCCGCACCAGTAACTCCCGCACCTGCCCCTCATTGATGGGTTCGTCAGATTCCTCTTTGCTGACCCGGTAACTATGCGCCAGGCGGTTTAGTGCATGCGTCTGGACAGCCGTCAATGCACCGTTGTTCTGCTGGGCTTCGAGCAAGTCCAGCAATTCACCCCGCTCGCGTAATACCGCCTCGTTTTCATAAAGTACCAGTGACAGGACTACCCGGTAGAAAATACTCTTCTCAAATTGCACCGTCTCACCATCGAACCAGCCCTGTTTGATTGATACCACCAGTAACGGCGGGATGGCAATCGTCTCTCCGGAATCAATCTTTTCGCCGGTGTAACCCAACTTGTCAAAAACATAGCTCAGGTATTGTTTACTGACATTGATATAGACGTCGTAGTTATCTGTTCTGACCAATTCCGGTGCCGGGGATGGTGCATCTGACCAGTCTGTTAAGTCACGGATTGCTTCCAGTTCGGTTTTGGTTTTGGCAGCCAGCGCCGGTGCGCCAATATCCTCGTGAATTCGAGCTACCCTGGCAAGTACATCTGAATTCCCCTGCATTGGGGTATCCCCGGTGGGCGTTTCGGTGGTGGCGGGTGCAGTAGCTTGTGATCGCTGGTTGATGATACTCAAGACGATGCCGGTCGCCACCAGGAGAACTGCAATCAGCAGGGCGACAAGATTATTGGATGAAAATCGAGTATGCATGGGAACAGGCAAGGTTGGGGCGACAATGCTGTTAGTATATCAGCGTGCCGAACCGATGATATGTTTTGTTATGGAAGGAATTGTCAGATGGAAAAAATCCTGGTCACGGGTGCTAACAGGGGCATCGGTCTGGAACTTTGCAGGCAACTGGCTGCGCGTGGAGATGAGGTTATTGCGGCGTGTCGCAGCAGCAGTGAAGACCTGCAGAATCTGAACGTACGCGTGATTGACGGAATAGATGTCAGCGCGGCGGATTCAGTAAAAAAGTTGCAATCCCAGTTGGGCACGGAGCAACTGGACTGGCTGATCAACAATGCGGGCATTCTTTCAGTTGAATCCCTGGATGACCTTGATTTCGAGCGCATCGAGAGGCAGTTCAGGGTTAACGCGCTGGGGCCGCTGAGGGTGAGCAGCGCGCTGCTACCCAACCTGTCCACAGGCTCGAAACTCGGTATTGTTACCAGTCGTATGGGATCAATCGATGACAATACTTCCGGTGGGTATTACGGTTACCGGATATCAAAAGCGGCTGTGAACATGGCCGGTATGAGCCTGGCGCGGGATCTTCAGGATCGCGGGATTGCGGTTGCACTATTGCACCCCGGTATGGTGGCAACGGACATGACTGGCAGGCAGGGTATCGCGCCGCAACAGGCCGCGGCCGGCTTGATTGCCCGCATGGACGAACTTGACATGGATTCAACGGGTACGTTCTGGCACGCAGAAGGCGGGTGCCTGCCCTGGTAAGGGCGGCTATTCAACTGTTTCAGGGGATTCCTTTTGCGGGTACTATTCCGACCCGTGATAATGCTTCGGTTAGTTGCTGCCAGCGTTGTTCAAGGGTGCCGGTATAGCCGATAGACATGCGTACCAGTCCCGGCGATATGTGCGCAGCAACCTTGTCTTCATCCGTCATTTCACTGGACGTGCTGCTGCCGGAACAGGACATCAGCGTGTCGAAGTAACCCAGGCTGACCGCCACATAACCAAAATGATATGTGTTTTGCAACAAATCCAGCAGTGCATTTGCCCGGTCTTCAGTACCCATGTCCAGGGTCAGAATTCCACCATAGCCGTAGTCCGCGCAATGCAGTTCGCTGAATAAGCGGTGGTCGGGGTAGTCCGGCAGACCCGGGTAGGTGACGGCCATGTCCATGGCCTGCAATCTTTCTGCAATCACCTGGGTGCGGCGACCGTGCTCTGTCATGCGCAAGGGCAGGTGTGGAATACGCAGACTGATGTTAAAGGCCACCTGCGGATCCATTGTCGGGCCAAGAATCATCAGCATGCCGGTATGCAGGTCCATCAACTGCTGGATAAACCCCCCGTCTGCACAGATTGCCCCGGCAATGTGGTCAGATGCGCCGCTGATAAATTTGGTCATGCTGTGCACAACGATATCGGCACCGAGTTCATGGGGGTTCAGCAACAACGGACTGAAGGTATTGTCCACCACCAGTTTTATGCCGTGGCGGCGGGCAATTCTGCTCAATGCCGGTATGTTTGCAATTCGCAAAGTCGGATTGGCCACACTTTCGGTATAGATGGCACGTGTACGATCGGTGATGGTGGCTTCCACTGCTTTAAGATCGGTGATATCGACAAGTGCCGTGCGGATGCCGGTCTTGGGAGGCAGCAGATCGTGCAGCAGTGCGTAGGTGCCGCCGTAAACAGCATTCGACGACACGATATGGTCACCCGCATCGCACAGTTGCAGCAAGGTGGCTGAAATAGCGGCCATGCCACTGGCTGTGCAGTAAGCTGCCTCGGTGCCCTCCAGCGCCGCCAGTTGCTTTCCCAGGTTATACACGGTGGGATTAAAATGGCGACCGTACAGATAGCATCCGCCTTGTTCGGGGCCTTTTTCCCCGCAAAATATTTCCGGCATCGTGTCAGGGTGCATCACGGTGAAAGTTGTACTCGCCTCCACCGACATATTGACGCCGCCGTGCTCACCAAATTCATGCCGGGTGTTGGCCATGACCTCTATCGGATTTCGATGCTTCATGTAGTTGCTGCTTGATAATTCCCAGGCGGGAGGTTCCAGTAGATTATATTCCCTGCCGGGAGACGATGCGGAAAATACCCTTGCAAGTGCTCAGAAAAGTACCGCGTGGACGGCTTGATCCTTGCTTCATTCTGCCATGTTTTGATCCGCTGCACAGTATTCCTGCAAAAAAATGGTTTATGGTTTATACTGGTTGTGCAAGGGAAAAATATTGTACAGAAATGGGAAGTTAGAAAGGGGAAATCCTTCTTTAAACGGTATGATTTCAGCGGTGTTCAGCGAAATTATCGATTATTTTATCAATGGTTTACAATCGCACGAACCCAAATATTTACCCCCTCAGAAATAACAAGAATCGACTACAGCCATAAGGGCATGGGGCCCATTGGCTGATCGCCAATGATTGGTGAGGTTTTCGCGATATTCAATCGAGAAGGCTTACGACACGGAAAGTGGCTAACAGTAAATCTGTTACCACAAAGTCTCCTGAAATATGGTAGGTGTTTGCCTGCATCTGCAAGCAACGACCAGGGGTATGTCTGCAACTGCAGGCTGCTGTATGAGGAGATAATAAAATGCTGGTACTCGTTACATTACTTTTGGCGGCCTTGTTGGTTGCCACTGCTGTTATATGGTTGTTCCGAATTATAGTTAGCCGGAGAAATACGAATTACACATTAGGTGTGGCGCCCTCCCTGAGGTCGCAGTTGTATGCCCAGCAAGGTTATATCAAACTGGATTCCGGCTCAAAAAAGGCACTGCAGAAGCGTGCGCTGCCAGTAAAGCTACGCTCTGCCAGTGGCGAACTTAAAGCACCCTGGGGTTGGTGATCTGCCCTTAGGGTTTACCCTCCAACCAGAGATCACATAGTACCAGCCAATGGCGTTATTTCGGTTAAGCCGGAGTAGCGTCATTGTGCATTTACACCAAAATGAAAAACTGTCTATAGCCAAAATGGCAAATTGGCTATAGACAGAATGGCAAATTGGCTATAGCCAATCTTGTTTGATGAATATACCGGTAATACAAATAGATATGAATCATGTATTTGGTATGCCTGAGTATTTGGCAATAAAGAATTGCTGTTTTGCAAGTGAAATATTGAGCTCGAAAATGGAGAGACAAATGATCGGATATATAACAGTTGGCACCAATGATCTAAACAGGGCGGTGGCGTTTTACGATGCATTATTTGCCGATTTGGGTGCCGGACGTTTTTTAGAGCAGGATAGATTCGTTGCCTGGGCAGTGGCCCCTGATCAACCTGCATTTTCCGTCACACTACCATTTGATGGTAATGCCGCCACGGTGGGGAATGGCACCATGATTGCACTGGCTGTAGACGCAACCGACAAGGTTGACGCGCTGTATGCGAAAGCATTGTCATTGGGCGCGACTGACGAGGGTGCACCTGGCCTGCGCATGGATGAGTTCTATGCAGCTTACTTCAGGGATCTTGATGGCAACAAGCTGAACGTATTCTGTCATCAACCCGTTGCAGCCTGAGAGCAATTCACGCACCGGGTCTGGTCGGCGCTCCCGGGCGTTTTAGGGTTGCGGGTAGCAGGGCCTCGACCCGTTCCATTACTTCCAGGCAGTCCACCATATCGTTGATGTAGTCCAGTTTATCGGTTTCCAGAACCAACACTTCACTGAGGCGGTAGCTGCCCAGCCAGTCTTCATACAGGTGTTGCAGGCGCTTTAGATAGGCAAGCCGGATATCCTGTTCCATACGTCGGCCACGCAGGCGGATACGTTTGCGCAGCGTTCTCATTGAACAGCGCAAATAAATCATCAGGTCGGGAGGCCGTATCGCACCAAGTATGACCTGGTAAAAACTCCAGTATGTAGCCCAGTCCCGACCCGTTAATTTGCGCATTTCATGAAGCGCCGTGGCAAAAATTTCCGCGTCTTCATAAATTGTCCGGTCCAGTACAACCACACCACACCGCCGCTGCAGTTGCTGGTGCATGCGGAATTTGCTGCTGAGGAAGTACACTTGAGAATGAAATGCCCAGCGGCTCATGTCCTGGTAAAAATCAGGCAGGTAGGGGTTTTCTTCGTTGGGTTCGTAAAATGGTTTGATCGCGTAGCTGCGGGTCAGAAATTCCACCAGGGAAGATTTGCCTGTACCGATGTTGCCGGCGATAGCAATGGTCTTGCCGAGCGGGCTTTTTGGTGGTGTGGCCTGGTGCATGGAATATCCTGGTACAGGGCTGAAGCAATGTGTTGATGATATCCTCCCGGCCGGGTTTATCACAGCCATTCGTTTTAACCTGTATATTGCACGATCCCGGGATCGGTACACTGAACCTGAACATGGGTCTTTAAAATGCTGAAAAAAATCGAACAACTCAGACAGGCCTCAACAGGGCTTGAACCTTCCGCTGCCGAGCGTGGCGACATGCTCAGGCAGACAGCAGTTTACGCTGAGACATTCCTGAACGAATTGGCGGAATTGAACGCCTTTGTGCCGGAGGATGGCCATAGCAACCGGCTTGTTCAGCCTTTCAGTGAAGACCCGGGCCGCTTTTCTGAACTGCTCAAGCTGCTGGCTGATGCTGTTGATCATGAAGGTATTAATGCCGCCTCCGGTGGCCAGATGGGCTATATACCCGGTGGCGGCATGTATCCTTCGGCACTGGGTGATTTTCTGGCTGATGTGTTCAATCGTTATGCTGGTGTTGCTTTTGCGTCTCCCGGCGCGGTAAGAATGGAACAGCAACTGGTACGCTGGATGGCTGACATTGTTGGTTATCCTGACTCGTCGGGAGGGGATCTGACTTCAGGGGGCAGTATCGCCAACCTGACAGCCATCGTGACAGCGCGGGAAATAATGGAAGTCCGTGCCCGCGATGTTGAAAACAGTTGCGTTTATATCACCGCAGATACGCATCACTGTGTGGTTAAATCCCTGCGTGCAGCAGGACTGGCTGAATGCAATATACGGCGGGTACCGATGGATAAGAAGTTCAGAATGAATGCACCCGCACTGGAGCAATTAATACTGGATGACAAGGCTGCCGGACTGCGACCCTGGCTAGTCACCGCTTCAGCCGGCACCACCGATACCGGTGCGGTTGATCCGCTCGAGCAAATCGCTGAGTTGGCAGAGCAGCATGATATATGGATGCACGTAGACGCCGCTTATGGTGGTTTTTTTCTGCTGTGTGACGAGGGCAGACAGGTGCTGCGGGGGCTGGACAGGGCACATTCCGTTGTGTTGGACCCACACAAAGGACTGTTTCTGCCCTATGGTTCCGGTGCCGTACTGGTCAGAGATGTAACGTGGCTGGCGCGAGCGCAGTCGTTTGAGGCCGACTACATGCAAGACGCCAGAACGAGCGGGGGAGAATATTCGCCAGCGGAGCTGTCGCTGGAGTTAACCCGGCCTTTCAGGGGCTTGCGCTTCTGGTTACCGCTCAAGCTGTTTGGCCTGGCTCCGTTTCGAACAGCCCTGGCAGAAAAGATCTGGCTGGCGCGCTATTTTTATGCACAACTGGATAAGACACCCGGCTGGGAAATGGGACCCTTCCCGGACTTATCGGTGGTGACTTTTCGTTACCTGCCGCGCCACGGTGATGCAGATATTCTTAACCAACGCCTGGTGGAAGCTGTGCGTATGGATGGCAAAGTGTTTATCTCCTCAACGCAGATTAACGGCAAGTTTGTACTGCGCCTGGCAGTTCTGCATTTTCGTACCCACCTCGAGCAGGTCAACTACGTGCTGGCGTTGCTAAAACATAAGGCGCTTGAGTTGGGATAAATGTATATAAATCGCTTTTCTTGTGTGTGGTTTGCTATATTTATCAGCTAAATAAGCGTACGGAAAAAGCATGAAGCACCTTCGCCATCCGAATGAGATTAGCCGCGAGTCGCTCGTCAGCATCCTGGAAATCATGCACCGCCTGGCTGCGCCGGAGGCAATGCCGGAGCTTTTGAGGGAGGTTATCGAGGTTGGCAAGGTGGCCATCGTTGCAGAGACCGGCGTGTTGTGGTTGTTGGAAAGGAGTTCTCAGCAGCTTGTTATGGTGGTGCCGTCTGACACCTCTCCTGCGCGGGTGGAGCCCGGTGAATCCTGGGCCGGTAAGTGTGCCGTCGACCACGTTATCAGCAACATCCGTGATTGCCGGGAAGACGAACTATTCCTTAAATACCCCCTGCATATTCC
This sequence comes from Oceanospirillales bacterium, assembly GCA_003233115.1. Lineage (GTDB taxonomy): Bacteria > Pseudomonadota > Gammaproteobacteria > Xanthomonadales > SZUA-36 > SZUA-36. The sequence continues at coordinate 24,830 of QIKV01000124.1, forward strand.
CGCAGGCGAAACCCGCTCACTGTTGAACGTACCGATTCTGGGTCAGGATGAGTCCCTGTTGGGTGTAATGCAATGGCTCGGGGCGGTGGTTGGGCAGTTCGATGAGCATGATGAATGGGTAGGGCCGGCACTGGCAGCACAAGCGGCGGTTGCGATACAGCACGCCTACATGACCGATGAACTGCTCGCCAATGCGGTACTGAGCCAGGAAGTCGCTGTTGCACGTGAGATACAGATGAGTACCCTGCCGGATGCAATGCCCGAAATCCCTGGTTATGACCTGTATGGGCATTTTCAGCCGACGGAACAAACCGGTGGTGACTTATATGACCTCGCATTGTTAAATGGGCGCCTGTTCATGTTGCTGGGTGATGCAACCGGCCATGGTTTTGGCCCCGCACTGTCAGCCACCCAAATGCAGGCCATGTTGCGGGTTTCATTCAGACTGGGTGCTGATCTTGATCATGCTTACATGCACGTTAATAACCAACTGTCAGAAGATTTACCGGATGACCGCTTTATCACTGCATTTATGGGATTCCTGGATCCCGCTACACATCAGGTCAATTACCATTCAGGCGGCCAGGGGCCGATACTGCACTTTCATGCGGCCCGTGAGAAATGTGACTGGTATAGCCCGACCAATTTCCCGCTTGGTATTATGGAAATCGATGACCGGCAGGAATCCGCTGATTTAAGGCTTGAGCCGGGAGATATTCTGGCGCTGATATCTGATGGTGTTTACGAATACAACAACACGGGAGGAGAGGAGTTTGGTGAAGACCGGGTGGCCGGGGTTTTCAGGGCTCATCATCACTTGCCGATGTCCGCGTTGAGCCAGAAACTGATTCAGGCGGTCCAGGATTTTGGCGGGGGCGCACCGCAGGAAGATGACATCACCCTGGTGCTGATACGCCGCGAAGCATAATCCGCAAGCGCTGGAGGAAATATGGAACAGAAATTCAAACGAAATTTTGCTGAACTCAAGAGTATCGTCACGATGACTGAGGCGTTTTTCCGGCAGCAGGGCCTGCAGGCAGGATTGCGCAACGTGGTTGACCTTGCCACCGAAGAGTTGTTTGTCAATATGGTGACGTACAATACTGAATCTAATGAGGATATACTTATCCAAATGGTGCCGCATGAGCACGGTATCGAAGTCAGTCTGACAGACTACGATGTTGAGCGATTTGACCCGAGGAGCGCTGTCACCGTTGCTGTGGATATACCTCTGGATCAACGCACGCCAGGTGGGCTGGGTTTATATCTGGTACTGAAAATGGTCGATTCCATTCACTATGAGTACCGGAACAGAAAGAGCAGAATAACCTTTATCGTTGACAGGAAATAAAGCATGTTTGAAATTGAATTCTTCGATGGAGGTCACATTGCTGTGGCAGGGCGGCTGGATGCTGCACAGGCGGTGAAGGCACAGGCGCTTCTCGACCGGGCAGAGGGCCTGTGTGTACTGGACCTGGCCAGACTTGAATACATATCCAGTGCCGGGCTGGGCGTTTTACTCAAAACACACAAGCGTCTGATGGGTTCCGGCAACGGCATCAAGCTGATCAATGTCAACCATCATATTCATGATATTTTCCGTTATTCCGGTTTCGACAAGTTATTTGAAATCGTGCCCGCAACCTCAGACGGTTGAATACGCTTATGCAGCGTACTGTAAAGAAAATTTTCGTATCTGCACCAACTTTTTCCGTCCCGGCCTGTAGTTATGCATAAGGACAGGGATGCTGCCCTTGTAAACGACTGTCAACGGGGTGACCGCGCGGCCATGGCCAAATTGGTCAGCCAGTACGAGCGGCCTGTTTTCAATGCGGCGTACCGGATACTGGGGAATACGGATGATGCAGCGGATACTACACAAACCGTTTTTCTCAAGGTATTTGAACATATCGCTGATTATGACCCGAATTTCAGGTTTTTTAGCTGGGTCTACAGGATTGCAATCAATGAGTCTCTTAACCAGATTAAGAAACGCCACCACCAGGAGCCTTTGGCTGATAGCCAGGCTTCACCGTGGCGAAGCCCTGAAGAGCATATGGAATCAACAGCGCTATGCAACCGGGTCCAGGGTGCGCTGATGGAACTGAACGAGGATTACAGAACGGTGGTGGTGTTGAAACATATGTCAGGCTGCAGTTACCAGCAAATTGGCGAAATATTGCAACTACCGGAGAAAACGGTTAAATCCCGCCTGTATTCCGCCCGCCAGTTAATGAAGAAATCACTCAAAGCAACAGACCTTTGACCGGGGACTGGCCACCATGAATAAACATACTCCCGTTGACCCGTCCCGTGTTGAACAGCACGTGCTTGATCTGCTCAACTGCAGTATCGACGGAGCATTGAGTGCCGCCGGGCGGGCCGAGTTGGATGAACTCCTGGCTGGGTCCGCACAGGTGCGTGATTTGAAAGAAGAATTAGAGGTACTGGCGGGTATTCTGGACGGCCTGCCCGAGCAGGAGCCACCAGAGTATCTGCATCATGTGATTATCAGCCGGGCAGTGGCCGGCCAGGTGAGAGAACCCCCGGTCAGTGAAACCCGGGGGGAAAAGCCAGGACTTGCCATGAACCTGTTGTCCACCCCCTGGTTGCGTACCGGGCTTGCGGTAGCAGCAGGCCTGCTGCTGACGGTTGGCATTTACCAGACCGGTTCAGAAAATCTGTCACCTGAAGATACTTCCAGCATGGCCGGAACTGTTGTAAAAAATCCACGCGGTACGCTGCTTGACAGTACCCTGTTTGATGCCGAAGCGATGCGCGGAAAAGCGGAACTTCGTGAACAGGACGGTTTCCTGTCCCTCGATGTGCGCATCGAATCAGCAGGTTTGGCGGTTCTCAAGCTTGGTTTTCCAGAACAGGGCCTGGAGTTCGCCGGTACGAATGGACTGCAAAACCAGGCAGAAGATGTCACTGTGAAAAACGGTTTGGTCAGCGTCACCGGCAGCGGTCAGCAACATTATGCGCTGTTGTTTAAACGTACTGCTGAATTACCCCAGGACGGTCCCACGCCGCTGACTGTAGTTTTCTTTGCCGGCGATGTATTAGTTCATGAGGCTGAATTGCGCGGGTCGCGGCGATGATTGAGCGGATTCCGGGCGGGGCCCAGCACAATGAACCTCTGAGGGGGGGAAAGGCTGAAAGGCAATAATAAGGCCAAGAAGTCTGGAAATACCGCCTGCCATCAGGCAGGCGGTTTTTTTGATGCGCCGGCCCGCAGAACACTGAAAACCACGCCCGGCAGTGAGCGGATTTCCCTGAAGATATTGTGAAAGGACCATCAATTCGCGCAGAATACAGAACGAGCCACGTCACCCCACGGAATTCGCTGATCAATGTTGACTGACTTACTAACCAGGGCGCCTGTCGGATTGCTGCCGGTGTTAATCTTTCTTATCGTCCTGTTATATATGGATAGTTACAAGCTGGTCAGCCTGCATACCGTTTTGTGGGTCATACTGGCGGGTGCATTGTTGCCCATTGCCGGCTACTGGATAAATGGATATGCCATGACCGCACTGGGCTGGGACTTGCCGGCCTACTCCCGCTATGCAGCACCGGTTATTGAGGAGGGCCTGAAGGCTTCGGTCATGGTGTTCCTGTTCAGGACCAACCGTATAGGCTTTCTGGTCGATGCGGCAATTCTGGGTTTTGCTGTGGGTGCTGGCTTTGGCGTAGTTGAGAATTTTTATTACTTGTACATGGCATCCGACGCCCATATTGCGGTGTGGATTGTGCGTGGTTTCGGTACTGCCATCATGCATGGTGGGGCGATGGCGCTGTTCGGTATCATGGCGCAGGTATTGACCGAGCGCAGTATGAAAATCAACCCTTTGTTGTATGTCCCCGGTTTTATTGTTGCCGTCATTGTACATTCTGTGTTCAATCATTTTCCGGGTACGCCAATCCTGACAACAGTGGGCACATTGCTGCTGCTACCGCCCATTCTGCTGGTCGTTTTCCAAAAAAGTGCACGCTCCATGCACGCGTGGCTGGAACTGGATTTTGATGAGGATGCCTTGCTGCTGGAGCAGATTAATTCTGGTGAATTTGCCGGCTCAAAGATCGGCCGGTTTCTGGAGGACCTGAAGTTGAAATTCCCCGGGCCGGTGGTGGTGGATATGCTTTGCTACCTGCGTCTTTATACCGAACTGGCACTGCGGGCGAAGGGTGTATTGATGATGCGTGAAAATGGCCTGGATGCGCCAGTGGGCGAGCGCACCCGGGCCAAGTTTGAAGAAATGCACTATCTCGAGAGAAGCGTCGGTAAAACAGGTATCCTGGCGATCAGCCCATTTTTGCAAATGACACGCAAGGACCTATGGCAATTGTACGTTCTCGAGTAGGCTGGAGCTGCTCCCTCCTACAATGGGTTGACCTGTAGCAGAGTGATCCCGGCCGTATTGACGCTTGCGCGCAGTTCAGCAAGGTCAGTTGACATGAATGCATTGACCTTTTCAGTGGCTTCGGACAGGGATTTCTGGGCAATTTCAAGGTAGGTTTCAGAGGCAGGAGAAGGCGCACCCTCACCTGATCCGGCATAAAATGCCGCTGTTCCCAGCTTGGAGTTGACCGTGTCTCCAGCGTAGGTAATACCCTTGGTCTTGGCCGGAATCCTGTACAGTTTCTCGAGTTCATCCAGGCCTTTTTTGACTTCTCCGGCCTGCTTTTTCAGCGCTTGAAGGTCATCGGTTTTTGCCAGTTCCAGCCGCTTGTCGATCAGCTTGTTGATGGTGCTGACATCGTCACGTGCGGCAATGATCTGGCGCAAGGCGGTGTTGGCTGTGCTGCGCATTGCCAGTAAGGTCATGCGGGTATCAAAGTTTGCCTGCAAGTCTTCCAGCGAGTAAGGGCTGCGGGGGTCTTTAAGTATCTCCACGTCCGTGCTGGCAGTGGTGTCGCCGAGTGCAATGGTTATTTCATACTTGCCGGGCATGACCACCGGGCCGGCGGGCAGTCCGTCATCTGAGTCCTTGTGGTCCTCACTGGATACAGGCTTGATACCATCCCTTCGCATGGCCCATACCAGGCGGTTGATACCCTGCTCTACAGTGGTTTTATAAGACCGGATAACTGTACCTTCAGCATCCTTGACCGTGACCGACAGTTTGGGCGGCTTGGAATCCTTTGAGTCTTTCTCCGCAGGGCTCTTTTTCCCGGCAGCTTCTTTTCGGGAGGATTCGGCCGCTGCCTTGCGCAGGGCAATCTTGCGTGCCCTTTCAGCCTTTTTATCCGGGTTTGGCAGGTCATTGCCACTGGCTATGAAGGTCAGCATGACACCGTAGGGCTCATTGTCTGCCCGGAATTCACCGGAGCCGGTAAAACGGGTCGACGGTGTCTGGTTGGCCGTGTATTGCTGGCCTGGTGAGACAGAAAGAATTTTCAACCGTGCTTTGAAATCTTTTGCTGACAGGTTTCGAAGGCCGCTGTAGTCATCTATGACGTAGGCTGCCCGGCCATGGGTTCCGAGCACCAGATCGTTCTCGCGCGTCTGAATGGCCATATCCATGACCGAGACCGTGGGTAACCCGGCTGTGAACTTGATCCAATTTTCCCCTGCGTCAGTGGAGATATACAAGCCGAACTCGGTACCGACGAATAACAGGTCCGGATCGACCGGGTCCTGCAGCACTGATAGTGCGTAACCTTTCATGCTACTGGTGGAAATTCGTTTCCAACGGCTGCCGTAGCCTTCCACACGGTATACGTAGGGCTTCATATCGGAGCGCCGGTGATCATCAAATACGACAAAGGCCGTGCCGGCATCGTGCGGCGAGGGCGTTATCATCGGCACCCATGCGCCGGCGGAAACACCACGTGCTTTGCTGTCAATGCGGGTCCAGTTAGCGCCACCATCGCGGGTAACGTGAACCCGCCCGTCATCGGAACCAACCCAGATCACGTTGCGATCCAGCTTGCTGGGCGCAATGGTTGTGATGGTCGTGTAGTTTTCCGCAGCCGTCACGTCCGATGTCAGGCCGCCGCTTTCCCTGTAGGTCTGCATTTTTTTGTCATTGGAAGTCAGGTCACCGCTGATGGTTTTCCACGACTGGCCCCGGTCATTTGAGCGGTGTACGAACTGACTGCCGTAGTACACGGTATTGGGGTCAAACGGGTCTATGGCGAGCGCTGCATTCCAGTTAAATCGCAACTCGGTATCGAGCGTGGGTGGATCAGGCATCACCAGCTTTTGTTCGCCGGTGTCGAGGTTCCAGCGGAACAAATTGCCACCCTGGTACATGGCGTAGCCACTGCGGGAGTTATCCGGATCGGGCACGGTATCGAAGCCATCGCCAAAACCGACTTCCTGCCAGTGCAGATTGCGGATACCGGCATTTTCCCAGACTTCAGCAGGCCCTCTCCAGGAACCGTTGTCCTGCAGGCCGCCGTATACGTGATAGGGCAAGTCATTATCAACGGCGATATGGTAAAACTGGGCCAGCGGCAGGTTGCGTACGAAACGGAAGGTCTCACCCCGGTCACGGGAGATGGCGAGTCCGCCGTCGTTGCCGAATATCAGGTGTTTTGAGTCGTTTGGGCTGATCCAGAAAGCGTGGTTATCAATATGAATGGTGTTACCCGCTGCACAGCAGTTGATCACCGGGTTGTAGGCAAAGGTTTTACCGCCATCAATGGATACCCGGACGCGGGTGCCGATGTTATAGACAACGTCCGCGTTTTGCGGGTCTGCGGCGATTTCAGTGTAATAGAACGGGCGGTCGGCAACGTTGTACTCCTCGTTGACCTTGCGCCAACTGTCACCGCCATCATCTGATCGGAGCAGGGCGCTTTTCTTGGCTTCAACCAGCGCGTAAACCCGTTTTGGATTGGCGGGCGACAGTGCAAATGCCATGCGCCCCAATTCGCCTGCCGGCAGACCGTCTTCTTCAGTTTTGCGCTGCCAGCTTTTTCCGCCGTCCTGGGTAATATACAAACCGGACCCCTCACCGCCGGATTTGAAGTAGTACGGCCAGCGCCGGAATTGCCACATACCGGCAAACAGTTTGTCCGGATTTACCGTGTCGATTTTGATATCGGTGGCACCGGTCGAATCGTTGATATACAAAATCCGCTCCCAGCTATTGCCGCCATCCGTGGTTTTGTAGACGCCGCGTTCTTCATTTGGCCCCCACAGGGTACCCATCGCGGCCACATAGGCAATGTCCGGGTTATTGGGGTGCAAAGCGATGCGGTTGATGCGTTCGCTGTTGGCAAGCCCCATCAGCTTCCAGCTTTTGCCGCCGTCGGTCGATTTGAAAATTCCGCCGCCGATCGATGTGGAATTACGCACATTACCTTCACCCGTACCGACCCAGATGATGTCGGGGTTGGATTGGTTAATCGCAATCGATCCGATAGACGCGACTGGCTGGTCATCAAATACAGACTCCCAGGTCAGACCACCGTTGTCGGAGATCCACACGCCACCGGTCGCTGCACCGACCACAATATGGTTAGGGTCAGAGGCTACGACATCAATGGCTGCGACGCGTCCACTGATGGCTGCAGGACCGATTGAACGGGCTTTGAGCCCCTCCATCAAGCTGGCATCCAGCACTGCCCAGGTATTGAATGAGGCCAGGGTGAGTACTAAAGCGGTTACCCTGTACAGGGATTTCAGCCAGTGATTGTCGCGGCTGTTGGCAGGAATATCTTGTTGCATTTTTTTTGTCCGGTAAGCATTCGGCTGCACTAGTGTAGTGTCCTGTATTAAGTGGCTATTAAGAGCCCCACAAAAGATTCAAGTCAAGGCGCAGCCTGCAATTAATGGCTGCCCCCTTAAGCAGGATTGAGTCTTTTGTGGGGCTCCCTGCGGGCGAAACGAGAAGGTATCATCTGCTGCGTTGCGCCTCTTGTAAAGGACCAGCCATTCCCTGCGAGACGCGCCTTACAGCTAATACCTTCTCGTTTCGCTTAATCGTCACTTAATACAGGACACTACACTAGGGTCTGCGTTGCAGCCCGCTTTGTCAAATAGGATTGAATATGGGGAAAAAGCGCAGCACCTGCCGGTGCCGCGCTTTTGCAGAAATCAACAATGTTTTACTACATTGATAACTACATTGAACCTTTTATATACGCCAAAATGGTATCAGCATCGCTGATCTCAAACGGGTCCGTGGGGCAGTTATCCTGCTTGCCTGCTTCGCTGAAAATCTTCTTGATAGCACCGTCTTCCACGAGCATGGAGTAGCGCCATGAGCGCAACCCGAAGCCGACATTATCTTTCCGTACCAGCATGCCCATCAGGCGGCTGAAGTCACCACTGCCATCGGGCAGCAGCTTAACGTTCTCCACCCCCTGGTGCCTGCCCCACTGGAACATGGTAAAGGCATCGTTGACACTAAGACAGTAGACTTCGTCCACGCCGGCATCACGCAATTCCTGGTAATGTTCTTCATAGCCGGGCAGGTGAGTGCTGGAGCAGGTCGGAGTAAATGCACCGGGCAGGGCGAAGACAACGACCTTCTTGCCTGCAAAGATATCGTTGCTGGTCACGTCCTGCCAGCGGAACGGATTAGGGCCTTCCACGCTTTCATCACGCACGCGGGTTTTGAATGTAATCTGGGGTACTTGCTGGGACATCGAGAAATCTCCTGTTTAAATTCACGTTGGGGTGAGTTCATCACCAGAGTTAATTTTGGGAGATTATGAACGCTTATCAAGTATTAGTTAAATCAATTATTCTTATCGTTATGATAGGCAAAGCGAATGAATTCAACACAGGGAAACCTGTGTACAATGCACCGTCTTTAAACTTGTCTGATATATGGAAGCCCAATGAAAGGAACAGTTTTCACAATTTCTCTGACTTTTCTGTTACTTGCCCCCCTCGTCAGTGCAGATTACCAGGATGAAATCAAGGCATTAACTTCCCGTGTAGAGGTGTTGGCTGATAGCAAAGCCGGCTTAAGTGACGCTGAGCGTTTCAAGGAATTGATCGATATTACGTATGACTACACCATGCTCAGCTATCCTGAATTCGCAACTTTCCTGGGTGATCCGCGTGGACAGGATCGCTGGTCGGACCAGTCGGAAGCAGCCACACGCCAACGTAAACAGGATGCCAAAACGCTGCTGCGTGCGCTGGAGAACATCAATCGTGAAGCACTGTCGCCCACCGGGCAGGTGAATTATGACTTGATGTACGACAGGCAGAAACGGGATATTGAAGGCCAGCAATTCCCGGACGAGTTCATGCCGATCAACCAGATGGGGGGTGTGCAGCAGGACATTGCACGCATGATGGCGATAGCGCAACCGGGAAACGTTGCCGACTATGCCAATATGATTGCCCGGCTGCAGAAAACCCCGCAAGTCATTGACCAGACCATTGCGTGGATGCGCAAGGGCATGGAGGCCGGCATCACACCGCCCGCAATAACCCTGCGTGATGTACCACAACAAATCCGCAACCAACTGGTCGATGAAGCGGATAAGAGCCCGCTGTTGAGCGCATTTCAAACATTCCCTGCCAGCGTGGATTCTTTGCAGCAGGCGTCTCTGAAGCAACAGGCAGCGGCGGCTTTCAGCGAAAAAGTGGCACCGGCCTTTGAGAGGTTACTGGCTTTTGTGGAGAACGAATATATACCCGTAGCGCGCAAAACGATCGCCATGCGAGACCTGCCCAATGGTGAAGCCTGGTACGCGTATAACGTCAAACAGCGCACCACGACTGACCTTACACCGGAGCAAATTCATAAAATTGGCCTTGCCGAGGTTAAGCGTATTCGTGGAGAAATGGAGGGCGTGATCAAGTCCAGCGGGTTTAAGGGCACATTTGATGAGTTCCTGGTGTTTCTGCGCACCGACCCGCAGTTTTATCACACGACCAAAGAAGGTCTGTTGCGCGACTATCGCGATATCGCCAAGCGCGCCGACCCGGAACTGATGAAGCTGTTTGGTAAATTACCCAGAACCCCTTACGGGGTTGTGGCGGTGCCGGCGTATGCAGAAAAATCGCAGACCACGGCGTACTATCAGCGCGGTTCCGTCAAAGCCGGTCGTCCGGGCAACTTCTTTGCCAATACCTATGCGTTGGACACCCGTCCGCGCTGGGAAATGGAAGCATTGACCCTGCATGAAGCAGTGCCGGGCCATCATCTGCAACTGGCGTTGCAGGATGAACTGGAAGACGTGCCATGGTTCCGGCGCGTGGGCGGCTACACAGCCTTTACCGAGGGCTGGGGCCTGTACGCTGAAAGCCTGGGTAAGGAAATGGGGTTTTATACAAACCCTTACTCGAAATTCGGACAGTTGACCTATGAGATGTGGCGCGCCATACGGTTGGTCGTGGATACCGGAATGCACCAACTGGGTTGGTCGCGTCAACAGGCCATCGACTATTTTATGAAAAACGCGGGTAAGCAGGAACACGATGTCATCGTGGAAATTGACCGGTACATCGTGTGGCCCGGTCAGGCACTGGCTTATAAAATAGGCGAGCTGAAGATCAAGGAATTGCGCGCCTATGCCACTGACCAGTTGGGTGAAAAATTTTCTATTCGCGCGTTCCATGACGAAGTGCTCGGCAAAGGTGCATTGCCATTGAGCGTGTTGGATGCAAATATCCGGGCATGGGTGAAAGAGCAGCAACCCGGTGATTGATCCAACCCTGCCGTTGTGTGACCTGCACCGGCATCTGGACGGCAGCATCCGCTTGCAAACGATCCTGGATATAGCGGGACAACATGGTATCCAATTGCCCGCCAATGATATTGAAGGCCTGGCGCCGCACGTGCATATTGATTCCAGCGAGCCGGGATTGATGGCATTTATCGCCCGCTTTAAATACCTGATTGAGATACTGGTAGACGCTGATGCCTGCAAACGTGTGGCCTATGAAAATATAGTTGACGCCAAACATGAGGGTATCGACTATGTCGAACTGCGTTTCAGCCCCTGGTTTATGGCGCAGCGACACGGTCTGGATCCGCTGGAAGTTGTTGAGGCCTGTCTGGACGGAATACGCACCGGCGAACGTGAAACGGGTGTGCGTGCCAACGCAATCGGTATTTTGAGCCGCACCTACGGCGTTGAGACTTGCCACCAGGAACTGGATGCAATCCTCGCCTGCCGGGACGGTATCGTTGCGGTAGATCTCGCCGGTGATGAGACCGGCTACCCCGCCAACCTGTTTGTTGAGCACTTCAAGCGGGTACGTGATGCCGGTTTGCATGTGACCATCCATGCCGGTGAAGCCGACGGATCACACAGCGTCTGGTCATCCATCAATGACCTCGGCGCGGAACGTATCGGCCACGGCTTTCGTTCGATCGAAGATCCGGTGTTGGTGGAGCACCTGATGAAACAGGGTATCGGACTGGAGTGCTGCCCGACTTCCAACCTGCATATCAGCGCGGTTGGAGCCTATAAAGAACATCCGATAAAATCGCTGGCTGATCACGGCGTAAAGTTTTGCCTGAACACGGACGACCCAGGCATCAGCGCGATTGATATTGCGCATGAATACAATACTGCCGCACCTGCAATGGGTCTTAGCGCGAAACAGATTCGACAATCCCAGCTTGACGCACTGGATATGGCGTTTCTTGGCAGTGGAGATAAAATAGCGTTGCGCTCAACAGGTATAAATGAGGCGTAGCCAGGAGCGGCGTATCGGGTTTCTTCTGCCACTCAATACCCGCCGGATTGAGAGGCCGGGGCAGCGCTGCCTGTGCATATCAATTGCATTAGTTTTCGGGTAAAGTATGCCGTTCGCATGTCACATACCTTGCAGAAATTGACGAAGTTATTGCTGGTGTTCATATTGGTGGCCACACCTCTGCGCGCCACCTGGGCCGACGGCGCAACCGCGGGCGAAATCATGCTGCCGAATGATGGCTCTGCTGCGCTGCAGATGCATGAGTACGAGACTTCTATGTGCTGCTGCAGTGGTGATGATTGCGCTATGCAAAGCTGTGATCAATGTGACACCTTCACTTCCGTCGTTTTGGTATTCAAAGTTCGATTTCTGCAAACCCGGCACCGCATAGTTTCCACGCCCTATCTCAAAGCGTTCGACAATCGCCAGTTACGACCTCTGCTACAACCACCCAGGGCCTGAGCCTGGAAGACCTTTTTCACCAGTCAGGCGCCGCTTTGGTGTCATATCAATAATTGTATTGTCAGGAAAACATTCTATGAAACGAGTAAACCGTGAGATCGATGAGCAGGGATCGGGTATCAGCCGTCGTCGGTTTGTGCAGGGTATTGCTATGGGCGGGGCCATTGCAGGCTTCGGTCTGAATTCTGCTTCCGCCTGGGCGTCGACCCGAAGTATTGGTAATCCAAAGATTCTGACAGGCGACCATTTTCGCCTGTCGATCGGATACACACCGGTCAACTTTACCGGTAAAGAACGTATTGGCACTGCCATCAATGGCATGGTTCCGGCACCGATCTTACGCTGGCAGGAAGGCCGGGAGGTCACGCTGGAGGTGACCAATAACCTGGCACATGACACTTCAATTCACTGGCACGGCATTATCCTGCCCAGTGCAATGGACGGCGTCCCCTATGTCAGCGACAACTTTACCGGTATCCCCCCGGGCGATACGTTTACCTATCGGTTCAGCTTGAACCAAAGCGGTACCTACTGGTACCACAGCCATTCCGGGTTCCAGGAACAGACCGGTCTGTACGGCGCCATTATTATAGACCCGGCGGACGCAGATCCAGTCAGTTATGACCGTGAATACGTCATCGTTCTATCCGACTGGACCGATGAAAATCCAGCACGCGTGTACGCCAAGCTGAAGAAAATGAGCGACTACTACAACTTTAGTCAGCGCACTGTCAGCGACTTGTATAATGACATCAAGCAAAAAGGTGTGGCACGTACCTGGGGCGATCGCAAAATGTGGAATATGATGCGCATGAGCGACCGGGATATCTCAGATATCACCGGCTACTCCTACACCTTCCTGATGAATGGCCAGACGCCTGCAGAGGGTTGGAAAGGCCTGTTCAAGCGCGGCGAGAAAGTTCGCCTGCGGATTATCAACGCTTCTGCCATGACTTTTTTCGATGTCCGTATTCCCGGCCTCGACATGAAAGTCGTTACCACCGACGGCCAGAACATGGAGCCCGTCACGGTGGAGGAAATACGCCTTGGCGTTGCCGAAACCTACGACGTGATCGTGGAGCCAAATGATGACACAGCGTATACCATCTTTGCTCAGGCCATCGATCGTACGGGCTATGCCCGCGGTACTTTGACGCCTGACCTTGCGCTGACGGCACCGGTTCCCGCTCTCGATGGCCAGCCTATACTGAGTCATAGTGACATGGGTATGAATATGGCATCGATGGGCCACGACATGTCCTCAATGGGTAATGACATGTCCTCAATGAAGGGCATGGGTCATGATATGTCCTCCATGAAAGGCATGGATCATGATATGTCCTCCATGAAAGGCATGGATCACAGCAAAATGTCGATGGGAGGAAAAGCCGACAATATGCCCATGGGCAGTGGTCCGGCAGGTTATGGCAGTAGCCTGCCACAGCCCCACGTTGCGACAGAGTATGGCCCGCATATAGATATGCGCGCCCCGGATGCGCAATACCGCCTGGATGACCCCGGCGTTGGTTTGCGCGATAACGGGCGCAGGGTATTGCTTTATTCGGATATCTGCAATTTGTACCCCACCCCCGACCCACGGGAGCCCGGGCGGGAAATCAACCTGCACCTGACCGGTAACATGAGTCGTTACATGTGGTCTATGAATGGCATCAAATTTGCTGATGCAGAGCCGTTGATACTGAAGTATGGCGAGCGCGTGAGGATTAACCTGTACAACGACACCATGATGAATCACCCCATCCATCTGCATGGCATGTGGAGCGATATGGAAACCGGTGAACCAGAGCGGATTCCACGCAAACACGTCACTGTCGTCCAGCCGGGAGCCAAGATCAGCTATCTTGTCACTGCGGATGCCATGGGTGGCTGGGCTTACCATTGCCATCTTCTCTACCACATGCTGGGCATGTTCCGTAAAGTGGAGGTGGTGTCATGAGGCGACATAGCATTTTCGGAACATTGCTGGCGGCACTGACCCTGACGGTGGTTGCACCGCTCTATGCCGGTGAAATGGAGAGTGACCCGACGCTGTTTGCCGTGTTTGCCGACCAGCTTGAGTGGCGTAATGCCGGGAACGATGACCTGCTGGCCTGGGACGCGCAAGGCTGGATAGGCAAGGACCTGAATAAATTCTGGTGGAAAACTGATGGTGAGATGAAAGGCGGCGATGTCGATGACGCCGAATTGCAATTTCTTTACAGTCATTCGATTGCGCCCTATTGGGAAGCCCAGGTCGGTGTGCGTACCGATATCAAGCCTGATCCGGGTCGCGACTGGGCCGTGATCGGGATCCAGGGGCTGGCACCATACTTCTTCGAGCTTGACACGTCGTTATTTATCGGCAGTTCCGGACGAACGGCAGCGCGGGTGGATGCTGAGTATTCATTCCTGTTTACGCAGAAACTGATTCTTACGCCGGAGATCGAAATCAATGCTTACGGCGAGAACGATCCGGCGATGCGAATCGGCTCAGGACTGTCGAATATTGAACTGGGCCTGCGTTTGCGTTATGAAATCCGTCGTGAGTTTGCACCCTATATCGGCGTCAACTGGGGAAAGAAATTTGGTACGACTGCAGATTTTGCCCGGGAGGACGGACTTGACACTTCCGATACACAACTGGTGGTCGGAATTCGCGCCTGGTTCTGAACCTGTTTATGGCAGAACTTAATGTTTAATTCCCGGTCAAATGACTGAATTATAATTTGGCCCTTATTTTAATTTTCCAAATAGCTCAATCATGGAGTAATCAAAAATGAAAGCACTTCTTACATTGTCGGTTGCCGCGCTGTTCGCGCTGTCCTTCAACGCCCACGCCCAGAGTGTATGGGATCCGGACCCCCCCCATACAAAGGTTGAAAAACCTTTGAAGATCTCGGTAAATCGTTCCGCACAGTGTGGTTGTTGCAAAAAATGGATAGCCCATATGGAGAAGCACAATTTCGAAATTGATGACCATGTCACCAACGAAATGGCGCAGGTCAAGAAACAACTCGGACTGCCAATGCAACTGGCCTCTTGCCACACTGCTGTCATTGACGGCTATGTTATTGAAGGCCATGTTCCAGCCCAGGACATTGAACGTCTGGTCAGAGAAAAACCTGATAATATCGCTGGCCTGGCTGTTCCCGGCATGCCGATGGGAACGCCTGGCATGGAATCGCACCCCGGCGTGAAGATGGGGCGCAAGGATAACTTTGACGTAGTTGCGTATGACAAGGACGGTAACGTAAGCATTTATCACAGCTATAAAGATTATTGATTAGCTGCCTATGTAGATAAATCAAGGAACCTCTGAATTGTTCCCGACAGGTTGGGAAATAATTCAGGGGTTCCTCACGCTTTAACGCGCTTTCAGTGGACGCACTTCCACTTCCAGCGACGCATTGATGACGATCATTTCTCCGGCTGCCACGGTCTGCCAGCTATCCGCATCGGTGAGTGGTTCAGATGCCACCAGAACAGTAGGCTCGGTACAGGGTGACAAGTTTATTTCCCCTGCATGGCAGCTATAGCGGTGGCCAGTGTGGATGTGCAGCGAGTTGGGTTCTGCGTTTCCGGTGCTGTAGCGACACACGACGGCACACCTGCCATCGGTCACGACAAGATTGTAGTCACAGGTTCCCACCTGTTGGGCAGTGCGGCAAATTTCATTAATCTGTTCGAGTGTCTGGGTCAGTGCCCGGGCCATTTTATCGGCTGAGTCCGGGCCATCAATGGCAGCATAAACATCCGTATACAGAGCGAATATATGTTCGCTGTCGGTTGAACCCTGTATCCATGCGTAAGCAGCGTCTGACAGGCTGTTGCACAACTGCCGCTTGATGCTCTGGAAATTACTGATGCCGCCGTTGTGCATGAAAGAGAGGCGTCCACGGCTGAAAGGGTGGCAGTTGAACCGTGTTACAGGTAACCCGGGTGAGGCGGCCCGGACGTGCGCGAGAATACAGTGGCTACGTATCACCCGGGACAGATTCAGCAGGTTATGATTGTTCCAGGCCGGTGAGACCGCCTTGAAAATCGCAGCATCCGGGTCCCGGGCACTGTACCAGCCAACTCCGAAGCCGTCTCCATTGAGCGGTTCCTTGCGCTCCTGGCTTTTAAAGCTTTGCACGATGATTGAATGTTCAGGCTCGGTGACCAGTGAACTCATCGATATTTCCGGGCCCATATACAAGACAAATCGGCACATCTATATTCTCCTTGACGCAAGCTTCGGCACGAATGTTGCCTGCTCGAGGCAGATAGTGAAGTTTACCTGAGAGCAGTGTCAACCCTGTAATACAGGATAAGATTGATGCTGTCCCAATGCAAAGAAACGCCTGGTTGTGAGTTTGACACAACCAGGCGCTGTCAGAGCGCCATTTCGTGCCCAACCCGGGCATTTCTCCAGGGTGGACAGGAAATGATTTGTCAGGCAATGGTTCTCTTACCCTGTTTAGTGGTATAAAGACGCCAATAAGAATTGTTCGGGGCAGAGTAACTGTTTTACTTCCATCGCAGCCCCGGGCCTGTAGCTCCGGACCAAACGGGATTCCGGCTAATAAACCAGTATGAAGGGCACTTCAATGAGCAGCAACAGAGTTGTTATATATTCTAAATACAGCCTATATCTTATTATTATTACACTAATTATATTATTTTCATCAACGAATGCAGTCTATGCTCAGGATAAAGAGGATAATTCAGCAGGCGTGTTGGAAGAGGTGATAGTGACCGCTACCAAGCGCAAAGAGAGCGTGCAGGATGTCCCCATATCTATCTCGACCTTCAATAGTGAACAATTGAACCTGATGTTCTCGGGTACCGGTGAGGATATCCGGTTCCTGCGTGGCAAGGTTCCCAGCCTGAATATTGAGTCATCGTTTGGGCGCGCATTCCCACGTTTCTATATACGTGGCTGGGGTAACACCGATTTTGATATTAACGCCTCACAGCCGGTTTCACTGGTCTATGACGGCGTGGTGCAGGAGAACCCGATGTTGAAGGGTTTTCCAATATTCGACGTGCAGCAGATTGAGGTTCTGCGTGGTCCGCAGGGCACGTTATTTGGGCGCAATACGCCTGCCGGTATCGTCAAGGTGGATTCTGTCGAACCAGGTACGGGCGCCCATAATTATGCGACGATCTCCTACGGTACCGATTCCACCCAGACAGTTGAAGGTGCTTTTGGCGGTGATATTGGTGGTGGCTGGTCAGGTCGCATCTCGGCAATTTACATGTCACGTGACAACTGGGTGGACAATGCCCGGACTGACAAGAAGGGTGACCTGGGTGGCTTTTCAGAGTCCGCCGTCCGGGGTCAACTGGCATACGACAATGGCGGAGGCTTTACTGCCCTGCTGAATATGCATGCGCGTAGCCTGGAAGGCTCAGCACGAATTTTCCGTGCCAATATCATAGCGCCAGGTACCAACAATCTGGACAAGAACAATTACCGGCAGGATACCGTCTGGCAGGACGGCGCCAACAAGCAGAATCTCGATACCTGGGGCTGGATGGCCCGGTTGGCATGGGATCTGGGTACCACAACAATCACCTCTATCTCAGGTTATGAAACAATTGAGAGTTTTAGCCGGGGTGATATCGACGGTGGCTATGGCGGTATTTTTATCACCGGTGTCAGTGGTCCCGGCCTGGTGCCATTTCCTGCCGAGTCTGCCGACGGCGTACCGAGTCACAGCCAGTTTACGCAAGAGTTGCGCTGGTCTTCCAATGACTGGGGCAAGCTGGACTGGCAGGCTGGTTTCTTCTATTTCAACGAAGACCTCACCATCGATACGTTTAACTACGCAACGCTGTTTGGTGGCTTCGTCAACGGCAAGGTGTTGCAGAAGCAGCAAACCACCGCCTGGGCGGTGTTCGGCACCGTCGACTATGATTTTACCGACACAACCTTTTTGAGAGTTGGCATGCGCTACTCGGATGACAAGAAAGATTTCAGTGCGGAACGTTTCCTGTCACCGTTATCGTTTCTGGGTGTCGGCCCGATCGGCCCGATCACCACCACTGCGAATGGTTCGGAAGTCAGTTGGGACCTCAGCCTGACCCATGCATTTAGTGATAGCACCAATGTCTACGGTCGTGTAGCCAAGGGCTTCAGGGCTCCGAGTATCCAGGGTCGCCTGTTATTCGGTGACACTGTCTCGGTGGCCAATTCTGAAACTTCCATTTCCTGGGAGGCAGGTGTCAAGTCCACCTTTGCCGATGGTCGGGCACGTGCCAACTTCAGCGTTTTCTATTATACCGTGAGTGATGCGCAGCTAACGGCAGTTGGCGGGAACGCCAATTTCAACCAGGTGGTGAATGCCGACAAGGTCAGAGGCAAGGGTTTTGAGCTGGATTTTAAAGCCTTGCTGACTGACAACTTCCTGTTTACCACGGGTCTCAGCTATAACGATACCGAAATCATGGATTCCGCTCTGGCCGTTGCCCCGTGTGGTGCGCCGCTGACACCCTGTACAGTGCTTGATCCGCCGGGACCGGTGGCCGGTTCAGTATTGATTGATGGCAACCCGCTGCCGCAGGCACCGAAATGGCTGGTGTACTCCAGTGGCCGCTGGAGCATGCCGACAGCCAATGGTGAGTTCTATGTTTTCGGTGACATGTCCTACCGCGATGACGTTAACTTCTTCCTGTATGAAGCCGTCGAGTTCAGAGGTAAGTCATTGCTGGAGTTTGGTATGCGCAGCGGCTATATCTGGGGTCGTAACGAGGTGTCGGTGTTTGGCCGGAACATCACCAACGAAGAAGTCATTGTGGGTGGTATCGACTTCAATAACCTGACTGGTTTCATCAATGAGCCGGCAAGGTGGGGCGTGCAGTACCGCTTAACTTTCTGAACAGGAAGGAGCACCAGTGCAGGAGGGATCAGCAAAGCTGATCCCTCCTGCAAGCGCGGCTCCTGCAAGTCGGGCTGGTTTCAGGTGGCCCGCAGCACACTCAGGGGCGAATGGGTAACCACCCGCCAGGTTGCCAGTAGTCCACTCAAGCCGACAAATACCGTGCCCAGCAGCGGTCCGGTTATCCACAGAACCGGACTGAAATGATATGGGAGTTGATAGACATTGGCGGCCAGGTACCAGGCAGCGAGACTGGCACCGCTGGCGGCCAATAGCCCGGCCAGCAGGCCGATGGCAGCAAATTCTGCCGCGACGCCCGACAATACCCGTTGCCGTGATGCACCCAATGTGCGCAGGATAGCGCTTTCAAAACTGCGCTCATCCAGACTCGATTGCACCGCCGCCCATAGCACCGCCAACCCGGCGAACAGCGTAAACAGGAAAACAGCCTGTACCGCCAGTGAGGCTTTGTCCATCACATCCCGAACCTGGGCCAGTGAGGCATCAAGATCAATGACGGTAACGCTGGGAAACTGCCGCATCAGCGCTATGATTTCTTTATTGTCCTGCTCTTTGGCGTATAGCGCAGCAATGTAACTGGCGGGGTAACCGGCAAGCGTTGCGGGTGAGAACACCATGAAGAAATTCGGCCGGAAGGAGTCCCAGGCCACTGTCCGGAAGCTGCTTACCTTCGCACTAACCGGTTCACCGGCAATATCAAAGCTGAGGTCATCACCTATTTTGAGTCCCAGGTCGCGGCCAAAATCAACTTCAACCGAGACTTCGTGCGTGACGGTACCCGGTGGCCACCACGCACCTTCGACCAGCTTGTTGCCTGCCTGTATGGAATCGCTGTAACTGAGGTTCGACTCACGTTTCGCCCAGCGCTCGCCCTGTGGGTCTGCAAAGGTCATCCGGTTGACATCCTCCCCGTTGATGGCTGTCAACCGTGCCCGTATCAGCGGTACGAATGGCGGCACCTGTAAATCATGTTCGGCCAGGAATCGTTGTATCTGTGGCACTTCGTGGGGTTGGATGTTGATCATGAACTGGTTGGGGGCATCTGCTGGCAGGCTGCTGCGCCAGTCGTCCATCAGGTCGTTTCTGACCAGTGTCAACAACATCAGAACCATCAGGCCGAGGCCAAAAGCCACGACCTGGACAACGCTTTCCCGGCCACGACGATTCAGGTTGGCAAGCCCGTACCGCCACGCGACACCGGCCACTCCGCGAAAACGGCTGGTTACCTTGACCAGCAACCAGCCCGCTGCGCCCAGGACGGCAAAAGTTCCCGCCGCGCCAGCCGCGATGCCAAGCACGAGGGCCATATCGCCCACAATCCACTGCAATAGAGCCAGCACGGCAGCTATCCCGGCGAGGTAACTGATTCCGTAACGCAGTGGTGGTGGATCAACATCCTGGCGCAGAACCCGTAAAACCGGTGTCTTACCCATCTGGATCAGGTCAGGCAGCGCGAACCCGCACAAAATAAACAGTGCGGTGACCAACCCGAGCAGAACGGGTGATGCACCGGGTGCAGGTAATTCCTGGGCAATCAGGTCGCGCGCAAGCCACGCCAGGGCTTCCTGTGACAGAAAGCCAAGCGCAATACCGGCCCCAGCGCCCACCACGGTCAACATGATCAGTTGCAGCAGGTTCAGCCTGAGGATGAACGCCTGTTGCGAGCCGAGGCACTTCAGCAGTGCAATGCGGTCACGGTGGCGCACAGCGTAGCGCCTGGCGGCCATCGCTACCGCCACGGCGGCCAGCAATACGCTGACCAGCGAGGCCAGGTTCAGGAATCTGCCGGCCCGGTCCATGGCAGAGCGGATTTGTGGATTCGTGTCTTTAAGGTCACTTAGGCGTTCACCGGCAGCCAGCAGTTTTTCCAGTTCCGGCTTGAAACTGTTTATCGCTTTGCGTGGTCCGGAAAATAGCAGACGGTAGCTGACCCGGCTACCCGGCTGTATCAGTGCAGTGCGCGCAAGGTCACCACTGTTGATCAACAGGGTCGGGGCGAGGTCAACAAAGTGCCAGCCCTGGTCGGGGCGAAAGTTCAACACCCGGGTTACTTTGAAGCTGGCCCTGCCCACCGCTATCATCGCGCCGCTATCAACGCCAAGCCTGGCCAGCAATCGGGTTGTGGCCCATGCCTCCCCCGGGCCTGGAATATCGGGTGTTGCATGTGCGGGTGCCAATAATCCCGTGGCAGTTTTTAGCCTGCCTCTGAGCGGGTAGGCTGGATTCACAGCGCGAATGGCAGCCAGGGTGCTGCGGTCACCACCCGCTGCCGCACGGGTAAATACCACGCTGGGCATGGTTACCACTGCTGCGGTTTGCAACCCGGCCTGCTCAGCCATTTTAATATAGCGCTCCGGCAATGGCTGGCTGGAACCGAGGCGCAAATCTGCAGCCAGCGACTCCGCCGCCCGCAATTCCACAGCATGGCTGACGCGGTCTGTCAAAAATGCAACGGCGGTCAGTGAGGTGACCGCGATAACCAGCGCAATGCCGAGTACCGTGAGTTCGCCGGACTTCCAGTCCCGTGCCAGTAAACGCCATGCCAGGGCCAACAACTTCAAACCCGGGGACTTCAAACCCTGGGACTTCAAATTGCTGGCTCCCGCCTGATATGCCCGGCTTCCATCTGAATGATGCGGTCACAACCCTCAGCGAGGCCCAGGTCGTGGCTGACGAGCACCAGCGTAGTGCCGTATTCACGGTTCATGCGGAACAGGATATCAATGACTGTTTTACCGGTTTGGAAATCAAGGTTGCCGGTCGGTTCGTCGGCGAACAATACGGTGGGCTGGATAACATACGCGCGGGCGATGGCGACCCGTTGTTTTTCGCCGCCCGATAACTGGCGTGGGTAGTGTCCGGCTCGCTCACCCAGGCCGACACCCTGCAATGCTTGTCTGGCTGCCTCGAGCGGGTGGCCATGGCTGGCCAGTTCCAGTGGCAGCATGACATTCTCCAGTGCCGTCAGCGACGGGATCAGGTGGAACGACTGGAAGACGAAACCAACTTCATTGGCACGCACGGCGGCGCGGCCATCTTCATCCAGTGCCGTCAGTTCATTGCCGCCAAGCCAGACCTTGCCCGAGGTTGGCAGATCCAGCCCCGCCAGCAGACCCAGCAAGGTGGATTTACCGGCGCCGGAAGCCCCGGTAATGGCAATGCGTTCACCGTGACTGACTTGCAGGCTGACCTGGTCTAGTATGGTCAACATGCCTTCGGGGCTGGCAACGATTTTGCTGAGGTTCTCAGCTTCAAGTGCGAATGCCGTCGATGTTGCTGGTGCGGTGGAATCTGGAGTATTCATGAAGGTTATTTTAGCGCTTCTGTTGTTGGTGGTTGGCCTGGGTTGCCAGCCTGTATTTGCTGGTGGGCCGCCTGTTTTATTGATCCTCGGTGACAGCCTCAGTGCCGGCTATGGTATGGACAGTGACAAATCCTGGGTACGGCTGCTGAAGATCCGGTTAAATAACGAAGGCCATGTTTATCGAGTCCTAAATTCCAGCATTAGCGGGGACACCACACAGGGCGGCCGCGCGCGTCTTCCCCGTCTGCTTGACCGTTACCAGCCCGGGATCGTTATCATAGAACTGGGTGCCAACGACGGGCTCAGGGGCATTGACCCGGGCATTACGCGTGCCAATATCGCCAGTATGATCCAGCTCAGCCAGGCCAGCGGCGCGCAGGTGCTGCTGGCGGGCATCAAACTTCCACCAAATTATGGCGCAACCTATATCGAGCAATTTGAATCCATATACGTGGATCTTGCACGAGAATACGATACATTGCTTGTGCCATTCTTCATGGCAGGGGTGGTGTTCGAACCTGGCTTGTTACAGGCAGATGGAATCCATCCCAATGAAAAAGGCCAACCGGTATTGCTTGAGAATGTCTGGCGGGTACTGGCACCCGCCATGAATACTATAAGAAAAAAGTCAAAACTGCCGAAGACTTCATAAAATACTCTGCGACCAGGAGCAAAATGACGGGCAGGGAATATAAGATCCATTGCCCGGATTCCGGCACGCTGAGTTCCAGCGACTGGCTACTTGACGAATTGGCGCGCTTTCGAAAAACTTCGGAACAGTAGAACCAGGTACTTTGTACATGCATTTGATTGCCGGTAAATTGCCGACCTGCCTTTTGTTTGGGTTATGATTTGTGCAAATGCTGACTACTTTTCGCTATTTCCTGCAGGGCACGTTTGTGTTGTTGGCCGTGTCTGTCAATACCATCCTTTCAACCGTGCTTATTTTTATGCTGGCGGTCGTGAAGTTGATTGCCCCGAAGGGCCCGGCCCGGAACGCGGTGACCCATAGTCTGTCATCAGTTGGCGAGTACTGGATTTCGTTCAACAAACTCATGGCCAGGTTTCTTTACGCTATGAAGTGGGATATCCAGATACCGGATAATCTGAACTATGAAGGCCGCTACCTGGTTTTTTGCAACCATCAGTCGTGGGTAGACATCCTGGTATTGCAGCATTGCCTGAACCGGCGTGCACCGTTTATGCGTTTCCTGTTAAAACAGGAGTTGATCTGGGTGCCGTTCCTGGGTTTCTGCTGGTGGGCGCTGGATATGGCATTTTTGCGTCGTTACAGCAGGACGCAGTTGCTAAAGAATCCGGAACTGCGGGGCAAGGATCTCGAAAACGCCGCCCGTGCCTGTGAGAAGCTCAAGCACATTCCGGTATCAATGATGACCTTCCCGGAAGGTACGCGCTACACTGAGGCAAAACACAAACAACAGAACTCACCATTCAGACACCTGCTCAGACCCCGTTATGGCGGCATTGGACAGGTTTTGTATTCTTTTGATGAGGCGCTCGACTATCTGATAGATGTGACCATTATTTATCCGCACGGCACACCGGGTTTGTGGCAATTCATTTCCGGTCAAGTGAAAAAAATTTCTGTCAGTGTGCGTTTGTTGCCGATTGGAGCAGAGGTGCGTGGCAAGGATTTCCGCGAAGATCCTGCAGCAAAGAAAGCATTGAAAGCCTGGCTGAATGGTCTGTGGACTGAGAAAGATCAGCATATTGCCGGGAAAACCAGGCTCATAACGAAATCAGGCGCAAGTAAATCATGACGAACGAACCCAACCGAAGGGAGCCTATCCCCCCACAGACGCTGATCGTACCGTGCAGGGATTTGACCACCGGCGCAGCATTTCGCTGGCTGCAATCAGGCTGGAGTGACTTCAGAAACGCACCGGGCATCAGCCTGGTTTACGGCTTTTTCGTTTTCCTGGTGAGTGTCGCGGTAGCGTGGCTGGCGTGGTTACTGGGTGGTTTCGTATTGGTAATAAGTGCGCTTTCCGGTTTTATTTTCGTTGCGCCGATGCTTGCGTTTGCCCTCTACTCAGTGAGTCGTCAACTCTGCGAAGGCAAGCAGCCGAACCTGGGCGATACAATCCAGGCGATCCGACGCCCTTTGGGCAATGCCATGGTTTTCACCCTGGTTTTACTGGTGGTGTTTCTGTTGTGGGCCAGGGCCGGCATGCTGGTGCAGATATTTTTTCCGTATGACCATGAAGTGGCACATACTGTGACGTTTCTTCTGATAGGCTCGGTCGTCGGCTCTGTTTTTGCCGGTATCAGTTTTGCGGCCAGCGTGTTTTCACTGCCAATGCTCGCCAATCGGGATGTGGACGTGATAACCGCCGTCATATCCAGTGTTAATGCGGTGCTGCGAAACAAGCCTGCCATGTTGATCTGGGCACTTTTGATTTGCCTGATGACGCTGGTTGGTTTCTTGACTGCCGGCCTCGGATTGATAGTCATCATACCCTGGCTGGCCTACGCTACCTGGCATGGTTACCGGGAAGCATTGGATGTGTCCGAATGGACAAAAGTAAATTAGCCCGTTTTGTACGGATGTCCGGGATGCCGAAGCAAGCGGCAATATACGGAGCCATTTAAAACAGGCGGCCCGCAGGCCGCCTGTCTGAAGCCTCATACGCAATTATACCTGCGCCACAGAAGAAGGGGGGGACTGTGTTGAGGCTACGGTACAAGCATAAGATGAAAATATTTTTTTTCAAGGAATTTTTTACTTAATTTAGAAATTCCTTAATTTGTATACCATAAGCACATCTATTTCTTGTCTTTTTCTACTTATCACCCTGCGGGCGGACTACGCCAAGGCGCTTGTGCATGATGGGGCTGGTGGTGGTGTACTGCAGGAACACCCGTTTGTCCGGATCAAGGTATTTCTGCACACCGAATGCAGCCAGTGCTGCCTCGTGGAAGCCGCTTAAAATAAGCTTTTTCTTACCCGGGTAGGTATTGATATCGCCCACTGCAAAGATGCCGGGTTCGCTGGTCTGAAATTGCTCTGTATCGACGCTGATTTGGCGCTTTTCAATATCGAGTCCCCACTCGGCCAACGGCCCGAGGTTTGGGGACAGGCCCCAGAACACGTAGGTGTCATCACTTTCAATTTCATGGGTGTTGCCATCGGCATCCGCTACGCACAGGCCGCGATATTTGCCATTCGCGGATAATACCTCCCTGACCATGCCATGAAATTCGCGCACCAATCCCTTTTTTACAAGTGCCTTCATTTTTTTGACCGAGGCAGGCTGGGCACGATATTCAACCCGACGGTGGATCAACGTCAGGCTGTTAACTTTATCGTGCAGTTCCAGTGTCCAGTCCAGTGCGGAGTCGCCGCCACCGAGGATAATAATATCCTTTTGCAAAAGTTCTTCGGCTTCGGTGATACGGTAGTGGATGTTCCTGTTGTTAAAATCCGCTGCCCCCGGTGCACGCACCTTGCGT
Organism: Oceanospirillales bacterium; assembly: GCA_003233115.1. Taxonomy (GTDB): domain Bacteria; phylum Pseudomonadota; class Gammaproteobacteria; order Xanthomonadales; family SZUA-36; genus SZUA-36. The sequence continues at coordinate 50,577 of QIKV01000124.1, forward strand.
GGTTCGAAAGCCCCCAATCCTGCCGCGATGATAACGGTGGCCGTATCAAATTCTGTACCGGTTGATGTTACCAGCGCAAAGCGGCCATCGTCTTTGCGTTGTAATTCTGTAACCGCCTGGCCAAGGTGGAACTGTGGCTCGAATGGTGCAATTTGTTCCATCAGGCGGTCAACAAGTTCCTGGGCACCAATCACCGGGTAGGCCGGGATGTCGTAAATTGGCTTCTCCGGATACAACTCACCGCATTGGCCGCCGATTTTCTGCAGTGAATCCACGACATGTGCATGGATGTCCAGTAAACCCAATTCGAATACCTGAAATAATCCGGCAGGGCCGGCGCCGATTATGACTACATCTGTGGTAATGGGCATGGGGTCTCCGACAATGTTAGTTAAGCGGGGTAAACCCACGCATTGCAGAAGTATGCAGGAGGAGTGTATAAAATCAAGCTGGAAGGCTATGGGATTTGAATTTTTTTGGGAAAGGCAACGGTGAAATGAGAACCATAAAATTACAGGAATCATGGCTCAGCCGACTACAAGACCAGTTCGACCAGCAATACATGCTCAAGCTGCGTGAGTTCCTGCTGACCAGAAAACAACACCGGGCAGTCATTTATCCACCCGGCCCACAAATATTCAATGCACTGAATTCAACCCCGTTTGAACAGGTCCGGGTTGTGATTCTTGGCCAGGATCCGTATCACGGGCCGGGCCAGGCACATGGGCTGTGTTTTTCTGTATTGCCCGGCGTAAGGATTCCGCCGTCACTGGCCAATATTTACCGGGAGATTCAATCCGACCTGGGGATCGTGCCACCCAGCCACGGCAACCTGCAATCATGGGCGGACCAGGGCGTGCTGTTGCTCAACGCGGTGTTGACCGTTGAGCGTGGCCAGGCCGGCTCACATCAGGGTAAAGGCTGGGAGGTGTTCACCGATGCGGTTGTGCAGTCGCTGACTGACGGGCGGGAAGGTCTGGTGTTCATGCTGTGGGGCAGCTATGCGCAAAAGAAGGGAGCGGTCATTGACCGCAGAAAACACCTGGTACTGAAAGCACCGCATCCATCGCCACTATCAGCGCACCGGGGTTTTTTTGGTTGCAAGCACTTTTCCAGGGCCAATGAATACCTGCGCCAGCATCAGCATGCGCCAATCGACTGGTCACTACACTAGTGGTCCATCAATACAACCTTGTTGGACCACTAGGACTGGATAATGATCCAGCCAAGCCTCGCCCAGAGAGCGAACAGCACCACACTGCTGAACACGAACACTGAAAACCGGTGCAGTACGTGGTTGTAGGTAATATGGATAAAGCTGTGTATGTAACGTAAGCCCACATAGGTCCAGGCCAACGCTACGATGAACCAGTCCTGAACAAGCAGTGACAGCGCGAGCAGGATGGCGATATAAAACAGAAGCGGGGTTTCAAACTGATTTTGGTAGTTATCCGAGGCAGCTTCAGCGTCCTTGAGAACCTCACGTGCATGGCTACGCAGATCAGTTTTTTGTGGATCGATCTTTTTTTTCTTGATCTCGTTGACGCGTTTCTGTTCCAGTATGTACAACACAATAAAGGTCAGTAACACCTGTGCCAGCAGTGGTAACAGCAAGGGCTTGAAGTACATTATTATCTCCGGTGTCTGCGGGTGGAAGCGGTTATTTTAGCAGACGTTGGTAACTGTGCTCAGTGACCAGTGCTTTCTGCCAGACGTTGCAGTGCCGCGCCGTCAAGCCGGAATTGCGTCCAGTCAGTTAACCCGCGTGCACCTAATTGCTGATAAAACTTGATGGCCGCTTCATTCCAGTCCAGGACCGACCAGTCCAACCGCCCCACGCTGCGCTCAACGGCTACCGCGGCAAGGAACGCCAGCAACGTCCTGCCAATACCCAGACCACGAAAATCCGGCAGGACAAACAGGTCCTCAAGGTAGATACCCGGCCGTGCGAGAAAAGTGGAGTAACTGGTGAAGAACAATGCGAAGCCAGCCGGCTTGCCGGCCAATTCGGCGATCAGAACTTCTGCCGAGGGCTGCTCCCCAAACAATGTGCGGCGCAGGTCCTGTTCGCTGGCAATCACCTCATGGGCAAGCTCTTCGTATTCGGCCAGTCCACGAATAAAGGACAGGATCAGCGCTGCATCGTTCTCCCTGGCGGGCCGGATGGTAATTGCATCATGAGGCATTCCCGTACTCCTTCATTGTGCCGTGCGTATGAAAGGGTGCCTGTTTGTTGGGCTGGAAGCAATCGTGAAATGAAAAAGAGGCGGCCTGGAGCAAATACTTCGGGCTGTGAAAATATCCACGCCGGACCGCCACTGGCAAATCAGACAGGCTCGCTGGCTACCAATCGTATCTCCCGCCGCGTAGCGGCGGCGTATAGATTGCGGCGTCGATAATGGACCACAGGTGGATAACCCATCCCAGCAATATAATCCAAAGCACAATCGAAGCAATGAACATGAAGCCTGCCAGCAACCAACGACCCTGCAATAACTGGCCCAGACCGGGAATGAAGAAACTGCTCAGAGCTGCAATAACATTACCTGCTGAACCACGACCCATAATTTATCTCCCGTTGTATCCTGCTCAAGGGCTATATACCCAGGGGTTATATACCTCATAGTTATGCAGGATTCATGCCACTGCGGAGAACAGGGCCTGTTTGTCAGGAACCCAATGGATTTACAGTGATGGCCTTGTTCGCCGGGGAGTGATGGCTGGTGAAATAGACCAATTATTTGCGAAAACACTCAGCCAAACAGACTGCGGTTCAACCTTTGCCGGCGTATAATATTCGGCATCTTTAAAAGACCATAAACAAGGAACAGGACCCATGAGCTATCAGCACATAAAAATGCCCGCAAGCGGCGACAAGATTATCATTGAAAACAATAAACTGGTGGTGACGGACAATCCCATTCTCGGTTTCGTGGAAGGTGATGGTATCGGCCCGGATATTACCCGGGCGGCTATGCGGGTCTGGAATGCCGCGGTGGAAAAGGCTTACGGGGGCCAGCGCAGGGTTCACTGGGCTGAGTTGTATCTCGGTGAGAAGGCCGCGGGCATCTACGATGGGGATTACTTTCCCGCTGAAACACTGGCGGCCGTCAAAGAGTTGATTGTTTCCATCAAGGGTCCGCTGACGACACCTATTGGCGGCGGTTTCCGTTCGCTGAATGTGTCGCTGCGTCAGGATCTTGATTTGTATGCCTGTGTGCGTCCGGTTGATTATTTTGAAGGCGTTCCATCGCCGATGAAGCACCCCGAAGACATGCACGCCATTTTGTTCAGGGAAAACACCGAGGACGTGTACGCTGGTATCGAATATGAGTCCGGTACACCTGCGAATGAAAAGCTGGCAAAGTTTCTGCGCGAGGAAATGGGCGCAGATTTCTTTGAGGGGGCCGGCATAGGCATCAAGCCGATCTCTGCTTTCGGTTCGAAACGACTGGTTCGTAAAGCTATTCAGTACGCCATTGACAACAACAAAGACAGTGTCACGCTGGTGCACAAGGGTAATATCCAGAAATTCACCGAGGGCGCTTTCCGTAAGTGGGGTTACGAACTGGCTGCTGAAGAGTTCGGTGAAGAAACCATCACCGAGGCGGAGTTGTGGGATAAGTACGATGGCAAGCAACCGGCGGGCAAAATCGTCATCAAGGACCGCATCGCCGATATCATGTTCCAGTTGATGCAACTGCGACCGGCCGAATTTAGTGTCATCGCCACGACCAATCTGAACGGTGATTACCTGTCGGATGCGATGGCCGCCGAAGTCGGTGGCATGGGTATCGCTCCGGGTGCCAATATCGCAGATCACATCGCGGTGTTTGAAGCCACCCACGGAACGGCACCCAAGTACGCCAATCTCGATAAGGTCAACCCCAGTTCGTTGATGTTCTCCGGCTCGATGATGTTCGATTACATTGGCTGGAAGGAAGTATCTGCCCTGATCGCAGGTGCGTTCGGTAAGACCATTCAGCAAAAAGTTGTAACGTATGATTTCGCCCGCCAGATGGAAGGGGCTACAGAAGTTTCAACTTCCGGTTTCGCCGACGCGCTGATTGCCAACCTGTAACCAGGTTTGGCCAGGACAGGTTTGCCAAGCGCGTTGTGATTGCTTTTTTCAGCCACACGGCCCATTGCCTGGAACTGTCATCGGCAGAAGAGAAATGCAAGGCGGCTGGTGAATTGTGGGAGGCTGTTCAAAGCGGTGATTTCGAGTTCGACCCGCATTGGCCGGTCGTGCCGATGGGCACGGCGGGGCGCCCAGATCGCCCGCAACTCGTCCAGCCTTCAGAGGTGCCACGCCGGCGCCTGGGCAGCGAGCAGGGCCGCGCCGCGTTGCTGCATGCGATAGCACATATTGAGTTCAATGCGATAAATCTCGCACTGGATGCCGCGTACCGATTCAGGGATATGCCACATCAGTACTACCTGGATTGGGTTTCTGTGGCCGCTGACGAAGCCCGGCACTTTACCATGTTGTCTGGACGCCTGCAGTCGCTGGGCTACAGCTATGGGGATTTTCCTGCCCATAATGGGCTGTGGGAAATGGCCCAGCGCACGGCGGACGACTGCATGAAACGCATGGCGCTGGTGCCGAGGGTGCTGGAGGCCAGGGGACTGGATGTCACACCGGCCATGATCAAACGTTTAACGGCGGTTGGGGATCGTGAAACCGCCCGGTTGTTGGCGGTCATTCTTGATGAGGAAGTCCGCCATGTCCAGATTGGCAGCCACTGGTTTCACCTGTGTTGCGATCAACGCGGACTTGAGCCGGAGGCCACTTTCCTGCGCCTGGTAGCAGCGTATTTTAGCGGTCCCCTGCGCGGTCCGTTTAACATGCCTGCACGGATGCAGGCCGGCTTCACGCAGCGCGAGATGGATGCTTTGATGAATATGAGTGTGTAACAGGCAGCGCTGCTATCGGGAGCCGTGTGGAACTTCAATTCTAATGGGCTGGCGCGCCGTCCTGCCCGTCATTGGTATCAATCAAATTGTCGGGGCGAGACTCGCAATACACTGGATTGTGTGTACCAGTCGCCCAGCACAATGCGTTGGGCCGGTTTACCGTTCGCTTGCAGAGCATGGCTGGCCGGGCGGTGGGTATGGCCGTGAATCATCTTTTGTACACCGTGACGTGCAAATGCCGCGCCAACTTCCGTTGTATTGACATCCATGATTTCCATGCCGATATTGCCTTTGTGTGAGGCGCTGGCGTCGCGGGCCTGCATCGCGACCTGCAGCCGTTCTGACGGGGACTTATTAAGAAAGTCATCCTGCCAGGCCGGATCCCGCACCAGGGTGCGGAATTGCTGGTACGGGATATCATCTGTACACAGGCTGTCCCCGTGCATCAGTAAAACCGGCTCGCCGTACAGGTCTGCCACGTGCTCTTCCAGCAGTAAAATCATGCCGGCCTGTTTTGCGTAGTTCTTACGTAGCAGGAAATCACGGTTACCGTGCAAGAAGTAGCAGGGGACACCCCTATCCGTCAGTGATGCCAGTGCGGTAGCTACCTGTACTGCGCATTTGGATGGCACATCATCACCCAGCCAGTACTCAAACAGGTCGCCCAGGATATAGAGGGCATCGGCGTTGCCGGTCTCGTGCTGCAGAAACCGCAGAAACAGGGCGGTGGTCTCCGGCCTGCGGTCATCAAGGTGCAGATCGGATATGAACAGTGTGGTCATGTGAACTGGAACAGGGTCAGTCAACCTCGATGGATTTAATCAACACCACTTCGGTCGGAACATCGTTCTTGCCGGTCGGCACGAAGCGAATGTCATCGACCACGTCCATGCCGTCAATGACCCGGCCAAAAACGGTATAGCCCCACTCGCGGGAATTGGCCTTGCCCTTGTGGTCAAGCGCGCCGTTGAGTTCAACATTGATAAAAAACTGTGAGGTTGCAGAGTTAACGTCATTGGTGCGTGCCATGGCGACAGTGCCGCGGGTGTTTTTCAAACCGTTGTCTGCCTCGTTGGGGATCGGGTCACGGGTTGGCTTTTTCTTCATATCAGGCGTCATTCCGCCGCCCTGGATCATGAAGTAGCTGATGACGCGATGAAATATTGTACCGCTATAAAAACCGTCGTTGACGTATTGCAGGAAATTCTCGACAGTTTTAGGCGCCGCTTGCGGGAACAGTTCCAAGCGGATGTCGCCACGGTTGGTATGGATCGTAACCTGCGGGTTTTTCGCTCCTGATGGTGTGTCGGTTTGTGCGTCTGTTTGTACGTCAGTCTGTGCGTGAGCAGCAGGCAGGCTAATCATCAGTACAGCAAAAAAAGAAAGCAGCCACTTCATGGTGTGATTCTCCAATTTAAGGATTCAGGTTGCCAATGATACTGGGGTGTTGGACAAGCATAAAGGGTTGATAATTCCCTGCCATTTCGGCGGCTGGATTCTCGCTCCTCAAAGGTGCCGCCAGAGCCCCACTTCACAGCCGCTTTATGGTAGAATATCCTGCTTGCACATAGAACAAAGACAATCATTTCCAAATCACCTTAGTGCGACTTTTAAATCGCTATATATCAATCAGATATAACATATTTCGGAGAATATACATTTAATGCCTGAGCTCGCCAGAGAAGTCCTGCAGGTCAACCTGGAAGACGAGATGCGCCAGTCCTATATGGACTATGCGATGAGCGTCATCGTAGGCCGGGCATTGCCGGATGTGCGGGACGGCCTGAAACCCGTGCACCGGCGCGTACTGTACGCCATGAGCGTGTTAGGTAACGACTGGAATAAAGCCTATAAAAAGTCTGCCCGTGTAGTAGGTGATGTGATTGGTAAATATCATCCGCACGGTGATTCCGCTGTCTACGACACCATCGTGCGCATGGCTCAGCCATTTGCGATGCGCTATATGTTGGTGGACGGGCAGGGTAACTTTGGCTCGGTCGATGGTGATGCGGCGGCAGCCATGCGTTACACCGAGGTCCGCATGTCGAGGCTGGCGCATGAACTGCTGGCTGACCTGGATAAGGAAACCGTAGAGTTCGGGCCGAACTATGACGAGTCTGAGCACGAACCATTGGTTTTGCCTACGCGTGTGCCAGGATTGTTGATCAATGGGTCAGCCGGTATCGCAGTGGGTATGGCCACCAATATCCCGCCACACAACCTGATTGAGGTGATCAATGCGACCATTGCACTGATTGAAAATCCGGCGTTGGACATCGACGGCATCATGGAGCATCTGCCAGGCCCGGATTTCCCCACGGCCGGCATGATTAACGGTGCGCAGGGTATTTACGATGCTTATCATACTGGCCGTGGCCGCATTTACATGCGGGCAAAATCCCACGTGGAAACCAATGAGCGCAATGGCAAAGATTCGCTGATTGTTACTGAATTACCCTACCAGGTGAACAAGGCCCGCCTGCTGGAAAAGATAGCTGAACTGGTTAAGGGTAAAAAGATTGACGGCATTACTGAATTGCGCGATGAGTCCGATAAGGACGGCATGCGTGTTGTCATCGAGTTGCGTCGCGGTGAGGTGCCCGAGGTTATCCTGAATAATCTCTATAAACAGACCGTGATGCAGAACGTGTTCGGTATCAACATGGTTGCGCTGGTCAATGGCCAGCCACGGGTTCTGAATCTGAAGGAAATCCTGCAGGCTTTTATTGGCCATCGCCGGGAGGTTGTTACCCGGCGTACGCTTTTTGATTTGCGCAAGGCGCGCAACCGCGCCCACGTGCTGGAAGGCCTGACCGTTGCGTTAGCGAACCTTGATGAATTGATCAATCTGGTAAAGAGTTCACCGTCACCGGCAGAGGCCAGGGAGCGCCTGTTGGCCAGGCGCTGGAATCCGGGCCTGGTAGGCGCCATGCTGGGGCAGGGCGGCGCCGAGACTTCACGGCCTGAGAACCTCGATTTGAAATTTGGTCTACAGGATGACGGCTACCGGCTGTCGCCGGTCCAGGCCCAGGAAATCCTCAATATGCGCTTGCACAGGCTGACGGGTCTGGAGCAGGAGAAATTAACCAAAGAGTATGAGGAAATCCTCGCAGGAGTCAGGGCTTTGCTGGAAATTCTTTCTGACCCGACCCGCCTGATGATGGTTATTCGGGAAGAACTCGAAGATGTGCGGGAACAGTATGGCGATGAGCGGCGCACCGTCATACTCGAGAAGAAGCTCGATCTGAGCCTCGAAGACCTGATCACCGAGGAAGACGTGGTGGTTACCATATCCCATGCCGGGTATGCCAAGTCTCAAACGCTGGATCGCTACCAGGCTCAGCGCCGTGGCGGTAAAGGTAAATCTGCGACCAAGGTCAAAGAAGAGGATTTTATCGACGAAATTTTTGTGGCCAATACGCACGATACACTCTTATGTTTTACCTCGCGTGGCAAAATTTACTGGCTCAAAGTTTACCAATTACCGCAAGCCAGCCACATGAGTCGCGGCAAGCCGATAGTCAACCTGTTGCCGCTGGAGAAAGACGAACGGGTCAACGCGGTTTTGCCGGTACGGGAGTACTCACAAGACAAGTTTGTGTTTTTTGCAACCCGTAAGGGTATCGTCAAAAAAACCCCGTTGCCGGCTTATGGAAATCAGCGCGTTAATGGTATCTGGGCAATTAACCTGGATGACGATGACGAGCTGGTCAACGTCGAAATTACCGCAGGTAGCAGCGAAGTGATGCTGTTCGCCGACTCCGGCAAATGTATTCGCTTCGCAGAAAGCAATGTCACTTCAGTCGGGCGCACCGCGCGGGGGGTTATCGGCATTCGCCTCAAACAGGGTCAGCGTGTGGTTTCTATGCTGGTGCTTGGAGAGGGCGATATCCTGACGGTGACCGAACGTGGCTTTGGCAAGCGCTCACATCCCGATGAACATTCCTGTCAGGGCCGGGGTGGCCAGGGCGTTATCGGTATTCAGACATCGGCACGCAATGGCGCACTCATCGCGGCACTGCAGGTGACTGACGAGGATGACATCATGTTGATTTCTGATGGTGGTACGCTGGTCAGGACCCACGCAGATGAAATTTCAACCCTGGGCCGCAATACCCAGGGCGTGACACTGATCCGCCTGCGGGATGACGAAAACCTGGTCGGCCTGGCACGGATTCAGTCCGAGGACGAAGAAGAAGAAGAGCAGGAAGGCCCCGAAGAACTGTAGGAAGAACCAGGCGGGGCCGGGAACCGGTATCGTTGTTCGAGCAATGGTGCGCCAACATCCCGGTTGGTGGCGGTCGCACACCGGCGCTACCCGTATCCCGCTGGACGCAAATCCAGAGATTTCCTTATCCTCCATCATTTTCAGGAACTTTGAACAGGTGCGCATGGTCAATTCCTTCGGTAACTGTCAGGTAGTGAAAAAAGATTGACGGGAAGTTGATCTAACGCAAGAAAGCACGATTAAAACTGTGACAGAATCCCGCCATATTCCACAGCGATTCATTCTATAGGGTCGCTTTTTAATATTGGGCTTTACGATTTATACAGAAAACCGGAGAACCTGTATCCATGATTCCTGAACTTGGCCATTTTGCCCTGATTTTGGCATTAGTCATTGTATTGATGCAGGCAGCGTTGCCGCTGGCGGGTGCTGCCAGAAACAATGTCCAGTGGATGCAACTGGCCCGGCCGCTGGCCTATGCCCAATCCCTTTTTCTGCTGCTGGCCCTGGCCAGCCTGACCTGGTCCTTTGTTGTTTCTGACTTTTCGGTCAGGTATGTGGCGATGAATTCAAATTTGGCGTTGCCGATTGCCTACCGGATATCAGCGGTTTGGGGTGGGCATGAAGGGTCTCTGCTTTTTTGGGCGTTTGTCATGGGACTGTGGTCAACAGCGGTGGCGTTGTTCAGCCGCAAGCTCCCACTCGATACCGTTGCCCGCGTGCTCGGGATCATGGGGATTATCAGTATCGGATTCCTGCTTTTCATGCTGATGACATCGAATCCTTTTGCAAGACTGATTCCAGCGGCTATGGATGGGCGCGATCTGAACCCCTTGCTGCAAGACCCTGGCCTTGCACTTCATCCGCCCTTTTTATATATGGGTTATGTGGGCTTTTCCGTCGCTTTCAGTTTTGCCGCCGCCGCATTGCTGAGTGGTCGCCTGGACGCAGCCTGGGCGCGCTGGTCCCGGCCCTGGACGACGGTGGCCTGGGCATTCCTGACGTTGGGTAATGCCTTGGGAAGCTGGTGGGCTTATTACGAACTTGGCTGGGGCGGATGGTGGTTCTGGGATCCGGTTGAAAACTCCTCGTTCATGCCCTGGCTGGTGGGCACGGCGCTGATACACTCTTTGGCCGTTACTGAAAAACGTGGAACCTTCAAGACCTGGACCGTGCTGCTGGCCTTGCTGACGTTCTCGCTCAGCTTGCTGGGGACCTTTCTGGTTCGTTCCGGTGTACTTACTTCCGTTCACGCTTTTACCACTGACCCGGCCCGCGGTATGTTTGTGCTGGCCTTCCTCGGCGTTGTTATTGGTGGTTCACTGGCACTGTATGCCTGGCGCGGACCGCAAATACGCAGTACAGGGAAATTCCATGTTTTTTCCCGCGAGTCCTTCCTGCTCGTCAACAACGTTTTACTGGTGGTTGCGGCCGGCGCAGTATTGATTGGCACCCTGTATCCATTGATCATTGATGCATTGGGCCTGGGAAAAATCTCGGTAGGCCCACCCTATTTTAACCGCGTATTCATTCCCATCATGATTCCTGTGCTCTTCCTGATGGGAATAGGCCCTATGATGCGCTGGAAGAAAGACGACCCTGTTGCACTGGCACGGCATCTGCGCCTGGTATTTCTATCCAGTCTTGTCATTGCGGCACTTTTCGTATTTTTTGTTACCAGTGAACTTTCCCCTGGTGTATTTCTCAGTGTTGCGGTATCAATCTGGATTATAGGGGGTGCGTTGCTTACCTTCTGGAGGCGGGTCAAACTGAAAGATGATCTGGTTACCGGGTTCAGAAAAATACCCCTGTCTTTCTATGGCATGACGCTCGCACATATCGGAATTGCCGTGCTGGTCATTGGCATCACCTTCGTTTCGACCAACAGCATTGAAAAAGTTGTCCGCATGGACCTGGGCCAAAGCCTGGATATCGGTGAGTATACGTTCAAATTTGAAGGTATCAAGGACGTAACGGGGGTAAATTATCAGGCCAGCGAAGGTACCATAACCGTGACCCGCGCAGGTCAAGCAGTTACCACGTTGAGACCTCAAAAGCGCTATTACCCGAGACAGCAGAAACCCATGACTGAGGCCGCAATTGAAGCAGGTTTTTCGCGTGATTTGTATGTTGCCCTGGGCGATCAATTGGATTCCGGTGCCTGGAGCGTCCGCATCCAGTACAAGCCCTATCTGAGATGGATATGGGTGGGTGCGCTATTCATGGCTCTGGGAGGATTCCTGGCCGTCGGTGACAGGCGCTACCGGCGTATTACCAGGAAACAGGAAGAACTGGACGGAATGATTAACGTAGCACCGAGCTTCTCATGATTAACGCTGGCATCAAATTGCTGTTGGTCCTGGTGGCGATCACATTGAGCCAGGGCCTGTTGGCCGGAGAAATCCTGTCCGCGCCGCCGGACCCCATCGTATTCGCGGATACCGCTCAGGAAGCGCGTTATGAAAATTTGATCAAGCAATTTCGCTGCCTGGTATGCCAGAACCAGACGATTGCTGATTCCAATGCCGAGTTGGCACAGGACCTGCGCATTGAAATTTCCGGCATGATTAAGGACGGCAAGACTGACCAGCAGGTCATCGACTTTCTGGTAGCCCGTTATGGTGAATTTATACTCTACCTTCCGCGCCTTAATACGACCACCTTCCTGCTTTGGTTCCTGCCCGGCATTCTTCTGATACTGGGCCTGTTGATTGTTTTGGGGGTTATTAAAAGAAGAAGTAACCAAAAGCAGGAACTTGCGCTGGATAAAAATGCCGAAAAGCGGCTCAACAAACTACTTGGAACAGATTGACAGGATACCTGACCCGTATGATTTTTTGGCTCATTGTTACCGTTTTTATTATTATTGCCCTGTTGGTAGTACTGAAGCCCTATTGGCGCAAAACTGCTAAACCTTCACCGGATAATAGCGATCTTAACGTCCGTCTTTACAAGCTCCGCCTGGCGGAACTTGAAGCTGACCTTAACAACGAAGCACTGGATGAAGAGCAGTACAACCAGGCAGTATCCGAGCTGAAACTGCAACTCCTGAGCGATGTCCCTGCAGAACCAGAGAGCAGGAAAAATGCACCCCGGCGGTCAAAGCAGACGGTTATTGCCATGGTGCTTTTAGTGCCGGCGGTATCGATTGGCCTGTATGCCCTGCTCGGCAATATGGATATTGCTACCGGTAAGGTCGATATAACTGCCAGGCCAGGGGAACAGGAAATTCAAAATATCATATCGTCATTTGCCGAAAAGCTGGAGTCCCAGCCTGACGATGTGAATGGCTGGGTGCTACTGGGCCGTTCATATGTCGTCATCGATCAGATTGACAATGCAATTTCTGCTTATGGAAGAGCCTATGCACTGGCGCCGAAGAATATCGACGTGCTCACCGGTCTTGCCGAAGCACTGGCTCTCGCAAATAACAATCAAATCCAGGGCCGATCTATGGAATTGCTGCAAGAGGCACTCGAAATCGATCAGAGTAATCCCCGCGTGCTGTGGCTGGCCGGCTATGCCCAGGCACAGCTTGGCAATAATAAGCAAGCAGTCAAGTATTGGAAAACGCTCCTTTCACTCTTGCCTCCGGATGATAAGGAGGTACAGATGATACGTCAGTTTATAACCCAGATCGGCGGACAAATAGACGATGTGGAGGAATCCCCCGTGGCAGAGGGCACGCAAGACAGTATCAACCCCGGCGTGCAGGGGTCGGGCGACAGCGACGGAATCAGATAGGGCTTTACAGCCAATGAGCGCATGCCCGTTTAATCCGGTAATGCCGACGGCGCTGATCAGGGTTACCAGCGTCAGCCCACACGATGCTGTGCGGAGCTGGATTTTCTGCCGCCAACCGAACCCAGTAACAAACATACTCTATTGACAAGCAGGTATTGAACGATGACGCAGCAGATCGCCACCAAAGCCGGTAATAAGGGCTCCATAGGAGCTTACTTGCCTTTATTGATATTCGTGACAATCGGCATCTTTCTGGGCGTTGGATTGTTCCTGAATCCGCACCTGATCCCGTCACCGCTTATCGGCAGACCCGTTCCTGAGTTCAACCTGCCACCCGTCAAAGGCCGCGAACTGGGGCTTTCAAGTGCCGATTTCAAAACCGGTGAAGTATCAATACTTAATGTCTTTGCCTCCTGGTGTACTGCCTGTCTTGAAGAGCACCCCTTCATGATGAGTCTTTCCGAGTCAGGCCTGGTGCAGTTTTATGGACTTAATTACAAGGACAGTCCGGATGCCGCGTCCGAGTGGCTGGACAAATATGGTGATCCCTACATGCGCACCGGTGCCGATATCAACGGTCGTGTCGCCATTGATTGGGGCGTATACGGTGTGCCTGAAACTTTTATCGTCGACCAGCAAGGAATAATTGCCTACAAATATATCGGGGCGATCAATCAAAAAGTACTGGATGAAGAAATCCTGCCAGTGATTAGAAAACTGAAGAATACCAAGCATGATTGAGATCGCCGGTATTGGCCTGTTAACGGCCTTTTTTGCAGGCGTCATTTCCTTTTTGTCACCTTGTGTTTTGCCGATGGTACCTGGCTATCTTTCCTATGTTAGCGGCCAGTCACTCGAGGATATGAAAAAACAGCAAAGTATGCGCGACAGACTCGAAGTTGTGCTGTTGAGCCTGTATTTTGTACTGGGTTTTACGGCGGTGTTCGTCGCCTTTGGTGCGACCGCTTCAGTACTTGGCCGACTGCTGCTGGCTTACCGCTATGAGCTCAATATCGTTAGCGGAGTTGTGATCATTTTGTTTGGCCTGTTTTTGACGGGCCTGTTGCGCTTTAACTGGCTGCAGCGCGATTACCGGATGCACGGCAATCCGAAGCAATCAGTCAATGGCCGGCCAACGGCTGCATTCGTATTGGGACTAGCCTTCGCATTTGGCTGGACGCCTTGCATTGGCCCGGTGCTTGGTTCCATTCTGATGCTGAGTGCAAACACGCTCACCGTGGGCGGTGGTATCGCCCTGTTATCAGTCTACTCACTGGGTCTCGGCTTGCCTTTTATCGCACTGGCTCTGTTCACAAACCATTTTATGAAGCATTTTGGTCATCTGCAACGCCATACCCGTATGATTCAGGTGGGTGCGGGGGTGCTCATGATAATTATGGGGATTGCGGTGATTACCGGCTATTTAAGTGACTTTGCATGGTGGCTATTCAGGACATTCCCGGTGTTTGCCAAGATAGGCTGAGGCCAGCAGGGCCAGCCCACAGCTTTGGTTGGCGGCCAGTGCAGGTCTGGAGTACAATAAATTAAGACCACGTGTGCTGAGCCCGGAAACCAACGAACTGACCTATGATGGCGGTTACATTTTCGGGCCACCCCGGACGGGAAAGCGGGAGCGGTTACCCGGCCCGCAGCGCACAGCGTTTTTTTGACAACAGGACTTGATCCCCGGAGGACAGGTACCGATATGGTTAACTATGCGATTGTTGGTGGCGGCAGGCTTGCACGTCATTTCTCACAGTATTTTCACTTGCTGAAAATACCCCATACCTGCTGGACGCGTGACCGTTGGTCATCATTCAACACATTTGAAATATCCGATGCTGGGCAGCGCTTGCGGGACACGATTGGCAATGCGGAGCGTGTTTTGTTACTGGTCTCAGATAACGCCATCACTGCTTTATTGAAACAGTATCCGTTCCTGTATGAGAAGCGCCTCATTCATTGTAGCGGGGCTTTAAGTTTTCCCGGCGTTGCCGGGGCGCACCCGTTAATGACGTTTGCCGATGATCTGTACGACCTTGAAACTTACCGGTCGGTACCGTTCATGCTCGAAGCCGGGCTCTGTTTTGAGGACCTGCTGCCGGGTTTGGCCAATCCGCACTTTGTTATCAAGGTGGAAAACAAGGCTGGCTACCATGCTATGTGTGTGCTGGCTGGGAATTTTGCCCAGGTTTTGTGGCAAGGGATTTCCGACCGCTTCGAAGAGCAACTCGCCTTGCCTGGCAAAACGCTGCATCCTTACCTGAGGCAGGTCGCCAGGAACTTTATACTGGCGCCCGGGGCAGCTTTGACCGGGCCGCTAACACGCAACGATCAGCACACCATCAAGCGAAACCTGCGTGCCCTGGAAGACGACCCACTGCAAGACCTGTACCAGGCTTTTATCCGCTTTTACCAGGGTAGTGACACGCAACGCGACAGCCGGGCGCCAGCCGGTGCAGAGCAGGCCCAGGTGGGGCAAAGACCGTGAACGTACTTGATTTCCAGGCTTGCAAAAAGCGCGCTGAAAAGATCGTCATGCTGACCTGTTATGACTACACCTCTGCCCGAATTGTGCAGGATTCCGATGTGGATGTAATCCTGGTGGGCGACAGCGCTGCCATGGTCATGCACGGCCATGCTACGACCCTACCCGCCGACTCCGAAATGATGTGCCGGCACATCGAAAGCGTTGCCCGCGGTACAAGAGACAAATTTATCATCGGCGATATGCCGTTTCTGTCTTTCCGGCGGTCTTTGCCCGATACCATGCAAACAGTGGGCGATATGATGAAAGCCGGCGCCCATGCGGTCAAGCTCGAAGGGTTTGACGGCAATGGCAACACCATCGCTCACATCGTCAAATCCGGTGTGCCGGTCATGGGGCATCTGGGTTTGACGCCGCAATCTGTCCATCAAATTGGTGGCTACCGGGTGCAGGGCCGCGATGACTGCGCCGCAGACACGCTCAGGCAGGAAGCGCTGGCCTGTGAGCAAGCCGGCTGTTTTGCACTTGTACTTGAGTGTGTACCGGAACAACTGGCCGCTGACATCACGGGGTCGCTCAGTATCCCCACGATTGGTATCGGTGCGGGTGCCCACACCGATGGCCAGGTATTGGTTATGCAGGATCTGCTCGGGCTTTCGGCCGACTTCAAGCCGAAATTTGTGCGTCAATACCTTGCGGGCCGACAACTGTGGAAAGACGCTTTTAACGCCTGGGCCAGCGATGTAAGAAATGGCCACTTTCCAACCACTGATGAAAGTTACAGCCAATGAGGGTATTCACGTCCATGGCTCAATGGCAAGTGTTCCGTGCTGGCGTGCAGGTGCACCCGCTGGGTTTTGTGCCGACCATGGGAGCGCTGCACCGGGGTCATTTGTCATTACTGGAAGCCAGCAAGGAGCGAAATGCCTTCACTGTTGTGAGCGTATTCATCAACCCGAAACAGTTTGACGACAATGGTGATTTTGTGGCCTACCCGGTCGATTGCCAAAAAGATCTGGAGCAGCTTGAAAAGGCCTCGGCCGATGTGGTGTTGCTACCGGATGCAAGGCAGATTTATGCGGATGATTACCGCTTCAAAGTAACCGAGAGTGAATTCAGCCAGCAATTGTGCGGTGCGCACCGCCCCGGTCATTTTGACGGCGTACTGACCGTCGTGATGCGCCTGTTGAACCTGGTGCAGCCTGACAACGCATACTTTGGTGAAAAAGACTACCAGCAACTGCAACTTATTCGCAACATGGTGGCGGCATTTTTTATGCCGGTAAATATTGTTGCCTGCGCGACCGTTCGTGAAGCAGACGGCCTGGCTATGAGTTCCCGTAACCAACGGCTGGATGCCCGGCAAAGAAAAAAAGCAGCAGTCCTGTATGCCGCACTGAAGCAAAGTAAATCAGCGGAACAGGCCAGGGCTACGTTGCAGCAGCAGGGTTTCGAGGTGGAGTATGTTGAGGATATCGCTGACCGCCGTCTGGCCGCCACCCGGCTTGGAAACACGAGATTGATCGATAATGTCCAGCTCTGAGCCTACGCCGGCCAGGCCCAACATACTGTTATTGATGTCAGGTTCAATTGCCTGCGCCAAAGCGACCGCGCTGATTTCTGAGTGGACAAAACGGGGTCACAAGGTGCGTGTTGCCTGCACCCGCAGCGTGGCTGAATTTGTAGGTGCTGCCACCTTGCAGGGGCTGGGTGCCGAAGTGGTATTCGATAATGTATTCACGCCCGGACAGGTCATGGAGCATATTTCGCTGGGCAGGTGGGCCGATATCGTGATTGCAGCACCTGCGACCTCTAACCTCATCAACAAGCTGTCAACCGGCATTGCCGATGATGCCGTCAGCACCGTGTGGCAGGCAGCTTACGGGCAGGGCAAGCCGATGGTCATTGTGCCGGCAATGAATACGCGCATGTGGCGCTATCCGGCGACCCAGGAAAGTATCAACCGGCTGAAACAATGGGGGATCCACGTCCTGCCGGTCGGCAAAGGCAAACTGGCTTGTGGAGAACACGGCGAAGGCCGACTGCCTGAGCCGCTTGAAATACTGCAGATGGTCGACCGTTTGCTGACTTTTGACCCATCGACAAACGGTCAGCGAATCCTGATTACAGCGGGTGGCACGCGGGAGCGTATCGACTCGGTTCGTTATATCGGCAATATGAGTAGCGGTCGCACCGCATCACGCCTGGCGGAGGAACTGACCGCTGCCGGACATGCAGTGACATGGCTGGGTGCTGAAGATGCAGTCCGGCCTGGCCCGGTAGCCAGGCTCGAGTCCTATTACAGCTTTGCTGACCTGGAGACCCGTCTGCAGGCGTTGCTCGGGTCTGGCGGATACGATGTGGTCATTCATGCCGCCGCAGTCAGTGATTTCAGCGTGGCCCGGGTCGAATCTGCCGGGCATGGGACACTGGAGCATGGCGGAGAGAAATTACCCTCTGAATGTGGTCTGATTTTGCATTTAAAACCCAACCCGAAGTTACTGGACAGTCTGAAGACCTGGTCTGGAAATCCGGCATTGCGGGTAATAGGGTTCAAGCTGACCGATAGCAAAGACCCACAGCAGCGCATGGCAGCGGTCAAAAAACAGTTCGATAGTTCAGCGGTTGATGCGGTTGTACATAATGATTTAGCAGAGATAAGCCAGACATCTCATCCGTTCTATCTATACACGTCGTCACTGCAACCGGTGCATTGCGCGGACAGCGATGTATTGGCCAGGAAAATCAATGAACTCTTGGCAAAGCGCTGGCGGGAGCAGCCTGATGAAGTTCTGCCTTGATATAGGCAACAGCCATATTTATGGTGGCGTGTACGAGTCAGGTCACGCCTTGCTGACCTTTCGGAAGTCATCAAAAATGGGCTCTTCTTCAGACGAATTCGGTTTGTTTTTTCGTGCCGTATTGCGGGAAAATGGCCTCGACCCCAATCAGGTTAGCCACATTGCGTTATGTTCCGTGGTGCCGGAGATGGTTTATCCGTTGGCTGCTGCCTGTCAGAAATACTTTGATATACGACCTTTTATCCTGCAAGCCGGGGTTAAAACCGGCCTGAAGATTCAATACAGAAACCCGCTGGAGGTTGGTACCGACCGCATTGCCAATGCCATTGCGGGTATCGGCTTATTCCCCAATGAAAACCTGATTATTGTCGACCTCGGAACGGCTACTACGCTGTGCGCCATCGGTAAAGAACGTACCTACATGGGCGGGGTTATCCTGCCTGGATTGAGAATGTCGATGCAGGCGCTTGAGAGTGGCACATCAAAACTGGGTTCGGTTGAAATCATGCGCAAGGAAATCTGCCTTGGCCGGACCACGGCCGACAGTATTCAATCGGGCTTGTTTTTTGGCCACCTGGGTGCACTGCAGGAAATTATGCAGCGCATCAGGCTGGAAGAGTTCTCCGGGCAACACCCCAAGGTGATTGCTACCGGTGGTTTTGCGGCCCTGTTTGAAAACGCCAGCCTGTTTGACCGGGTGGTCCCGGACCTGGTGTTGCATGGCTTGCTGGCTGCGTTGAAATTGAATACCGTGGGGCAGGAGATCTGAGCTACCGGTGTGCTGTCAACCCTGTAAAGTGAGATCGGTGGTTCGCAGACTGCGGCGGCTTCATTCTTTTCCGGGCTTGCCGCTGTTCCCGCCTTCAGGCCTGTTGTCGGAGTTGTTGTCCCGTTGCTGGCTGACCCCGCCGGTTAGTACCAACCGCATTGCCGTTTCAAAGGGAATATCCAGTGGGGTAAGTGCGCTGCGCGGTAAAAACAGCGTATATCCACCAATCTGGTAGCTCATCGGCATATATACGGCGACCGGGTCCTCAGCCGTCGGGGTAAAAGGCAGATCGTCAAATTGTTCGCGTGTGACAAAGCCGATTAACTGGAAAGACTGGCCCGGCAACTGCACCATCACGA
Source organism: Oceanospirillales bacterium (assembly GCA_003233115.1). Taxonomy (GTDB): domain Bacteria; phylum Pseudomonadota; class Gammaproteobacteria; order Xanthomonadales; family SZUA-36; genus SZUA-36. Next base: position 69,883 of record QIKV01000124.1, read on the forward strand.
CCTTGCTCATCTTGCTGTCTTTAGCCGGACTCAGGTAGCCGATAAAGTCCTTGATGGCGGTGTAGATGGTTTTGACCAGCGGCAGACGGTTTAATATTGTTTCCCCAAGGTTAAACAATTTCTGGAAAATAAGAACATGGGACAGCAGGCCAATCAGGATCACCAGTGCCAGGCCGGATGCCAGTCCCATGCCGGGCACATACCAGCCTGCGGGCAGGGTGAATTTCAATATTGAGCCCATCAGGCGTTCGGCGCCGGCGGCCATCCACCACAAAATGGCCAGTGTCAGGGTAATTGGTATGACAACAGCCAGACCCTTCAGGAATAATTTACCCAGTGTATTCATCATGTCCGTTATTGGCCTGTAAAGGGTGACCCCCCATGCTATGCGAATAAGCCATGCAGATACCAGCCCGGGTGGGGTTTGTATTCATGGAAGGCCCACAGCGTGCTGCCGACCGGGTTCCGCACGACAAAATAATCCCTGCGGCAATCTTTACCGTCCCACCAACCGGACTCTATGCGCTCCGGGCCTGCCAGTATGCGGTATTTATCAATTCGGCAGCGCTTTGGCTCGGGCAACAGCCAGACCGGTCGCCGGGGCAATGTGGCGTAAGCCGTCGGCTCATCCAATTCCCGTAGTGACCAGCTATATTCCGGCCGGTGGTCCTGGTGGCACTTGAGTCCTTTAACAGAGCCCATGCCCAGGCGGGCCTGCAAACGCTCAACGACATGCTTGTCTGCGGCTGTAGATAAGCCATCTGTTGCAGGCAATAAGCCTTGCTGGACGACCATGTAAGGCAGGAAACAGGGCGCCTCTAAATGGATGTGGCATACCGGGCAGGGCAGTTGCAGGCGTTCCAGGCGCTCACGCAACAGCATCATCAGATGGGATTCAGAGCGCGTAGACCGTTGCAGGTACAGGCTGATGGTTTGGGTGCCGCCATCAGATTGTAGCCGGACCTCAAAACCCTGTATGCCACGGTCACGGGTACGCAATACGCCGCATAGTTCCTGGACCAGCCGTTTAAGCGGGAAGACCAGACCCTGCGTATGGGTTGTTTCCGGTATATCAAGGCCGGCTGAGAAGTTGTCTGGTGGACAAAAGGTCTTACAGGGGTCCGGTCGCTGGCCCAGCAGGCGGTCAAGATAGTCGTTTACCGCCGGCCCCAGCCGTCTTGCCAGTGCCTTGCGCGGCAACCGGAAAATGTCAGCAGCAGTGCGAAAGCCTGCCTTTTGCAAGGCCTGTATTTGCAATGTTTGCAGGTACAGGCAGTCGATACCGAGCGAACCGATGGTGTTGCGAATATCACTGCCTGTGCGAATGTGTAAGCCGTGCCGGGCGGCCAGGTGAGCAGCCTCCGGTGTGGGTGCAATACCGCTGGCGGGTCGGTGGCCCAGTGCTTTCAGCCCGCTACGGATGTGCGCGGCCATGGTCTCGGCATCGCCAAACAAGCTTCGGCTGGCAGCCACTTCCAGCAACAGTCCGTTGCGTTGTGGCGCAATGCAGACCTGGCTGCTGTACTGGTAACACCAGCCGGCGAGGCGCTCAAGGCATTGCCGATCATCTTCTGCCAATTGCGGAAAATGTAAAGCCAGCCATTGGGCCGGTCTTTTACTGTTTGTATTTGCGACCATGAAAGCAGTTTGCCAGCAGCAGTTCTCCATTCATGAGAATGGAAATATAAAGGATGCTTATCAGTTTACTGTATCACGGCTTGTGGATGGCTTCGAATCATCGCCCCTTGATCGCACGATCCGTAGGGTGGGCATTCATGCCCACCATTTTGTCAGGCCAACTCAACTCTCAGTCGCACGCCGCCTCAACCACAATGTACCACCAAGAAATACAGCGGCGATCGCCAGGCCGATCAACATATCGGTTGAGAAGAGCCGGTCAAACATGTTGGCGACGGTAACCTGGTGGTCATAGTCGCTGGTGATCGGTATACCCAGCGCTGCCCCGAAGTTATCGCTGCCATGGTTGCTGGCGGACAGGATCAGCGGGCTGTTGGCAAACCAATGGCCCAAAAGTCCGAACAGGTTATCACTCAGGGTGAAGGTCTGTAGAAAATTAACCCACAGTTCAAGTACACCCAGTATTACGGGTGGCAGGACTGCGAACAACAGCGGTATACGCGGCGCGAACGCGGATACCAGCATCAGCCAGGCATACATGGGCAGGGCCCAGATGGATTGAGCCAGATAGCTCAGCAAGACGATGCTCCAGGCCTTGAACGGGTTGCCCAGGCTGAGAAGTAGCGTCCACGGGTTTTCCCCCAACGCCATGATAACCACGGAAAACAGCAGCATGATGACGATATGGGTGATGACGTAAATGATCCAGAAAATGATGGGCGCCACGACCATGGCTGCCAGCAGTTTTGAGCCAAGCGTCAGTGTGTCCGAGGCCGGGAGTGACTTCCAGAACAGGATGCTGCGGTCCTTGCGGTCGTCGTATAAAGAACCCAGCAGATAGAAAAATACCACGAAGGCCAGCACGGTTGAGAAAATTACCGACATTTCCAGGCTCGACTGGTACAGGAATCTGGCGCGCAGACCGGTATCCTGTTGCGCAATAAAATGCAGAAATTCCTTTAATGACTGAAATTCATTGTCAAAGTGATTGAATGTGATCAGGAACATCAGCATGGCTGCCAGGAAGATTCCCCCGATCACCAGTGGTGTGGTCCGGAAGGCACCCTTGTTTTCCCAGAATTCACGTTTTACCAATGCCATTAAGCGGTTCATGATTCAGCTCCGTTCATGATGGCGACGAACAGATCGGCAACGTTGGGCGTACGGACTTCTCCCAGCGCTTCGAGTTGCTCACGGTGTGCGTTCCGGAACAGGAAAATATGCCGGCCAAAAAGCTCACGCTCATTCATGGGTTGCAATGCACGCACTGTGCCTGCTTTGCCTGGCGGAACCATCAACTCGATATAACTTTGCTGTATATCTTCCATACTGCTGTTGAGCACTATGCGGCCATCCTGGATAAATATCAGGTCACTGAGAATGTGCTCAATCTCTTCAACCTGGTGGGTGGTGATCAGGATGGTGCGTTGCGCGTCGAAGTAGTCGTTTAACAGGTTGGTATAAAACTGCTTACGGAAAAGAATATCCAGGCCCAGGGTAGGCTCATCAAGTACCAGCAGTTTGACGTTGATCGACATGACGATAGCCAGATGCAACTGCGCCACCATGCCCTTGGAAAGCTGTTTGACCCTCTGGTTCAGTGTGACCTTGGTAGAAGACAGGTAGTGCAGGCATTTTTTGCGGGAAAATTTAGGGTGTATGTTCTCGGTTACTTCAATCAATTGCCATACCCGGATCCAGCGGGGCAGCACGGCCACGTCAGCAATGAAACAGACTTCCTCCATCAATGCTGCCCGGTCCCTGGCGGGGCTTTTATCCAGAACACTCAAGCTCCCTTCATAGGTAGCCAGTCCGAGGATGGCTTTCAGGGCAGAGGTTTTTCCGGCGCCGTTCGGGCCGATCAGGCCGACGATACGGCCTGCCGGGATTTGCAGGTCGATATTGTCAACGGCAATGGTGCTTTTGTAGCGCTTGGTGAGACCGTGCGCTTCAATGACGTAGTTCATCAGGACTTATCCTTTTTATCTGCAGCAGACTGAAGCAGCCTGGAAAGATCCAGACCCAGTTGCCCGATGCGATTGACCATTGCAGGCCATTCTTCAGTGAGGAATTTTTGACGTTCACTTTCCATCAGTTGTTGCCGCGCACCGGCACACACAAACATGCCGAGGCCACGGCGTTTCTCGACCAGTCCATCATCAACCAGCGTCTGGTAGGATTTAGATACCGTGATGGGATTCAACTGGAATTCAGCTGCTACTGTCCGCACCGAGGGCAGGGTATCGCCTTCTGCCAATGTGCCATCGAGGATCATAGCGATGGTGCGCTCTTTCAGTTGCCAATAGATGGGTTGGCTGTCATTCCACTGGGCTGTCATAGCAGGATCTGGTCTGCTTATCCACGCCGGAACAGCAGGAATCCCAGGTTCAGGCCGCTGCGTTTCTGTTCAAGGGTATCATCTGCCCCGGCACTGTCAGGACTTTCTGCCTGGACTGAAGGGGTGCTACCCGCACTGGATGAGTGCATTCCCGAGTCGGAGTTAAAGCCCCCGACACTGCTGGCCAACAACAGTATGGCAGCAGCTACCGCCAGCCCGTTGGGAACATGAAATCTGTGGTGTCGTAATAAATTCAGCATCGTGCCTCTCATCAAAATGGTTATTGATTGGTGTTGTAGTGAAGTATAACACTATAAATATAAATTGCAAACACCAGTTTCAATATGTCCGGCGCCGAACAGATGCTGGTGGCTCCTGGCGGCGCTTTGTACCCGTCCAGGCGAGGGCGAGGGCAACCAGCAGCGGGATATAACGCTCCGCGATATCACCGGGAGTTTCGGTAGCCCAGCTAATCAGCACGGTCAATATGAACCCCGAAGACATGGCGGCAATCCGCCAACCGGGCCTGACCGGGCCGCGCCACAGCGTAATGATGAGCAACGGGCCAAAGGCTGCCGCCAGTGCCTGCCAGGCAAACAGGACGCGGCTGAAGATGGCTGCCGGTGAAAAAATGGCCAGCGCAATCGCGGCCACGCCGATGATTAGCACGACCCAGCGCGCCTGTCGCAGGCTTTCACGGGTAGCGGCTCTGCCATTGCGCAGATCGTGGCTGACGCTCGATGCAGCGACCAGCAACTGGCTGTCGGCAGTGGACATGATCGCTGACAATATGACAGAAACAGTGATACCCGCGAATACGGATGGCAGTAACTGCCTGGCCAGTTCAAACAATACCTGCTCGCTGTTGCCCAGCGAGGTCATCAGAACCCGTCCGCTCCAGCCCAGAATGACCATGCCGGTGTATATGACCATTGCCCAGCTAATCGCCAGTAACCGCGCAGTCGGGATCGCCGCTTGCTTTTCGATGGCCATAAAGCGGTTAACCACATGGGGCTGGCCGGGATAGCCGAGGCCTATGCCGGCCAGACCGATAACAAAACCAATGCCGGCGGCCGTGCTTTCCTGGCGTGTCCACAACATGGATGTGGAAATACCGTCTGTATCAAGGCTGGCTAACAATACACCCGGGCCACCAATAGCAATCAGTGCGATCAGCGGTAATACCACCGCGCTGGCCGCCATCAAAATACCCTGCAGGCTGTCAGTGATGCTGGCGGCCCAGAATCCACCCAGCATGACGTAGGCCAGCACAATAGCAGCACCGAGCACGATGGCGGCTGCCGGATTCATATCGAGTGCACTGGCGAAAGTGTGGCCAGCGGCCTGAAACTGGGCCGCAATATAGAAAGTAAATGAAAACAGGATCACGGCTGCACCGATCCGCATGATGGTCTTGCGGGCGGGATCATTGCGTGGGCCGGCCAGAAATTCGGTCAGCGTCAAGGCGTGGTTATCCCGACTTTGCTGCCACAACCGGGGTGCGACCCAGAACCAGTTGATGAAGAAACCCAGCAGGGTCGAAGGGATCAGCCAGATAGCCGGCAGCCCCCAGGCATAGGCTGCACCTGAAACGCCCAGCAGGCTCCAGGCTGAAGATGAACTGGCAGAGGCGCTCAAGGCTGCGACAACCGCACCCAGTTTGCGCCCACCGAGATAAAAATCTTCGTTATCTTCTGTGCGCTTGCTTGCCCACCAGCCAATACTGAGCAATAGCAACTGGTAAAAGACCAATGTGGCAATGAGGTAATTCATTGGATAAATCATAACCCAGTGGAACATTTTGTTTGCGCATGGGGTCGGATATGTGGACAATTCGCTATCTATCTTACAAGGAGTAATACAGGATGAATTCCATCAAACGCTGTGGCTTGCTTTTGGCCGTCACCGCATTTTCAATGAATGCATGGGCTATTGAATTGAAGACAGACGAGCAGAAACTGGGCTACATAATAGGTATGGACATCGGCAAATCGCTGCGTCAGCAGGGTGCCGAGGTAGATCTTGAATCACTCACTGCTGCCATTCGAGCAACCTATCTGGACGAAAAACTGGCAATGACAGATGAAGAGGCCAATACCGTTCGGCAGGCCTACGTTGACAAAAGGAAAGCTGCCCAGCAGGCCGAGTCTGCAGCCGCCGGTCAGGGAAACCTCATTGAGGGCCAGAAGTTTCTTGCCGAGAACAAGCTCAAAGAAGGTGTAAAGACCACCGCCAGCGGTCTTCAGTACAGGGTACTGACCATGGGTGATGGGCCTCGGCCAGTAGCTACAGATACCGTCAAGGTCAACTACCGCGGGACGCTGCTCAACGGTACGGAATTCGACAGTTCCTATGCCCGTAAGGAGCCTATTTCCTTTGCCCTGGACCGGGTAATCCCGGGCTGGACAGAAGGCATGCAACTGATGCCGGTGGGTAGCAAGTTCCTCTTCTACATCGCACCGGGGCTGGCCTATGGCGAAAGTGGAGGCGGCCCGATCCCACCCAATTCAACCCTGGTGTTTGAGGTTGAGCTGCTGGCTATCGAAGATCAGAAATAGCGTACGCCCAGTGGTAAAGTAAGTACCGATTACCCATGTTGTGATCAATGGTGCGGCCGGAATTGTTTCCAGGGGATTATTCTTTTGTGCCCTGGGATGCCGACGGTTCCGGTTGCGCCACCTTTCCTGAACCCTGGGCAGAACCCGGTAGCACGCATGAGTGACAGCCTGAAAGACCAACTGCGTGCCCTTGGCTTGGCCACGGGGAAAACCGGTTACAAGCATACCAAGCCGCACAGTGCCAGCAAGAAAGCTGCCGGGACCAAAGGCAGCGAGGATATATCCCTGAACCAGGCATACCGGATGCGCGACCGGCAGGAACGGCAGCAGCAAGAGCGGGCCAGTGCCCGCAAGCGCGAACAGGAACGCCAGCGCAAGGAGGTTAACCGGAAGGTCCGCTCCCTTGTCAAGGTGAATGCAGTCCGTGATGAAGCGGCTGATCGCAAGCGGAACTTTCTCTACAAGGGCCGTATTCGCAGTGTATTGGCAACTGCTGAACAACTCCGGGAGATCAATACCGGCAAGCTGGGTGTGGTATATCTGAGTGGTAGCTATCACCTGATGTCAGCGGAGAAAGTAGCAGAAGTGCGCCAGTTTGCCCCTGATCACGTACCCGACCTGCAAGGCGCAGATGGTGTGGGAGAAGAAGATCACCCGGTGCCGGATGACTTGATCTGGTAGGGCGCGACAGCGTTGTGCGGTCAAATCCGGAAAAGTGTTGCCAGCTTAAATTCGAATACCGGTATCAGGACGCCCTTGCTTTCAATTCAGAAAACGGTCGAACCACAGGGTCATTCGCTCAAGTACGTCCAGTTTGTGCAGTTCCTCCTTGATGCTGTGAAGTTCGCGCGGGTAGATGACTAACTCTGTTTCCACATTATATCGCCGCAAGCCACGGTAAAATTGCCAGTTCTGTGCCAGCGGATCAATCGGATCATTCTCACCCACCAATATCAGTGCAGGTGTACGGACGTTTTTGACGTAGGTTAACGGCGACATGCGGATGAAATCGTCAAGATTCTCATACGGGGTTCCGAGAAACCAGGTGTCGTAGGCATTGATATCTGCTTTTTCCGTTCCGTATTCAACTGCCAGGTCGGTCATGGGTGCACCGATGACGGCGGCCTTGAATCGGCGGGTTTGGGTAATTGCCCAGGCGCTCATGTACCCGCCGTACGACCAACCGCCAATCCCGAGGCGATCCGGGTCCGCGATACCACGGTCAATGAGTGCGTCGATGCCCGTCATGACATCGCGAAAATCCCCGCCACCCCAATCCCGTCGGTTGGATCGTACAAATGACAGTCCATAACCGACTGAGCCGCGGATGTTGGGGGTAAGAATTGCATATCCTCGTGCAGCAAGTAGCTGAGCCCAGTCATTGACACGGTTCGACCACCGGCCGGCAGGTCCGCCATGCACCAGGGTAATCAGTGGCAGGGGTGAGTTGTGCGGTTCGGCTGGCAAAAAAAGTGCTGCCTCAATCGTCATGCCGTCAGTATTGGCATAGACAAAACGCTGCGGCGCTATCAGTTTGGGGAAACTGGTATGCAGGCTACTGACCTGGCGCTCTTTTTGTCCGTCGCTGATCCACAATTCGGGCGGCATAGTGGCACTGGAACGAACGGATGCCAGCAGATCCCCGTTGCTCGCAACATCCCAAAGCAATTGACCAGGAAAGTTTTGTCGCCGGGTGACCTTGCCCGCCGTGTTCATCCGGTAAAGCGTACTGCCAAGTCCTTCGCCCGCGAGAATCAGTATCGAGTCGCGCTTGCGCCACACGAATTTGCTTATGAGCCGGTCAATGATGGGGGACGTCAGGTTACGGGGGGCGTCACCCGTGATCGATTGCAGGTAAATATCATGCGGTATCGGTCCACCATCGGAAACGCCGATATAAGCAAGAGTCTTACCATCCGGCGAGACCTGCAGCCCCTGGACAGGCCCATCCGGTTTTCCCAGGCCACGCATTTTTCCACCTTCCCGGTCAATGACATAAAGTTCGTCGGACAGAAGCTCTGGTTTGCGGGTGTTGTTTGCCGCGATGACAAACTGTTCGCTATTTGGCAGCCATGCGAATTCAGAAACAGTCCAGCCACCCTTGGCAAGTAGCTCGTGAACTTCCCGCGACTTTACCCCAACGGTCCATAGCTGATCGGCTTTGTAGTCTTCGCTGGCGAGCCTTTCGTCATCCTTGCTGGCCTGGTTCTGCTGGTTTGGAGTTGCGGCTTTTGGTTTGGCCAGATAGGCGATGGTGCGCCCGTCAGGCGACCATTTGAATGATCCGATAGTGGCGTCAGTGCTGGACAGGCGCTGCCCTTCACCACCTGACATTGGCAAAAGGAAAATCTGCGGCGTCTGATCCTCCCGTTCGGATAAAAAACCGAGCGTTTGACCGTCGGGCGCCCAACGAGGCGAGCGGTCTTTTTTGCCGATCGTTGTCAGCCGCCGAAACACATCGGATGTCCGCTCATAAAGCCAAATACTGCTGCGTTTTTTATCCCCCTGCACAGGCTCGGTAACAACGACTGCAACGCGCCTGCCATCCGGTGATACTGCCGCCTCACTCAGTCGATACTGCTTCAGCAGTTCCGCGGCCTGAAGCGTTTCATCCGCGTACGCCCAACGAAGGTTTACGCTCATCAGAGCTACAAAAATAATGATGATTTTGAATGTGAACTCGTGTGTTTGATGCATGATCTAAGTACCAATTTCCCCTGGACTGTGCATTGAGAGGGCGTACTCGATTTTACGGCTTGATGTTTGCTACAAGCAACTGGCGCGCTTGATCGGCACTGATATCTTTGCGTTCGGCATAATCCAGCAACTGATCTTCAAGTATATTTCCTAACACAAAGTAGCGGCTCTGCGGGTGGGCAAAGTAATAACCGCTTACCGATGCCGCCGGCAGCATGGCGTAGCCGCTGGTCAACTGCATCTGCGAATTGGTCCCGGCATCCAGTAGGGTAAATATCTTTTCCTTCTCGCTGTGGTCCGGGCAAGCCGGGTAACCGGGGGCAGGGCGGATGCCACTGTATTGTTCCGTGATAAGTGCTTCGCTATCCAGTGACTCCCGGGGGGCATACGCCCACAAGGTTCGGCGTACCAGGCGGTGGCTGAATTCCGCAAGCGCTTCGGCCAGCCTGTCAGCCAGTGCTTTGAGCAGGATGGATGAGTAGACATCCTGGGTTTTATCAAATTCTGCCAGTTTTTCCTCTATTCCCAAGCCCGCGGTAACGGCGAATAACCCGATGTGATCCCTGTGGCCGGATGCTGCCGGAGCAATAAAATCTGCCAGGCAACGGTTAAAGCGACCACTGGCTTTGGCCTTTTGCTGGCGCAGGAAGTTCAGGTGCAGGTGCTCTGCTGTGCGTGCGGCATCGCAGTATATGACAACATCATCCTGCTCTGACGCCGCTGGGAAAATGCCGACAGTGGCGCGTGCACGCAACCATTTTTCAGCAATGATTTGCTCCAGCATGGCCTGGGCGTCCGTGAACAATGCACGCGCTGCCTCGCCTTTTTCGTCGTCTGCAAGGATAGCCGGATAGCGGCCTGACAGTTCCCAGGTCTGGAAAAAGGGTGTCCAGTCGATCAGAGGCACCAACTCAGCCAGTGCCACATCATCAAAAACATGCAGGCCGGGGTTGGCTGGCTGGTGGATTTCGGCGGCCTGCCAAGGTGGTGAAAAAGCATTGCTGCGGGCTGCTGAAAGGCTGATCGGTGGTGTGCGCGTACTGCCCTTTGCGCGTCGCTCACGCATGCTTGCATAATCTTGAGCCACACTTTCAGACAATATTCTGCGCTCGCTTTCGCTGCTCAGTTTCCTGGCGACCCCCACGGCCCGGGAGGCATCCTTGACCCAGAAAACCCCATTGGAATATTCAGGATCAATACGTATTGCTGTATGTAAAGGCGAAGTGGTCGCGCCGCCGATCATGAGCGGCTGTTGCATACCCCGGCGTTGCATTTCAGCGGCAACCAGGCGCATTTCCTCCAGCGAAGGAGTGATCAGACCGGACAGGCCAATAATGTCCACTTGCTGTTTATGTGCGGTTTCAAGGATGGTTTCCGCAGTTACCATGACGCCGAGGTCAATAACCTCGAAATGATTGCAGCTAAGTACCACCGCGACAATATTTTTACCGATATCGTGGACATCACCTTTGACGGTTGCCATCAGGATTCGAGTCAATCTTTTTCCATGGTCACCGGCCTGGCGTTTTTCCTCTTCAATATATGGGATCAGCACAGCCACAGCCTGTTTCATAACCCGTGCGCTTTTGACCACCTGTGGCAGAAACATGCGGCCGTCGCCGAACAGGTCACCGACGACGTTCATGCCGTCCATCAATGGCCCTTCGATAACGTCCAGTGCCCGGGAAACCTTCAGCCGGGCTTCCTCTGTGTCTTCCTGTATGAAGGTATTGATGCCCTTGACCAGCGCGTGTTTCAAGCGGTCTTCTACAGGCTCTGAGCGCCAGGCCGCGCTGGTAGTTTCAACTTCACGGTTACCCTGGAACGCCTGCGCCAGCTTGAGCAGGCGGTCAGTTGAGTCCGCGCGCCTGTTCAGCACGACATCCTCAACGGCTTCGCGCAATCCGGGATCGATCTCGTCATAGACTTCCAGTTGGCCGGCATTGACAATGCCCATGTCCATGCCGGCGTGCACAGCGTGGTACAGGAATACGCTGTGAATGGCTTCGCGGACCCGGTTCTGACCCCGGAATGAAAATGAAATATTGCTGACACCGCCGGAGATAAGCGCACCGGGGCAGGCTTGCTTGATTCGCCGGGTGGCCTCAATGAAATCCATCCCGTAATTATTGTGTTCTTCAATACCGGTGGCCACGGCAAAAATGTTCGGGTCAAAAATGATGTCTTCCGGCGGAAAACCAACCTCACGGGTTAACAGTTTCCACGCCCGTTCGCAGATGCTGACACGTTTCTCCAGGTTGTCTGCTTGCCCGTTTTCGTCAAATGCCATGACGATGACAGCGGCACCGAAGCGCAGGATTGTTTGTGCCTGCTGCAGAAAAATGGTTTCACCTTCTTTCAGGCTGATCGAATTGACCACACCTTTACCCTGCAAACAGGCCAGCCCGGCTTCCAACACATCCCAGCGTGAGGAGTCCAGCATGATCGGCACACGCGCAATATCAGGCTCTGACCCGATCTGGTGCAGGAAGCGCGTCAAAACCGCCTTTGAATCGAGCAGGCCCTCGTCCATATTGATATCAATGATCTGTGCGCCATTTTCGATCTGCTGGCGGGCGACCTCCACTGCGGCTTCAAAATCATCGGCCTCGATCAGGCGGCGGAATATGGCCGAACCCGTGACGTTGGTGCGCTCACCGATATTGACGAAGTTCAGTGCAGGTGTGAGTGTCAGGGGTTCCAGGCCGGCCAGGCGGCAAAATGGAACAGCTTCCGGTATGGTCCTGGGTTGCCGGTTTTGAAGTGCGTTGACAATTGCGCTGATGTGTTGCGGGGTGGTGCCGCAGCATCCACCAGCGATGTTAATCAACCCGTGGGCAGCGAAATCCTCCAGTACGCCGGCCATGT